>JANOGB010000494.1:0-18245 GCA_031413955.1 Planctomycetota bacterium | reverse complement strand
CACAGAAGCCGGGCTGGAGCCCGGCGCTCCCGGATGAGCCGAGTCTTCAGAGTCGCAGCGCGCCGCGCTGCACGAGCCACACCCCGAGCAGCACGACCATCCCGCCGGCGACCGTGGCGAGCACGAGCGGCTCGCCCAGCGTCGAGGCCACGGCGGCGGTCACGAAGGGCTCGACGTACAGCGTGGCTCCGGTGCGCTGCGAGCCGTGGATCGCCTGCGCGTGGTACCACGCCAGGAACGCCGCGGCGCTGGAGAGGAGGCCGAGGTAGACGAGCGCGGCGAGCTCGCTCGCGCCGGGCCGTGCACCGAAGCCGCCTGCGGACGTCAGCGCGAGCATGAGCGTCCCGGCCACGAGCGTCGTCCAGGTCGTGACGCGCAGCGCGCCCGAGCTCTTCACCGGCCGGGCGCCGAGCAGGGTGTAAGCGGGCCAGGTCACGCACCCGCAGAGCTGCAGCAGATCGCCGAACCCTACCCCGGCCGCCTGCGCGGCTCCGGTCGGTCGCGTCACGCCGAAGACGCCCGCGACGGCCAGCGCCACGCCCAGCCAGCCCACCGCGCGCAGCCGCTGGCCGAGGAAGAACTGCGCCGCGAGCGCGATCGTCACCGACTGGAAGCACACGATCCAGGCTGCGTGCGTGGCGAAGGTGAAGGAGAGTCCGTAGGTCTGCACGCCGATGTGCGTGCCCAGGATCGCGCCGAGCAGGGCGACGCGCCGGCGATCGGCGGGCTCCGGCAGGATCGCTCCGCCGCGCAGCACGAGCACCCCGAGCAACACGCCTCCGCCCATCAGGAAGCGCAGCGCAACCAGCCCGAAGGGCGTGAACACGCGCGCGCCCTCAGGACCGAGGGCCAGCTTGGTGGCGACGAACGAGCCGCCCCAGATCGTCACCGCGAAGAGCGCCGACCACGGCCACTTCCCGCCCATCCGAAGATCGTCCCAGATGCCTGGTGCCCGCTCCAGTTCGGGATTGTGAGCTGACAGGGCGGGGGGCCGTCGGGCCTACTCGCCGCCGTCGATTCCGCCGCCGTTTCCGGGCGCCTCGAGAGCCCGGATCGGCGCGAACTCGACTCGTCTGGCCGGCCGCTGGACGGCGTTGCTGCACGAGCAGCCGCTGCGGACGCGGCGGCCGGTCGCTGGCGAGCGCTACTGGGCCGAGAGCGAGACCGCGGCGCCGCGCTCGGCGGGGACGACCTCGCCGTGACCGACCGCTTCCAGCCAGTCGTAGATCTTGCCCAGGGGCGTCACGAGTCCCATGTGCGGGACGATGGTCGGCCGCAGCGATCCGTGCGTGTAGATCTTGGAGAAGATCCCGAGGAGCTCGTGGGTGCTCGAATCGAAGATGCCGCCGCCCGAGTTGCCGATGTAGGTGGGCGCGTTGATCATCCAGTAGCACTCGCCCTCGACTTGGTGCTGGCACGTGGCGATCTCACCCCGCGTCGGGATCGGATCGTTGCCCAGGGGGCAGCCCACGGCCACGATCTGGTCGAAGATGCGCGCCGCGGCCAGGCGCGAGCGTGGCGCCAGGTCCGCGCCGAACTCCAGCGCGTCGGCCGTCACGAGCTCGAGCAGGGCGACGTCGACCTTCGGGTCGTGCGCCAGCAGCTTGGCCTTCTCCTGGCGCGTCGTGCCATCCTCGCGGTAGATCTGCACGGGCACCGCGAGCTCCAGGTCGGGCGGATCGCCCTGGATGTCGCGCACCACGTGCCAGGCGGTCAGGATGCGCGTGTGGAAACCGCCCTCGGCGCGAGGTTCGGAGCGCAGCAGCACTCCGCTGCCGACGCTGGCATCGCCGGCTAGCTGCACCACGGGCCCGACCAGCTCGCGCCACATGGTGTGCAGGTCGGGGGCCGCCGAGAGTGACCGATCGAGCTGGGCAAGCTTTTCCTGGGTGTCGCTCGCCGCGCGGCGCGCGTTCTCGGCCAGCTCGTTGAGCGCCTCGTAGCGCTTCTGCAGGCGCTCGTCGCGCTCGCGCAGCTGCTTCTCCATGTCCGGCGCGAAGCTGGCCTGGGTCTCTTCGAGCTCGAGCAGGTTCGACGCGTGCGCCTCGATGGCAGCGCCGATCGAGCCCAGGTCGTGTTCGGCGCTCTCGAGGCGGAGCGAGAGCTTGTCGGTCCCTTCGAGGCCCACGAGCGCCGTGCCGAGTTCCGCACGGATGACGGAGAGTTCGTTCTGGACCCCCTCCAGTCGGGTGCGCATGTCCGCCGCTTGCTTCGCGCGCGCGCCCTCGGTCGACTCCAGGCGCGATTGCAGCGTGCCCAGGCGTTGCGTGACGAGGGCCGCGCCCGACAGCAAGACCAGGGCGGAAACGCCTACCGGCAACCAGACGTTCGGCGGTCGAGGGGAGGACTGGGCAGGCATTCGGTCCATGCGGTGGCGATACCCGTGCGGGGCCGGAAGGTGCCGCCCTTTTCGGCACCGGGGAGCACGAAGATCGAGGCCAGCCGCAGGAATCGTCGCGCGCGCAAGGCGCCCGATGACAGTCCGTAGCAAGCGCATAAGCTCCAATAGGACAGAGAGTTGTGAACGTCCTTCCCGCTGCCCCGGAGGGAAGGCGTCGTGCGCGAGGTGGCCGAGGCCCTCAGCGCAGGAGCCGCATCGACAGGATGCGATCTCCCACTTCGAGCAGGTCGAGCACCTCCCCGCCGGTGCGCAGCTCGCCGAAGATCGTGTACCGGCCGTCGAGGTGCGGGGTCGGCAGGTGCGTCACGAAGAACTGGCTCCCGCCGGAGTCGGGGTCCTCGTTGCGGGGCATGCCGAGCGAGCCGCGCGTGGTCTTGCGCGGGGTGAACTCGGCCCGCAGGGCCTCGCCCTGGTAGGGCTTGGACCCGTTGCCGTCGCCGCGATAGTCCCCACCCTGTACCACGAAGTCGGGCACGACTCGGTGGAAGGTGAGCTCGTTGTAGTGACCGCGCTCGACCAGCTGGAGGAAGCTGTGCACGTGGAGCGGCGTCTCGGCCGGGAAGAGCTCGAAGACCATCGCGCCGCGGGTGGTGGTGAACTCGACCATCGGGTTGAAGCGCCACGCCGGATAGTCCTTGCCGGGCCTCGGGACGACGGCAGCGGGGGCAGCCATGCGCTCCTCGCTGCCCGGTGCGGAGCCGGGGGGCCCGGGCACGAGCTTCCGCGCGAGCGCGCGCACGTAGGGACGCGGGTCGGAGCGCGCGCGTTCGACTGCAGCGAGCGCCTCGCTGGTTCCGATCGCGGCCAGCACTTGCAGCGCGCTGAAGGCCACCTCGGCGCCGCCGTCGCCGCTGGAGCTCGTCGAGGCCTGGACCAGGGCCGCGAGATCGTCGGGTGAGGGCATCTCCTTCAGCGCGAAGACCGCCGCCAGGCGTATTCCGTTGTCCGTGTGGGCCAGCAGCCCGTGCAGTTCCGCCCGCACCGCATCGGAGGGGTGCTTGCCGAGCTGCTCGACCGCCCGCGTGGACACGAAGAGCGAGGGGTCGCGCGCGAGCTCCAGCAGGATCTCGTCCGCGCGCCCATCCCGCCAGGCGCCGGCCGCGTCGGCCGCCGCCGCGCGCAGGACAGGATCTTCGTGCTTGGCGGCGCGTCGCAGCGCATCGAAGGCGTCGTCCGGCCCCGCGCTGCGCACGCGCGCGCGCAACGCCGCGGCGCGTACTCCGGCCGACAGGTCGAGTCGTCCGCGCTGCAGCAGGGCGAGCACCTGGCGCTCGTCGCCGAAGCCTCCCAGAGCCTCCATCGCTCCAGCTCGGACGTGCGGGCTGGCGTGTTCGGTGGCCTTCTTCAGCGCCTCCAGCGGTGCCTCGCCCGCGAGCAGCTCGCGAGTCTTCGCGTCGAGGGTGCTCCGCTCCGCGCTCCCGCAGCGGCCCAGCGCCACCACAGCCTCGAAGGCGACGCGCCAGTCGCGCGCCGCTCGCGCTCCGTCCAGGGCCTCGAGCGCGGCCCTCACACTGGCCACATCCGGCGTGAGCTGTCCGAGACCGCGCAGGGCGAACAGCCGCTCGAGGGCGTTCTCGGAGCTGGCGTACTCCTGGAACGGCCCGCGCCCGAGCTCGGCCTTGCGCCGTCCGAGGGCCCACAGGATGCGCCAGACGAGCTCGGCTTCGACCGCGGACTTGGGCGCCGACTCGCGCGTGATGCGGTAGGGGTGCAGGGCATCGAGCAGGGCGCGGTCGACCTCGCCGGCGTCGCTCGTCGCCGCGCTCCAGCGCGCCGCGCCCACCGCCGCCTCCATGCGCACGGACAGGTCGGCATCCCGCAACGAGAGGATGAGCTGCGTGTGGATGCCCGGGTCGGCGAGCTTGCTCGCCGCCTCGACCAGCCGGGCGCGTAGACGCGGTTCGGGGTCGTTGCGATAGGCGAGCAGCGTGCCGGCGCAGTCGGGATCGGCGCGTACACCGAGAGCGAAGGCCGCCGCCAGGCGCACTTCGAGCTCCGGATCCTCGAGCGCGCGCACCAGCGCCGCGGTCACCTCGGCGCCGAACTGCGGGAAAGGAAAGCGGCCCAGGGCCGTGGCGGCGGAGACGCGCACGCGCACGTCGCGCTCGCTCCCGAGCAATTCGAAGAGGCGCCCTTCTCCGAGGGAACGTGAGTCTTCGAGCCGGGCGACCTCCTCGAGTTCGGGCGAGGTCAGGATGTCGACCGGTGCTCCGCGCGCTCCGGACAGGATGGCCGGCTCGACCGGTTCCTCGGGCTCCTCCCTCGGACTGCCACAGGCGGCTGCAAAGAACGCAAGGCCAGCGGCGAGATGGCGGCGCGGCATGGGCTCGTTCCTACCCTGTCCGGGGGGTGGGAACAATGATCCGCCGCTCGATGGATAGGCTCGCGAGGCCGGCGCCTTCCCCTGACCGGCGTCGAGATGGGATGCTGCTGCGCTCCAGTTCGGTTCCAGCATGCCCCAGAGTCCGATCCCCCAGATCCTGACCGCGCTCCAGGCCGGCCGCATGATCATCCTGGTCGACGATCCTGCGCGCGAGAACGAGGGTGACCTGGCCATGCTGGCGGAGCACGTGACGCCTGCGGCGATCAACTTCATGGCGCGGGAGGCGCGCGGACTGGTCTGCATGCCGCTGGCCGGATCCGTGTGCGACCGGCTCGGCTTGCGTCCGCAGGTCGAGCGCAACTCTTCGCGCATGGGCACGGCCTTCACCGTCTCGATCGAGGCGGCGAGCGGCGTCACCACGGGCATCAGCGCAGCCGACCGCGCGCGCACCATCCGCGTGGCCAGCGATCCCGACTCGAGACCCGAGGCCCTGGTCAGCCCCGGACACGTTTTTCCGCTGCGTGCCCGCGAGGGTGGAGTGCTGGTCCGCGAAGGGCAGACGGAGGGCATCGTGGATCTCGCGCGCCTGGCCGGCGCGCGCACGGCCGCCGGCGTGATCTGCGAGATCATGAACGAGGACGGGACGATGGCGCGCATGCCGGAGCTCGAGGCCTTCGCCGCGCGCCACGGCCTGGAGATCTGCACCATCTCCGACCTGATCGCCTACCGCCGGCGCAACGAGCGTCTGATCGAGCCGGTGGTGATGGACGTGCCGCTGCCGACCCGCCACGGCCGCTTCGTGGCGCACCTTTTCCGCTCCACGGTCGACGGCGGTGAGCACGTCGCGCTCACCATCGGCATGCCCGGGCCCGGCCTCGACGGTCTGCGCGAGGCTGCTCCGGACGTGGTCACGGTGCGCGTGCACTCCGAGTGCCTCACGGGCGACGTCTTCGGTTCGGAGCGCTGCGACTGCGAGCCCCAGCTCCACCAGGCGCTCGAGCGTCTGGCCAACGAGCCCCGCAGCGTGTTGCTCTACCTGCGCCAGGAGGGTCGCGGCATCGGCCTGGCGAACAAGCTGCGCGCCTACCGCCTGCAGGACGAGGGCCTCGACACGGTCGAGGCCAACCAGGCCCTGGGGCTGCCGGCCGACCTGCGCGAGTACGGGATCGGGGCGCAGATCCTCCATTACCTCGGCGTGCGCCGCATGCGCATCCTCACGAACAACCCGAAGAAGCTGCACGGCCTGTCGGGCTACGGCCTGGAACTGGTCGATCAGCTGGCCCTCGAAACTGTTCCTAACCCGAACAACGCCAAGTACTTGCAGACGAAGCGCACGAAGCTCGGCCACTGGCTGGGGGGGGTATCGCACACCTTGCCCCCGACTTCGGCGGAGTAGACCCGTGGCGTTCCGCGGGCGGGAATAGAACCCCGTCCGAAGCGTCGCATCCGGCCGCTCGATCGCTCCAATGATCACGATGCACGAAGTCGCGCGCGAGGACACCCAGCTCGTCGAGGAGGCCCTGGGCGGGAACCAGCTCTCCTTCCAGCTCCTGGTCGAGCGCTACCAGGAGCGGATCTTCGCCCTGGTGCGGCACTACACGAAGAGCGCGGTCGAGGTCGAGGACATCGTGCAGGACACGTTCCTCAAGTCCTACCGCCGCCTCGAAACCTTCCAGCGCCAGAGCTCGTTCTCGACCTGGCTGTATCGCATCGCCGTCAACACCGCGCTCGACTTCCTGAAGCGCATGGGGCGCAGCCCGGTCCAGGCGGTGGAGGACCCCGAGCTCGCGGCCTCCCCCGTACGTGGCCATGCCGGCTCGGGCGTCGCGATCGCCGGTCCGGACGCGCGCCTGCGGCGCGAAGAGATCGCACGCATCACCGCCGAAGTGCTGGCCGAGCTGCCCGAGATCTTCCGCACGGTCCTGGTCCTGCGGGAGTTCGAGGACCTTTCCTACCAGCAGATGGCCGACGTGCTCGGCATCTCGATCGGGACGGTCGAGTCGCGCCTCTTCCGTGCGCGAGCGCGCTTCAAGGAAGCCATGATCCGCCTACATCCAGAGTTCGCCGCTCCCGACTGACGAACGAACACCGAGGAGCCAACCATGAAGATCTCCTGTGACGCCGCCCGCCCGCTCGTACCGAGCTACGTCGACGGCGAGCTGTCCGAGGCCCAGGCCTCTCCGTTGCGCACCCACCTCATGGACTGCCCCGCCTGCCGCGAGGTGGCCAAGGAGGGCAAGTCCCTGCAGCGCTGGTTCGAGTTCGAGCCGGCGCCCGTCAGCGTGCCGGCCGGCTTCGCCGCGCGGGTGGCGCGCCGAGCTCTCGCCGGCGATCCGGGCTTGCTCGTGCCCGAGCCGGCTGCCATTCGTCCACGCCGCTCCCTGTTGCCCTTCCTCCTGGTGGCGAGCGTGGTGGCGGCAGCGATCTTGTTCGTGCTCGCCGTGGCCATCCAGCGCGAGAGCCTGCCGCGCACGAACGGCCTGGACGCGCTGCCCTCGCGGCCGCCCTGGCTCGACGCTCCGGTCACCGAGACCCACACGCTCGAGACGCCCGCGCCCGAGTCGCGATGAAATCCGAGCGACTCTGGGTGCTGGTCCTCGCCCTCACCACATTCTTCGCCGGGCTGGCCGCTGGCGTGCTGCTCTCGTTCCGCCGCGATCAGGAGGAACGCCCCCTGGGGGCCTACGAGCAGCGTATGGTCGAGGCCTTCGACCTGGACGAGGAGCGCGTCCGGAACCTGCGCTGGATCCTGCGCGACTACCAGGAGAAGATCGATGCTCTGAAGGAGAGCAACATCGCCGCCCTGGACGGCGACCTCGTGAAGATCGGCCGCAGCCACCGCGAGCTCATTCGCAACAAGGTCGTGCCCGAGCACCATCGCCAGCAATTCGACCTGTGGGTCGGCGGTCTGCCGGTCCTGCCCTCGAGCTCCCGGCCGCAGTAAGACATCGTCATGTCCCAGTCCATCGGCATCCACCTCGGAGAACGGGGCTTCCATCTCATCGCGCTGGAGGGGGGCCTGAAGCGCCACAAGGTCGTGTGCGCCGTCTCGGGCGAGATCCCTGGCGGCGAGGGCGCGGCCCAGGCGGTGGTCGAGCGTCTGCGCGAGATCGCGAAGCAGCACAAGCTCAGCGCCGACAGCGTGTACCTGGCGATCGACTCCGGCGTGGCGGCTTTTCGCAACCTCACCTTGCCCTTCGACGACCGCGAGAAGATCGAGGAGGTCATCAAGTTCGAGGTCGAGGGCAACCTGCCGCAGTTCGACATCGGCCAGGTGGTGGTCGATTTCCTGATCCTCTCCTCGAAGCCGGGAGTCGAGTCGAATCTGCTCGTCACGGCCGTGCCCAAGGAACGCCTGCGGGCCGCGCTGCACCTGTGCGAGCGCGCCGGGCTCGAGGCCCTGGACGCAGAGCTGGAAGGGACGGCGCTGTTCGACGCGGCCTTCGAGAGCGGCCTGCTGAAAGAGGATGTGGGTACGGTGCTGATCCACGTGGGCGACACGTCGGCCACGGTAGTGGTCGCCGACGGACGGCGCCTGACCAGTCTGCGCGCGATCCGTGCCGGAGCCGCGCTGCCGCGCAGCACCGAGGAGGAGGGCGGCAGCGACGAGAAAGAGAAGGAGCCGAGTCGCGCCATGGTCGCTGCCGAGGAGGGCGAGCAAGGGGCGGCCGACCGTCGCCAGCGCATCCGGCGCGAGCTCGCGCGCACGCTGTCCGGCGCGCGCACCACCAACCCGATCACCAACGTCTATGCGTGCGGGCGCGACCTGCCCGGCCTGATCGGCGCGAGCTTGGCCGACGTGACCGTCCAGCCGCTGCCCTTCACGCTGCCCGGCGTCGAGCTCGCGAACGAGTTCGTGGTCGCCTTCGGCGCCGCCCTGCGCGGTTTCGAGGGCGGGACCCTGCGGCCGAGCCTGCGGCGCGAAGAGCTGCGCTTCAGCGGGCGCTTCGAACGCCTGGAACTCCCGCTCGCCGTGTTCTCGCTGCTGCTCTTCACGCTGCTCTTCGTGCAGTACATCGTGCTCGACAAGCAGCTCGAGTGGCGCGACGAGGGCAATCTGGCCAAGAATCCGCCCAGCAAGGGCGACATGCAGTTCTGGCTCGAGGCCTCCAACCAGCGCATGTTGCCGGATCCGACCAGCACGCGCGCGGTGCGGCTCTCCGATCCGCCCGAGGTCCTGAAGAACTACGCGGCCCTGGCCCAGGCGGGGGCAGACCTCGAGCGCACGAAGTTCGAAGAGCTGATGCGCATTCGACAGCTGCTCAAGATCGAGATCGAGCGCCTCTCCAAGGAGCTCGGCCAGGTCAGCGACATCCGCCAACCCCAGTCCGCTCTCACGGCTACGACCCTGGTCATGGACTTGATCCACTCCATGGGCGAGGACGCACGCGTCGGCGTCCGGCGTTTCGAGGCCAACTACGTCGACGGTTCGGGCGGCAAGGAAGACTCGGTCACGGTCACGCTGGATGCGGACTTCTTCGCGCCGGACAACTTGCAGGCCACGAACCTCTACAACGATCTCGAGAAGAAGGTCAAGGCTCAGCCCTGGTGCGTGAGGTTCGAGGCCAAGTCGAACAAGGAGCTCCAGAGCGGCAAGGGCATCCAGGCGGACGGCATCAACATCCAGGTCAACGTCGACAAGGCCGTCCAGGGAGGGCAGCCGTGAAGAGCTTCCTCGGACGCATGAGCTTCCCCCGGGCGGTGATCCTGTTCTGCTCACTGGGTTCCTTGACGCTGGGCGTGCTGGTCTACCTGCGCTCGCAGCGCCTCGACGAGGTGCACAACGAGCTCAAGCGCGTGAAGGACGTCGTGCGCGAGATCCAGACCGACGCGTACCGCCTCGACGACCTGCAGGCCAGCGCCAGCACCGAGAAGTTCAAGGCGCAGGAGGAGCTCGAGAGCTACATCCGCGCGGTGGCCGGTGAGGACAACATCAAGATGGGACAGCTCGATTTGTCCTCGATGCCGCGAACGCCCGCGCGCGGCATCCTGGACAAGATCTACAAGATCGCGCCCGCGACAAAGGCCCAGCACTACGTGCGCGGTTATATCGGCAACTTCCTCTACAGGCTCGAAAAGGACAGCCGCCGTGTGAAGGTCACGCGCCTGAAGCTGACGCCCTTCGACAAGGCCGTTCCCGGCGAGATCGGCAAGGACCGCTGGGTCTTCGAGGCCGACCTGACCACGCGCACCAAGGTGGAAGCACCACCGCCTGCGGGCGATCAAGGGTAAGCTAGGGGCCCGCGTCCGGCCCCTTCGCGTCCCCTGCGGCGGTCCTTTCCGCGTGTTGCGGAACGCTCAGGGTGGACATGGCACGAAGGAGGAGGGGAATGCTCCCCTCGATCCGTTCGGGCGCCCACAACCTCGAGCCGACCGCGTAGTCCGACCACGATGCGACGCCTGCCCGCGACACTCTCTTTCCTGATCGCTTCGATCGCTGCTACCCCCCTGCTCGGGCAAGCTCCGAGCGAGCAACCCCAGAGCGAACCCGCTCCCGCCCCGGCTTCGCCCCTGCCCACGCTCGAGGTCGGAGACATGCTCCCGCCCGTGGTGGTCGAAGACCTGAGCCAGGCGAAGGCCGGGTCTTTTTCCGAGTTCTACGGGCGAGCCGTCCTGCTCGAGTTCTTCGCCACATGGTGCGGGCCGTGCGTGCTCTCGGTCCCGCACCTGAACGAGCTGCAGGAGAAGTACGGCGCGCGCGGTCTCTCCGTGGTCGCCGTGACCACCGAGAGCGCGAAGAAGACCCTGCCGTGGATCGAGAAGAACAAGGTCGAGTACGCGTGGGGCCGCGACACCTCGGGCGAGCTGCATCGCTTGTTCCAGGTCAAGAGCATTCCCTCGGCAGCCCTGATCGATTCCTTCGGCATGGTGCAGTGGATCGGCGATCCCAGGCGCCTGCGCGAGGACACGATCGAGAGCGCCCTGAAAGAGGCCTTCGCGCAGCCCGTCTGGGAATGGCCGGAGGATGCGCGTCCCCTGGCTCAGCTGCTCGAGAAGGGCGCGTTCGCCGCGGCCCTGCAGGAGGCGGCCAAGCTGCCTGCTCGGGAGGGCTTCGATTTTCCGACGCTCGTGCGCGGACGCATCGCTCCCCTGGTCACGAAGTTCGAGGGCTTGGTCGAGCGCATGGAGTACACCGATGCTTTCCGGCTCGGCGAACTCCTGGAGAAAGGTCTTTCCACCTTGCCGGAAGGCGAGAAGCTGGCCGCGCGCTTGAGCGAGCTGCGGGCCGATCGCGAGATCATGCGCCACGTGACCGCGGAAACGCGCATGGTCGAGCTGGAAGCGCGCGCCAGCGCCTTGCGCAAGACCGCCGACGCCGAGCTGCTGCGCGGTGAGGTCGCCGCGTTCCTCGAGTCGAAGCCCAGCTCGAAGTTCGAGCCGCGTGCCAAGATCCTGCTCGACGCGCTCGACCGCGGTCTGGAGAAGGCCAAGAAGGCCGCCGAGGCCGAGAAGGCCGGCGGGAAGACCGGCAAGAAGCCTCAGTAGGCCGAAAACGAGGCGGCATGCCCCTGCGCATCGCCATGTGGTCGGGACCGCGCAACATCTCGACCGCCCTGATGCGCTCCTTCGGGAGCCGGTCCGACACAGCCGTGTGCGACGAGCCGCTGTACGCCTTCTACCTCGCGCGGCGTCCCGTCGATCATCCCGGACGCGACGAGGTCGTGGCGCGCGGCGAGACCGACTGGCGCAAGGTCGTGACCTTCCTCACCGGCCCCGTGCCCGGCGGGAAGGCGGTCTTCTACCAGAAGCACATGGCGCACCATCTCTTGCCCGAGGTCGGTCGCGCGTGGCTGGACGAGCTGGCGCACGCCTTCCTGATCCGCGACCCGCGCGAGATGCTGCTCTCGCTGGCGAAGGTGATGCCCGATCCGAGCGCGCTCGACACGGGCTTGCCGCAACAGCTCGAGCTCTTTCGCGCGGTCGAGCGCCGCCTCGGCCGCCCGCCACCCGTGGTCGACGCGCACGACGTGCTCGAGGATCCCGCCGGCGTGCTGCGCGCGCTGTGCGTCGCGCTCGAGCTCGAGTTCACGCATGCGATGCTCGCCTGGGAACCCGGCCTGCGTCCTACCGATGGCGTGTGGGCCAGGCACTGGTACGGCGAGGTTGCGAAGTCGACCGGCTTCGAGCGCTGGCGCCCGCGGAAGGGTGAGCTCCCGGCCCGGCTGGAAGCCGTGCACGCGCAGTGCCGCGACGCCTACCGCCAGCTCGGGGAGCGGCGCCTGAGGACGTAGACTCTGCCCATGCTGCAAGGCTACGACCCGCGCAACGCGGACATCCTGGTCAACATCGACGGCGCGCTCGTGCACCGCGACCAGGCGCGCATCAGTCCCTTCGATTCCGCGGTGCAGGGCGGCGACGCCGTCTGGGAGGGCTTGCGTCTGTACGGCGGCCGGATCTTCCGTTTGAACGAGCACCTCGACCGCCTGCGCGGCTCGGCACGGGCCCTGGCCTTCGCCCAGATCCCGAGCCACGAGGAGCTCACGGCCGAGATCCAGAAGACGCTGGCGGCGAACGAGATGCGCGATGGCGTGCACATCCGCCTGACGCTCACGCGCGGCGTGAAAGTCACCTCCGGGATGGACCCGCGTCTCAACCAGGCGGGGCCCACGCTGATCGTGCTGGCCGAGCACAAGCCGCCGGTCTACTCCAAGCAGGGCCTCACGCTGGTCTCCAGCTCGATCCGGCGTTTTCCGCCCGACTGCCTCGACCCGAAGATCCACCACGCGAACCTGATCCAGTCCATCCTGGCGAAGATCCAGGCCAACGCCGCCGGCGCGGACGACGCCGTGATGCTCGACCTGCGCGGCTTCGTGGCCGAGACCAATGCCACGCACCTCTTCCTGGTGCACAAGGGAGTGGTGATGACACCCAAGACCGCCGCCTGCCCCGAAGGCATCACGCGCGCCGCGGTGATCGAGCTCTGCAAGCGCCACCGCATCCCCAACGCCGAGCGCGATCTCTCGCTCGCCGAGTTCTACCGCGCCGACGAGGTCTTCTGCACCGGCACGATGGGTGAGCTGGCCGGCGTGATGAAGCTCGACGGTCGTGTGATCGGCGACGGCGAGGTCGGTGAGAGCACGCGGAGGCTGTCGGCGCTCTACGGCGAGCTCGTGCGCAGCGAGGGCGTGCTCGTCGTTTGATCGAACGCACCGCGGAGACGCGGAGAGCGCGGAGTGGATGACGGGGGCCTCCGGAATGGGAGTTCTCGGAACTTCAAGCCCCGGAGGCCGTTCGTCCCTCCGTGCGCCTCCGCGCTCTCCGCGTCTCCGCGGTGCGCCTTCTCAGACCCTCACGCCCGCTGTGCGCTTCGTCTCGGCGCGCACGAGCTCGTGGTAGCTCTGCAGGCTGCGCACGACCAGCGGGTTCTTGTGCAGAGAGGCGAGCGCGCTCACGATCGCCTGGATGCCGGCCAGCGTCGTGATGCACGGCACGTGCGCGTGCACGGCGGCGGCGCGGATGGAGGAGTCGTCCTTGCGCTCGCGCTTGCCGTAGGGCGTGTTCAGCACCAGCGCGATCTCGCGGTTCTTGATCAGGTCGACGATGTGCGGGCGGCCCTCGCCGACCTTGTTGACGCGCTCGCAGGCGATGCCGTTGGCCTTGATTGCGCGATACGTGCCGTCGGTGGCGATGAGCTCGTAGCCGAGCCCGGCCAGGGTGCGCGCCTCGCCCACGATCGCGCGCTTGTCGCTCGACTTGACCGTCAAGAGGATGCGCCCGTGTTTCGGCAGCTTGATGCCGGCCGCGAGGTAGGCCTTGTGGAAGGCCGAGCCCAGCTCGGTGTCGATGCCCATCACCTCGCCGGTCGAGCGCATCTCGGGCCCGAGCGTCGGGTCGGCGTTGGGGAAGCGGTTGTGCGGGAAGACCGGCACCTTCACCGAATAGTAGGGCGGCACGATCTCTTGCGTGCAGCCGAGCGCGGCCAGCTTCAGCCCGCACATGGCCTTGGCGGCGAGCTTGGCGTAGGGCACGCCGGTCGCCTTGCTGACGAAGGGCACCGTGCGTGACGCGCGCGGGTTGACCTCCAGGATGTAGACCACGTCGCCCTTCACCGCGAACTGCACGTTCATCAGGCCGATCACGCCGAGCTCGAGGGCCATCGCCTTGGTCGAGCGCGCGATCTCGGCCAAGATCTCCGGGTCGAGCGTGTGCGGCGGCAGCACGCACACCGAGTCGCCCGAGTGGATACCGGCCTCCTCGATGTGCTCCATGATCCCGGCGATCACGACCGTCTCGCCGTCGGCGATGCAGTCGACGTCGACCTCGATCGCGTCCTCCAGGAACCTGTCGACCAGCACCGGGCGCTCGGGCGAGGCCTGGACGGCGAGCGTCATGTAGCGATCGAGCGCGGCATCGTCGTAGACGATCTCCATCGCGCGCCCGCCCAGCACGAAGGAAGGCCGCACGATCACCGGGTAGCCGATGCGGCGCGCGACCTCGAAGGCCTGGGCTGGCGAGCGCGCGATGCCGTTCTCGGGCTGGCGCAGGCCGAGCTTGGTGATGAACTCCGAGAAGTGCTCGCGGTCCTCGGCGCGGTCGATCGACTCGACCGAGGTGCCGATGAGGGGCGCGCCCAGCGCGGCGAGGCCGCTCGCCAGGTTGAGCGGCGTCTGCCCGCCGAACTGCACGATGATCCCGACCGGCTCGACGGTCTTCACCACGTGCATCACGTCCTCGAGCGTCAGTGGCTCGAAGAACAGGTGGTCGCTCGTGTCGAAGTCGGTCGAGACCGTCTCCGGGTTCGAGTTGATCATCACCGACTCGAGCCCGATCTCGCGCATGGCGTAGGCCGCGTGCACGCAGCAGTAGTCGAACTCGATGCCCTGCCCGATGCGGTTCGGGCCGCCGCCCAGGATGGCGATCTTCTTCTTGCTGGTCGGGCGCGCCTCGTTCTCGTCCTCCCAGGTGGAGTAGTAGTAGGGCGTCTTGGCCTCGAATTCGGCCGCGCAGGTGTCGACCAGCTTGTAGACCGGCTGGATGCCGTGCTCGGAGCGCAGGGCCGCGACCTCGGGCTCGCTGATGCGCGCGGCGCAGGCGATCTGGCGGTCGGAGTAGCCGAGCGCTTTTGCCTCGCGCAGCAGCTCTTTGGTGAGCGGACGGCTCTTGAGCTCCTCCTCGAAGTCGACCAGCTCGCGCATGTTCTCCAGGAACCAGCGATCGATGCGCGTGGCCTCGTGGATCTCCTCCAGCGAGAGCCCGGCACGAAAGGCCGTGCGGATGGCGACCAGACGTTTGTCGTTCGGGATGCGCAGCGCGCGCAGGATCTCGTCGCGGTCGATCGCGAGCGGCTGGACGTCTTCGCGCGGATCGAGCCCGAGCCCCGGCAAGCCGGTCTCGAGGCCGCGCAGCGCCTTCTGCAGCGACTCCTTGAAGGTGCGCCCGATGCTCATCACCTCGCCCACGCTCTTCATCTGCGTGGTCAGGACGTGGTCGGCGCCCGGGAACTTCTCGAAGTTGAAGCGCGGGATCTTGGTGACGACGTAGTCGATGGTGGGCTCGAAGCAGGCCGGCGTCGACTTGGTGATGTCGTTCCGGATCTCGTCCAGGCTGTACCCGACCGCCAGCTTGGCCGCGAACTTCGCGATCGGGAAGCCGGTGGCCTTGGAGGCCAGCGCGCTCGAGCGCGACACGCGCGGGTTCATCTCGATCACGACCATGCGCCCGGTCTTCGGATCGAT
The DNA here is from genome assembly GCA_031413955.1 of Planctomycetota bacterium. GTDB lineage: Bacteria > Planctomycetota > UBA1135 > UBA1135 > JABFRZ01. Next base: position 2,845 of record JANOGB010000494.1, on the reverse strand, counting down.
GGCGAACTGGCAGTTCGAGCCGCCGCACTCGATCCCGATCTCGCGCATGATCGTGATCGAGGCGTTGCGCAGGTTCTGGTACTCGCGGTCGGTCAGGGTCTGGGCGGGGGCCACGGTCACCGAGTCACCCGTGTGCACGCCCATCGGGTCGATGTTCTCGATCGAGCAGACGATGACGACGTTGTCCTTGGCGTCGCGCATCACCTCCATCTCGAACTCCTTCCAGCCGTGCAGATACTCGTCGATCTGCACCTCGGAGTTCATCGAGAGCGAGAGCCCGCGCGCCACGATCTCCTCGAACTCCTCGACGTTGTAGGCGATGCCTCCGCCGGTCCCGCCCATCGTGAAGCTCGGCCGGATCACGTTCGGCAGGCCGATCTCGCTCAAGACACGGCGCGCGTCCTCCATGTTGTGCGCGATCCCGCAACGCGGCAGCTCCAGCCCGCAGTGGGCCATGGCCGCGCGGAAGAGATCACGGTTCTCGGCCTTGCGGATGACCTCGGCGCGCGCGCCGATCATCTCGACCCCGAACTTCTCGAGCACGCCCGAATCGTGCAGCGCCAGCGCCGTGTTCAACGCCGTCTGCCCGCCCAGCGTCGGCAGCAGCGCGTCCGGCCGCTCCTTCTCGATGATCTGCGCCACGACCTCGGGCGTGATCGGCTCGATGTAGGTGACGTCCGCCGTCTCCGGGTCCGTCATGATCGTGGCCGGGTTCGAGTTGACCAGGATCACCTTGTAGCGCTCCTCACGCAGGGCCTTGCAGGCCTGGGTCCCGGAATAGTCGAACTCGCAAGCCTGCCCGATGATGATCGGGCCGCTGCCGATGATCAGGATGGATTCGAGATCGTCCCGGCGGGGCATCGAAGGGTGGTGGTCGCGCGTCGGGCGGGGAGCCGCGGCATTCAAGCAAACCCCCGGGCGCCTGTCGATGCCCGGCTAGACGAGCAACGCTCGCAGCAGGGGAAGCTCCACCTCCTGATCCCGCTCGGCTGCACCGATCCTGCGCGGGAGGACCAGGGACGCCTTCCCCGCGCGACCCTTCTTGTCGTGGCGCATTCCGTGCAGGAGCTCGTCGGGAGCAAGGCGCACGCCGTAGCGCGCACGCAGGCTGGCGAGGTCGTGCGGCATGGACAAGGCTCCGAGCAAGGCGCTGACTCGCTCCGTCAGATCGCGCTCTTCCAGCAAGCCGGCGCGCTCGCTGGCGCGTAGCGCGAGCACGAGGCCGACTGCGACCGCGATGCCGTGGGGGACGCGCCCGAAGCCGGCCGCCTGCTCGATGCCGTGGGCGAAGGTGTGGCCGAGGTTGAGGAGCTTGCGCTCGCCGCGTTCCTCCTCGTCACGCGCCACGATCGCGGCCTTGACGCGTACGCAGCGTGCCACGACCTGGCCGAGGAGCTCCCCGTCGCGCGCGAGGATCGCGTCGGCCTCGCGCTCGAGCAGCGCCAGGAGGTCGCCGTCGCCGATCAGCGCGCTCTTCACGACCTCGCCGAGGCCGGAGCGCAGCTCTTCGTCGGGCAGCGTGGCCAGGAGCTCCGTGTCGGCCAGCACGCGGCTCGGCTGGTGGAACGCGCCGGCCAGGTTTTTGCCGGCGAGGAGGTTGACGGCCGTCTTGCCGCCCACGGAGGAGTCGACCTGGGCGAGCAGTGTCGTCGGGCACTGCACGAGACCGATCCCGCGCATGAAGAGCGCCGCGGCGAGTCCCCCGAGGTCGCCGACCACGCCGCCGCCGAAGGCCACCAGCGTCGCGCGCCGGTCGAGTCCGGCCGCCGCCACGAAATCGAGCACGCGCTCGAGCATCTCCAGGCTCTTCGAGCTCTCCCCCGGCGGCACTGCCAGACGCGGGAGGCTGGCGCAGCCTGCGAGGCGCGCGGCGTGCAGCTTCTCGACGGTCGTGTCGCACACAACGGCGGCGGGCGCGTCGGGCGCGAGCGCGGACTCGAGCTCGGACAGGACCCCGGGACCGACGACGACCTCGTAGGGCCGCCGCGTCGCGACCTGGATGCACTGCCTTGTCACGGGGTCGACGGTGCTCGGGTCCTGCGGGGTGCCGGCCTCATGCGCCGCGGTGGCCGGAGAGGCGCGCGAGCGCGTGCTCCCGGGCTGCCTCGACCAGCGCGGAGAACAGACGCGCCTGGGCGGGATCGGTGGACAGCTCGGGGTGCCACTGCACGCCGAGCGCGAAGGGGTGGTCGTTGCGCTCGATGGCCTCGATCAGGTCCTCCGCGTCCACCCCCGAGACGAGCCAGTCCGCTCCCAGGCTCCTGACCGCCTGGTGGTGTCGCGAGACGACCTCGAGCATCGGGACACCGGTGCGCTCGCGGAGCTTCGTGTGCGCGAGCACGCGCACCTCGTGGCGCACGCCGCCCGCGTGCGGTTGAGCGCCGGGGCGGTCGTCGGGCAGGTGCTGGTGCAGGATGCCACCCTCGGCCAGGGCCAAGAGCTGCATGCCGTAGCAGATGCCGAGCGTGGGCAGTTGGGTCGCGAGCGCACGCCGCGCCAGCGCGAGGTCGAAGTCCTGCTTGCGCGCGGGCACCGGCTTCGCCGCCGGGTGCGTCGGCCCGAGCTCCATCCGCGCCGTGTCGAAGTCGTCACCGCCGGAGAAGAGCAGGCCGTCGGCGCGCTCGAGCAGCGCTTCCTGGAGTTCCTCGGAGTGGTACGGGACGACGAACGGCAGCCCGCCGGCACGCTCGACCGCTTCGACGTAGCGTTGCGACAAGCGCGTCTCGCTGCGTTCGGCCTCGACGAGCTCGCCCACGATCGCGATCCAGGGTCGCATTGCAGGTGCGATTCTAGTCACCCTGGGAGCGCCGGGCTCCAGCCCGGCTCTGCTTCTTCTTTTCTTTTC
>JANOGB010000493.1:0-15984 GCA_031413955.1 Planctomycetota bacterium | reverse complement strand
TTCCTGGCCAAGCCCAACGTCGTCTCGGGCTCGAGCATCCCCGCCAACAGCCTGAACCTGCTGCGCTTGATGGCCGAGTTCCAGGACCCCGACCACGACTTCGACCGGATCGCCGAGATCGTCAGCCAGGACGTGGCGCTCTCCTACAAGCTCCTGCGCCACATCAATGCCGCCATCTACGGCATGCCGCGCCGCATCGACTCGGTCAAGGAGACGGTGACCTACCTCGGCCTCTCGACGGTCAAGAACCTGGCTTGCCTGTTCCTGCTCTCGGGTGCCGGTGAGCATCCGCACGAGCTCCTGGTCACGGCCATGATGCGCGCCAAGATGTGTGAACTCCTGGCGCGCGCGCGCGGCGTGACGAATCCCTCGAGCTTCTTCACCGTCGGGCTCTTCTCGACCCTCGACGCGCTGCTCAACATGCCCATGGACCGCGTGGTCAAGAAGTTGCCCCTGGGTGAGGACCTGCAACAGGCGCTGCTGGACGGCGACGGACCCATGGGCCAAGCCCTGCGCTGCACGCTGGCCTACGAGCGGGGCGACTGGGACGCGGTCCAGTACTTCGACCTCCCGCGCTCCACCATCAAGAGCGCCTTCCTCGAGGCCGTGGTGTGGGTCGAGAACGTGGACCAGGAGATCGCGGCTCTCGGGGCCTGATCTCGATTCAGGGGTCCGCGATCCCTAGTCTCTTTCCCCCGACGTATGGAAGAGACACCCACCTGGGGGCGCTTCACGCGCCGCAAGTTGCCCGTCTCGGGCCGCGCCTTCACCAAGGTCGTCGCCACCATCGGGCCGGCGTCCGAGCCGCTCATCGATGCCCTCATCGACGCGGGGATGAACGTGGCGCGCATCAACCTGAGCCACGGGGACGACGACGACGTGCGCCGGCGCATCGGCGCCCTGCGCGCGGCCTCGGCCAGGAAAGGCGTCCAGCTCGGGATCCTGGCCGACATCCGCGGCCCGAAGCTGCGTCTCGGGCATTTCCCGGGCGGCACCCTCGAGCTCGAGGAGGGCCAGCGCGTGTGGCTGACCGAGGGCGGGGGCATGGCCGAACCTGGACGCATTCCGGTCGACTTTCCCGGCCTGCTGGAGTCGGTCGAGAAGGGCCAGCGCGTGCTGCTGGCCGACGGTGCGGTCGAGCTGGTGGTCGAGGAGAAGGAGAGGGACGGCCTGCACGCGCGCGTCGTGCGCAGCGGCACGATCGGCGACAACAAGGGCGTGCACCTGCCGGATTCGCGTCCGACGATGCTCGTACCCACCGAGGAGGACCGCAGGGACCTCGAGCTGTGCCGCGAGCTCGACGTGGATCTGGTGGGGGTGAGCTTCGTCTCGCGCGCCGAGGAGATCACCGCCGTGCGCGCCTGCGTCCCGGACGCCCTGGTGGTGGCCAAGATCGAGCGCGTGGCCGCGCTCGAGAACCTGGAGGAGCTCCTGGACGCCACCGACGGCGTGATGGTTGCGCGCGGGGACCTGGGGGTCGAGATGGAGCTCGAGCAGCTCCCCATGGTGCAGAAGACCCTGATCCAGGCGGCCCTGCGCTCGGGCAAGTTCACCATCACCGCCACGGAAATGCTGGAGTCGATGGTGCACTCCTCGCGTCCGACCCGGGCCGAGGTCACGGACGTGGCCAACGCCGTGCTGGACGGTACGGACGCGGTCATGCTCTCGGCCGAAACGGCGGTGGGCAAGCATCCGGTGGAGGCGGTGGAGGCCATGCAACGCATCGCCCGGGCGGTGGAGGCCAGCCAGCGCTACCACGAGCTGCCACGGGTGGGCTTTCGCGCCTCCGAGCCGACCTTCTCCAACGCCGTCGCCCTGGCCGCGGCGCAGGCGGCCGAGGCCCTGGGCGTCGAACGCATCATCTGTTTCACCGAGACCGGCAACACGCCGCGGCAACTCTCGCGCTATCGGCCCCACGCCGAGATTTTTGCCCTCTCGCCGCACCTGCGGACCCTGCGCCACATGTCGGTCCTGGCCCACGTGCGCGGAATCGAGTTTCCGCACAAGCCCACGCTCGAGGATATGCTCGACAGCGCCAGCCACGAGCTCCTGGCGCGGGGCGCGGTCAAGTCGGGCGAGCGCGTCGTGTTCGTGGCCGGCGTGCCGCCGGCCGTGGCGCGCTCCACCAATGTCTTGAAACTGCACCGCATCGGTGATCCGATCAAGCTTGGTTGAAGCGGACGCTCGGGCCACGAGTGGTCCGGACGACGAGTTCCCCCAAACGAGCCAAGGACGAAATTGACGATGGGCGCGGAGCATGGGTTCGCGATTCCGGGTGCGGCGCTGCCCGGCCAGCTCTCCTCGCCGCCCCGTCCCGCGGCTGCGCCGCTGTCCGATGCTCTGCTGGGGAAGCTGGGTTCGCGGCTCCTGAACCTGGCGCGCCGCGAGACCGGCGAGCCGCCCAGCGCGCGTGTCCTGTGCGTCGCGAGTGGCAAGGGCGGCACGGGCAAGAGCATCCTGGCTTCGAACCTGGCCGTGCTGCGCGCCCAGCGCGGCGAGCGCGTCCTGCTGGTCGACTTCGACGCCGGGCTCGCCAACGCGCACCTGCTGCTCGGGCTCGCGCCCCAGTACGACCTGTCGCACGTGCTGCAGGGCCAGGTACGCGCCGAGGACGCGCTCGTCGCGGGGCCCGGGGGGCTGAAACTCCTGTCGGGTGGGGTGGGCCGGCACATCCTCGCCAACCCCACCCGGCGCGAGCTCGACCGGCTGTTCAAGGCCCTGCGACCGCTCGAAGACCAGTTCGACCTGATCGTGATCGACCACGGGGCGGGCGTCTCCTATGCGACCGTGACGCACCTCGCCGCCGCCACCACTCTCCTGGTCGTGACCAACCACGAGGTGACGGCGCTCTCCGACGGCTATGCGCTCTACAAGCGCGCGCACCTCGCGAATCCGGCCATCCGCGTGGGGCTGGTGGTGAACCGCGCCCCGGACGAGGGCCGCGCGCTCGCCGCCTGGGAACGCTTCCAGAACGCTGCGCGCCGCTTCCTCGGCCATGAACCCGAACTGGTCGGGTGCGTGCCCTACGATCTCTCCGTGCTGCGCAGCGTGGAGTCGCGCGTGCCGGTGACCCTGCTCGAGCCGGAGAGCATCGCCGCGCGGGCCATCGCGAACGTCTCGCGCTGGGCTCAGATCGATCAGAGTCGCGGGGAGCGTGCCTTCTTCGATCGGGCGCGGGCGGCGCTGAGGTAGCGCGCCGCGCCTCCGAGCTGCTTGCATCCCCCGCAGGCAAACGGGATAAGGGTGCGCGATGGAGATCTGGGCACTCGCCAACCAGAAGGGCGGTACGGGGAAGACCACCACGGCCATCAACCTGGCCGCTTCGCTCGCCGCCCTCGGGAAGCGCGTGTGCCTGGTCGATCTCGATCCCCAGGCCCACGCCACGCTGGGGCTCTCCTGTCACGTCGAGGAGGAGGGCTCGGTCGCGCGCGCGTTCCTGGATGGCGCGCCGCTCTCCACGCTGGTGCGCACCGTGCCGGGCGGCTTCCACCTGGTGCCTTCGACCCTGGGCCTGGCCGAGTTCGAGCAGGTGGCCGAGCGCACGCTGGGCCCGGAGCGCATCCTCGAGCGCGCCTTGCGTGAGCTCGACGGCCGCCACGATTGGGTGCTCCTCGACTGCCCGCCGCGGGCGGACGGCGTCCTGTGTGCCAACGCGGTGCGGGCTGCCACGACCACGCTGCTCGTGGTCGAGACGGGAGCCTTCGCCCTGCAGGGAGCGCTGCAGGCGCGGCGCCTGTTCGAGGCCCTGGCCGCGGATCTCGCGCGCGCCCTCGACCTGCGTTACCTGGCAACGCGCTTCGATCGCAGCGCGGCGCTCTCGCGCGAGCTGCTGGTCGCCATGCAGGCGCGTTTCGGACGCGAGATGCTCGACAGCGTGATCCGCCGGGATACCGCCCTGCGCGACGCGGCTGCCTACGGCGTTCCGGTGCGCAAGCTCGATCCCGCCTCGCGCGGCGCCCTGGATCACGACGCCCTGGCGCGCGAACTCCTGGAGCTCCCGCGTGCCGCCCTCGCTGCGCGCGCGCACACGCGCCCGGAGCCGCGTAAGCCCGTTCATCTGGCGAGCTCCGACGCGCGTGTTCTCGTCCCGCGCACCCTGTCCGCTCGCAGCCCCGGCCTCCCGGTCGACTAGAGGAACTCTCCATGGATACCCTGGCTCTGCTGTGCAACCTGCACGCCGATGGACCCGCGACCCTGCAGCGCCTGCGCCGAGCGGGGTGCGAGTCCTTGAGCGCGCTACGCCGCCTCGATCCAGGCAGCCTGGCGCAGCGGCTCGAGTGGAGTGAACGCACGGCCGAGCGTTTCCTGCGCGAAGCCGCGCTGCTCGGGGAGCGCGTCGAGCACACGGAAGACGAAGGGCACGAGCTCGCGGAACCGGAGTTCGAGCTCGAATCGGCGCTGGTGGAGGAACTCGACGGCTCGAGCGCAGAGGCCGAGAGCGAGCAGGCGGATGACGGGGACGAATCCGAGTCCGAAGCGGAAGAGCAAGAAGTGGGTTATGCCCCACCCGCGGCGCGCGTGGCCGCCGTTCTCGGTACCTGGCGCGAGCTGGACAGCGCCGCTCCGCCCGCCGAACCTGGTGTCTTCGTGATCCCGCGGCCCGCGTCCGAGACCGATCAGCGGCTCGACCTCGTGCGCATCGACGGCCTCTCCCGTCCCCTCCTGAAACGCCTGGCCGACCTGGGCGTCTGCAGCCTGCGTGAGCTGGTCGGAGCCTCGCCCGTGGAGCTGTCGCGCACCATCCCGCTCGGCTTCACGCGCCTCAGGCACGCGCAGTTCCTCGCCGCGCGCGAGCTCGAACGCCTCGCTTCGTTCGCGTCCGTTCCTCCTGCCCTCGCTCCTCCTCGCGCTTCCGAGGCCTTCGAGCCCTTCACCGTGCCCCCGGCCGAACCCTTCGAGACGGCGGGGCCGTTCGCCTGAGAGCTTGCTAGCGCGCCTTCTGGAACTCGGCCAGGCGTTCGCGCCACTGCGGGTTCTGCGGGTCGAGCTCGATGCAACGCTTGACCTCCACCAGGGCGGCCTCGCGCTTGCCGACGGCGAACAGGCAGCAGGCCAGGGTATCGACCACCGCCGGCACGTCCGGGGCAGCCTGGACGGCCGCGAGGGCCACGCTCAGCGCGAACTCGAGGTCCGAGCGCGTGGCGCGGCTGCGACACTCGTAGAAGCTCCAGGCGATGTTGTTGCCGAGCAGTCCATGCTTGTCCGCGGGGACCAGCGGCCACAGGGCGCGGGCGGCTGCGAAGTAGCGCAGCTCGTGCCGGCGCACGTTCTCGGGGTCCTCGGCTGCGCGCAGGGCCTGGCCCTCGAGCTTCCACAGCGCCCACCAGCCCTCGAACAGGAGTGTCGGTTCCTTCTCGGTCTCGACGAATTGGTACAGCGGCTCGAGCTCCAGCTTGTCCTCGGAAGCCGTGCGCAGCTGGACCAGACGCATGCGCCGTGAAGCCGTCGAACGGCCCTCGGGATCGCGCTCGCGCAGCGCGGAGACCTGCGTCTCGTAGCCCAGCAGATCACCCATCGAGCGCAGCTTGCAGGCCAGCTCCCAGCGTGACTCCAGGTCGTTCTCGTCCTTCTTGATGCGCGCGCGCAGGTCGGAACACGTGCCCTTGTTGGCCTTGATGCGGCGTACCTCCAGCAGGAAGGGCTCGGCCGCGACATAGCCGCTGATCTGGTCGCGCAGCGCGCCGTCCGGGTCCAGGAAGACGAGCGCGGGCGCGTTCTGCACCTGGAAGCTCTTGCGCAGGGGCTTGCTCTCGCGGTCGTCGGCGTCGATCGAGAAGCACAGGACGTCGGCCAGCTCGGCCACGACCCTGGGATCGTTGTAGGTGCTCTTCTCGAGCTTCTTGCTGTAGGCGTTCGAGTGCGAGTAGAAATCGAGGAAGACGATGCGCTTCGAGTTCTTCGCCTGCTCCAGGAGTTCCTCGTATCTGCCCGCAAACCAGGCGATCTTTCCGCGCGGTTCCTGGGCGAGGATCGTGGCCCTCTGCTCGGTTGCCTGGAGTGGACAGGGCTCCGCCGTGCGAGTCGCGACGAAAGCAGCACCGGTGAGCAGGGAAACGAGCAACATGGCTCGGGGGCAGGACGCGCGGCGTGGGGTGGCGCGCATCCCAATCTAGGCCCTTCCTCGACCCGTGTCAGGCTCGAGCTGACGACCCGAATCCCTCTTGCAGGACCCGAACAGTGGCGGCCGGTTCGTTCCGTGCTCGCACTCGCGCCAGTACCATGCTTTGCAGCTTGAGCGTGCGCGCCACCGACCCCTTCGCCCGCCGCCTGATCGAAGGGCACGGCGAGACGCGCGGAGACGATCCGATCTTCGCGCTCAACGCCGAAGCGGAGCGCCGCCGCGCGGCTGGCGAGGATATCGTCAACTCCACGCTGGGGACGCTGCTGGACGAGCACGAACGCTTGGCGACGATCCCCGCCGTGGCCGAGGCCTACCGGCGCATCCCGCTCGAGCGCGCAGCCGGCTACGCGCCGATCGCCGGACCGCGGGTGTTCCTCGAAGCCGTGAGCGCGGACCTCTTCGGTCGCTCGGAGCTTGCACGTTTCGCCGTCTCCGCCGCGACTCCGGGTGGCACGGGCGCGCTCGCGCTGGCCGTGAACGCCTTCCTCGAGCCGGGCCAGAGCGTGCTCACGAGCTCGTACTACTGGTCGCCGTACCAGACCATCGCCGAGCAGCGTGGACGCAAGCTCGAGACCTTCTCGATGTTCACGAGCGCTGGTCGCTTCGACGTCGGCGCCCTGGAGAGCAGTCTCGAGCGCTCGGGCAGACGCCAGGGACGTTCGCTGCTTTTCCTCAACACGCCCTGCCACAATCCCACCGGCTATTCGCTGGACGAGCACGACTGGAGCGCGCTGTCCGGCGTGCTGGCTGCGGCTGCGGCACGCCAGCGTCTCACCGTGCTGGTGGACCTGGCCTATGCGCGCTACGGCGAGGGCGATCCACACGCCTGGACGCGGCATCTCGCGCCGCTACTCGGACAGGCGACGCTGCTCGCGGCCTGGTCGGCTTCGAAGGCCTTCACGCAGTACGGGGCACGCGTGGGAGCGTGCGTGGCGCTGGAGGCCGAGGCCGAGGAACGCGAGCGCGTGCGCGCCGCACTGGGCGCCTACTGCCGTGGAACCTGGTCCAACTGCAACCACCTGGGCATGCTGGCCATCAGCGAGTGTCTGCGGGACCAGGAGCTCGCGGCGCGCGTCGAGCGCGAACGCGCCGACCTGCGCGACTTGCTCGCGCGCCGGGCGACACTCTTCACGCGCCTCGCCGCGCAGGCGCAGCTCGCCCACCCGCGCTACGCGGGCGGCTTCTTCATGACCGTGTTCGCCACCGATTCCGAGGGCGCCGCGGCGCACATGCGCGCGCGCGGCGTGTTCGTCGTGCCCGTCCCGGGGGCCGTGCGCGTGGCCATCTGCTCCACCCCGGTCCATTCCATCCCACGTCTGGTCGAGGCGCTGGGCGCTGCCCTGCGCACGACGGGAACTTGAGCCATGCCCGCACGGTCCCTGACACTCCTCGTCTTGTCCCTCTTCGCGCCGGCCTGCATCTTCCGTCGCCAGCCGCCCCCGGGGGCTTCCGGAGCCGAGATCTATCGCCTCCAGAACTGCGCCAACTGCCACGGCGAAGAACGCGAGGGCACGCGCCGCGGGCCGCCACTCGCCGGGCTGAGCGCGAACTGGAGTGCCGAACGCCTGGCAGAGTACCTGGCCGATCCCCCCGCCATGGTGGCGAACGACGCGCGCCTCGCGGCGTACGACGAGCAGTACGGGTCGAGCGACATGGGGCGCTACGACAATCTTGACCTTGCGCTGCGCTCGACGCTGGCCGCATGGCTGCTGGCAGAGGGAGAGCGCCGGTGAGGACCGAGCGCGCTGGTCCCACCGGGGGGGCCGCGCGTTCCTCCGGCGATCGTCGGGAGAGCCAGCGCGACGCGCCTGCGGGGCGCCTGCGTTGCCTGCATCCGCGCCTGCGCCTGGACCTCGGCTGGAGCGACCTCTGCTTCGCCGCGGCGGCATGCGTCTGGGCCGGCGGTCGCGCGCAGCGTGTCCGGCGGATCGAAGCGCGCTTCTCCGCGCGCGGCGATGCCCTCGCAGGACTCTCCGCGCGCTCGGGTTTCGATCTCTATCTGAGCGCCCTCGCGCTGCCGGCGGAGAGCGAGGTCCTGGTCGCGGGTCTCACGATTCCGCACATGGTCCAGATCCTCGCTGCCCATGGTCTGCGCGCCGTGCCCTTCGCGCTCGATCCGTCGACGCTCCAGCCCGCATCCGGCGAGCTCGAACGCCACGCCACGCAGCGCACGCGCGCGGTGCTGTTCGCGCACCTCTTCGGGCAGCGTGCCGATCTCGGACCGCTTGCGGCCCTGGCTCGGCGCGAGCGCTGGCTCCTGTGGGAGGACTGCGCCCAGGCCTTCACGGGCGACGAGTGGCGCGGCGAGCCCGAAGCCGACCTGGCGCTCTTCAGCTTCGGGTTGATCAAGACGGCGACCGCCATCCAGGGCGGGATCTTGCGCGTGCGCGACGGCGCGCTGCGCGAGCGCATGCGTGCACAGCAGGCGGCCTGGCCGGTACAGGAGCGCAGCGAGTATCTGCGCCGCGTGGGCAAGACGAGCGTGTTGCACGCGCTCTCGAATCCGTGGGTGTTCGCGCGCTTCGCCAGACTCTGCGCACGCTCCGGGCGCGAGCTCGACGAGCTGCTCCACGCGGCCACGCGCGGTTTCCCGGGACCCGACCTGCTGCGGCGTCTGCGGCGCCTGCCCTCGGCTCCGCTGCTCGCCCTGCTCGAGCGCCGCCTGCGCCGGCCCTGGGCTTCGAGCGCCGGGCAACGTCGGATCTTCGGCGAGACCCTGCTGGCCGAGATCGGCGAGCACCCCGAGTTCTTCGGGCGCCACGCGCGCGAGCGTCACCACTGGGTCTTCGCCGTGGGTTGCGCCGAACCGGCCCAGCTCGTGCATGCCCTGCGCAGAGTTGGCTTCGACGCGACGGCGCGCTCGAGCCTCGTCCCGGTCGAGCCCTCGGCGGGCGGCTCGGCGCCCGGAGCCAATCGCGCGCTCCTGCAGCGTCTGGTCTACGTTCCTCTCGCCCCGCGCGCCTCGGCCAGCGAGCGCGCCGAGCTGGTGCGCATCCTGCGTGCCTCGACCAGCACGTACGAGCTCGAACCCCGCGCCACGCTCGTCCGCGCTCAGCCGCCGCCCGGATAGACGAGGGGACCGCCGGGACCGAGCGGGAGTCCCAGGGCGGCCCAGGCGAGCAACAGCGGGATCCAGGCCAGGGCGAACGCGAGCGCGAAGGGCGCCAGCAGCGAGATCAGCGTGCCGAGGCCGCTCTTCTCGTCGTGGCGCCGCAGGAAGGCCAGCACGATCACGAGATACGGATTCAGCGGGCTGACCGGGTTCGCCAGCGAATCGCCCACGCGGTACGCCGCCTGGGTCAGCTCGGGCGCGATCCCGAGGTTCATGAAGAGCGGCACGAAGATCGGCGCCAGCAGGGCCCACTTGGCGGACATCGAGACCACGAACAGATCCAGCGAGATCGAGAGCAGTACGAAGGTGAGGAGCAGGAGCCAGGCCGGCAGCCCGAGCCCCGCGAGCGCGTCACCGCCCTTGACCGCCAGCAGGATGCCGAGGTTCGAACGCTCGAAGGCCGCCACCATCAGGGACGCGAAGAAGGCCAGCACGACGTAGGCCGCCAGGACCCCGAAGTACTCCGCCAGCATGCGCGCCACGTCGCGGTCGGAGCGGATCGTGCCCACCACGACGCCGTAGACGAGGCCGGGCACGAGGAACAGCACGACGATCAGCGCCACGATCGAGCGAATCCAGACCGGAGCCGTGCTCGCGCCCGCTTGCGCCGGCGGATCGTGCAGGAAACCCCACTCGGCTTGCTGGCAGAGCACGAACAGTCCGAGCAGGAGCGCCACGGCGCCGAGCGCCGAGAGCAGCCCGCGGCGCTCGGCCGAGGCGAGCGCGAACTCCAGCGGTTCGGCCGCGGCCGCGGCCGAGCGCGCCAGGCGCGGCGCAACGATGCGCTCCGACACGTACCAGCCGACCAGCATCAGGACCAGCGTCGAGACGATCTTGAAGTACCAGTTGCAGGCCGGGTTGACCGCGTAGGCCGGATCGAGGATGCGCGCCGCTTGCTCGGTCATGCCGGCCAGCAGCGGGTCCTGGCTGGTCAGGAACAGGTTCGCGTTGAAGCCGCCCGCGATCCCGGCCGTGACCGTGGCGATGCCCAGCGCGGCCGAGCGCCCGACCGAGCGGTAGACCGCCGCCGCGAGCGGCGGCAGCACCACGAAGCCCGCGTCGGCTGCCATGGTCGAGCACAGGCCTACCAGCAGCGTCGCCGGGGTCAGTAGCGCGCGCGGCACGTACACCAGCGCGGCGCGCATGGCGGTCGCGAGAAAACCCGACTTCTCGGCCACCGCGACACCGATGGACGCGGTCAGCACCAGGCCGAGCGGCGGGAAGCGCACGAAGATCGACACGAGGTCCGTGGCCAGCCAGCGCAAGCCCTCGGCCGAGAGCAGATTGCGCGCGGTCTCGACGCGTTCCGCGCCGACTGCCGGAACCGTGCAGGACCAGCCCGCGCGCGCCGCGAACCACGACACCAGGAAGACCACCGTCGTCCCGAGCGCGAACAGCGTCATCGGATCGGGCAGGGCGTTGCCCAGGCGCTCGATGCGCTCGATCCAGCCCTTGCTCGGCGCGCGCGGCGCCGACGAGCTCGTCCGGCTCACGCGAGGGCCTCCTGCACGAGCGCGCACGCGTCCTCGGCGCAGGGCCAGGAGAGCGTCACGCCGCAGCCGCCGTGTCCGTAGTCGTGCACCACCGGCCGTCCGTCGAAGAGCTCGCGCTCGAGCCGGATCGTCGTGCGCCCGGGGCGCAAGCCGACGGCCACGCTGAGCGGAGTGCGTGCGAGGCGCGGCTCGAGCGCCCGGCAGCGCGCGAGGATCGCGCGCGTGCTCTCGTCGTCCACTGCCAGTGAGTCGACGCCGTGTTCGGCCGTGCCGCCCAGGACGCAGTCCTTGGAACGGGGAACGACGTAGCCGAAGCTCCCGTCGTCGTTGCGGAAGTACAGCGCGCGTTCGACCGTGCCGCGCTCGACGCGCACGATCTGTCCGCGGATCGGAAAGCACTCGCGATCCCGGCACAGCTCGCGCGCGCCGAGCCCGGTGCAATTCACGAGCGCATCGAAGCCGCGCGTCTGCGCCAGGTCCGCGACCGTGCGCCGCTCGAGGGTTCCGCCGAGAGCGAGCACCCGCGCCAGGAGCCAGGGCAAGTAGAGCGGCGTCTCGATCACGGGCACGCGCGCCTCCCAGCCCTGCGCGTAGCCCGCCAGCTCCGGGCCCGCGAGCGTGCGCTGTCCCTCCAGGGCCGCGACCCAGGCCGGCCGCGCCTGTGCGGAAGCGTGCAGGTCGACCAGCTGTACGAGTCGCACGCCGGGGATCTCGCGTCCGGCGAGCTGGACGAAGCGCGCATAGGAGCGCCCGGCCCAGCCGGCGACGCGCTCCGGCGGACCCGCTTCGAAGGGGTACCAGACCGCGGCCGCCACGGCCGAGGTCGTTGCCAGGGGCTCGTCACGGGCCCAAAGCGTGACCGCGTAGCCGTGCGCGAGCAGCTCGTGCGCACAGGAGAGGCCCGAGACCCCGGCGCCCAACACGAGGATCCGTGCGCGCGCGGCCAAGCTCGTTCAGCCCCGTCCGCGCCCAGGGACGCGGAAGAACCAGCCGCAATGGTCGATCTCGGCTCCGAAGGAAGGATGCGTGCGCAGCTCGCCCCGTCCGCACTCCTCGCCGGGCGCCGCGCGCCGCAGCCAGGAGAAACAGTCGTTCGCGACTGGCGCGCCCCATTGCACGAGCTCCTGCGCGTCGAGCTCGAGCCTGGCCTCGGCCGCGAAGCGCCGCAGGAGCTCGGCCGTCATGCGCGCGTCGCGCCAGTGCGGGTTCTCGAACGGGACGCGTCCCGCCGCATCCGCGAACGCACCCAGGTTCGAGTGGTGCAGGAACGCTCGCCCGCCGGGCACGGGCTTCGCCGCCAGCGCGTGCACGTAGGCCTCGAGCGCCTCCGGATCGGCGTGCACCAGCGAATCCCAGCTGAACGCGACGTCCACCGAGCCGTCGGCCACGCTCGCGAGAGAGGCTCCATCGTTCAGCACGAAGCGCGCCTCGGTGCGCTCCCGGAAACGCTCGCGGCAGGCCTCGACGCAGCGCGCGGTCACGTCCACGCCCGTGTAGCGCTGGCAGTGCTCGAGCAGGAAGGCCGTCACGCGTCCGTAGCCCGGCGCGATCTCGAGCAGGTGCGCGGCCGGTAGCAGGAAATGGACGCGCGGCAGGATGGTCCCGAACCACAGCATGCGGCTCGAGCCCCAGCCGAAGGACCAGTCGTCGCCGCCCTGGCTCCAGTCGTACTCCGTCCAGCGTGCGCGGTTCTCTTCCGACGTCGGCATCAGGCGCGATCGTAACGCACGGGCCCCTCTGGTTCCCGGGGACGCAAGCTCTGGCGCCCCGGCGGCGTTCCATGGAGAACTCCAGGCCGCGCATCCCTATCCTGAGTCGCGAGGAAAAAACCATGCCCAGCTCGCTCGCTCCGCTGCTCCTTTGCGCCCTCATCCAGACTCAGGGTCCGGCGCCGCTGACCTCGGCCATCGTCGAGGTCACGGTCTACGGTGGCTCGGCCTCGGTCCGGCGCCGGGCCGAGCTCCCGGGCGAGGGGAGGTTCGTGCTCGGCGGACTGCCTGCGAGCCTGGATCCGGACAGCGTGCGCGTACGCGCGGCGGGCGGCGAGGTGGTGGGCGTCGAGGTGCGCGAGCGCTTCCAGAAGAACGTGCCCGACGAGCGCGTGAAGGAGCTGCGCGAGCGCGTGCGGACGCTGGAACGCGAGCTCGCCGGGCTCGGGGACGAAGGCGAGGTGCTACAGGTGCTTCTCGACCACGTCCAGCGGCTCCTGCGCCAGGAGGAACGCGCGCACCAGGACGAAGTCCAGACCGCGCGCGTCAACCCCGAGGCCTGGGAGGCGAATTTTCTCTATCTGGCGAAGAAACTCGACGAGCAGAAGCGCGGCCTGCGCGAGCTGCAGCCGTGCCTGGAGGAAAAGCAGCGCGAGCTCGAGGACCAGCGCCTGGCGCTCGGACGATTCGAGTCCGCGGGCGGCGTGCCGCAGAAGGATCTGATCCTGGACGTGCTCGGCGCGGGCGGCGCGCTCGAGGTCGAGTACCTCGTCTACGGCGCGGGCTGGGAGCCGTACTACGACCTGCGCGCGAAGAAGGATCTCTCCGGAGTCGAGCTCGCCTACCGCGCGCGCGTGCTGCAGCAGACGGGCGAGGACTGGCGCGAGGCCGAGATCCTGCTTTCGACGGCACAGCCTCAGCGCGGCGCGCAGGGGCCCGAGCCGCAGCCGATCTGGCTGTCGCTGATCGATCCGAAGGCGCCGGCCAGGGGGCGCATGGCGGCCGAGGCCGAGGCGGATGGCGCTTTTCTCATGGATCGCGCTGTCGGCGCACCGCAACCCGAGAAGGCGCGGGCGCCGGTCTTCGCCAGCGTCGAGAGCGAGGGCCTTTCCGTGCGCTTCCGCCTGCCGCGCAAGGAGACCATCGAGTCTCGCCCCGAGCCCACGACCGTGCTGATCGGGCGCGCCGACCTCGCGCTCGCGAGCGAGCACTACTGCGTGCCGGCCCTCGACCCGACCGTCTGGCTGCGCGGCAAGGCCAAGAACACGAGCGAGTGGGTGCTGCTGCCCGGCCGAGCCGCGGTCTACTTCGGCGCCGATTTCGTCGGCCACGCCGCGCTTGAGGCCGTGCAGCCGGGGCAAGAACTCGAGCTCGCCCTGGGCGCGGATCCCGGCCTCAGCGTGAAGCGCACCCAGCTCACCGATCTGCGCGAGGGTTCGGGCGTCTTCAGCTCGCGCGCCACGCAGCGTGAGGCCTGGCGTATCGAGCTCGAGAACCACGGCGCCTTCACGCGTTCCGCCGACGGCACGGTCGAGGTGATCGTGCAGGAAGTCCTGCCGCGCCCGCGCGACGAGCGCATCAAGGTCGAGATCGCCGAGGCCAAGCCCAAGCTGGCGGAGGACGGACGCTGGAAGAAGGAGCGCGAGGAGAGCGGCGTCCTGACCTGGCTCGTGCGCGCTCCCAAGGGCGGCGTGGCGCTCATCGAGCTCACCACCGAGGTCTCCTTCCCCGAGAAGCTGCGCCTGATCCGGCAGTGAGGCTCTCTCACCTGGGAGCGCCGGGCTCCAGCCCGGCTCTTTTCCGGTAGGCCAAGAAAAAAAACTGCGCGAGGCGACACCGGTAGCGCCCTGATCCGGTCTTCGGATCGCTTGAAAGACATGCGATCCTCCGGCCGCGCGGGCAGCGTATTCCGCGCGGCCACTCTGCTCCTCCTGGCCGTGGCCCCCCTGGCCGGCGCGGGCGGGTTCCGTCTCGACGATGGCCTGGACAGCCTGCGCACGAAGTTGCGCTCCGCCGACAAGTGGCGGCGCGCCGAGGCGGTGGAGGCACTGGCGCGGGTTGGCACGGACGAAGCCTGGGAGCTCATCGTCGGAGCCCTGGCGGACCCGAAGGGCGAAGTCGCGGACACGGCCCAGCTCGTGCTCGCAGCGCTGGGCGAGTCGGAGGCGCTGGAACAGCTCGGCAAGGAGGGTGGGCTGCGTGCGGACGAGCCGCTGGTGCGCGCGCGCGCCGCCGAGGTCCTGGGGCGGCGCGCGACGGCCCCGCCGGTCAAGTGGCTCGAGCGCGCGCTGAGCGACGATGAGCCCGAGGTGCGGCGCATGGCGGCCTGGTCGCTCGAGCGCCTGGGCCGCGCGGGAAAACTCGACGCGAAGGCGAGCGAGGAGGCCGGCGAGCGGCTGGCCGTGCGCGCGCGCACCGAGCGCGATCCGCTGGCGCGCGCACGCCAGCTCGCGGCGCTGTGCGCGCTTGCTCCGCGCAGCGCGCCCCCCGTGCTCGAGGAGGCGCGACGCCATCGCGAGCGCATCGTGCGCGGCGCGGCCGCGGCGTTGCTGGCGCAGGTGCTGTCGCCGGAAGAAGCCTTCGCGCGTCTCGCGCCCCTGGCCTCGGACCCGGCGGCTTCGGTGCGGCTGGTGGCCTGGGAGTCGCTCGCCGGGCTCCGTTCGCGCGCCGCAGCCGCGCTCCTGGTCGAGCGTCTGGCTGTGGAGCGCGAGGAACGCCCGGCCCTGCGCCTGGTCGAGCTCTTGCAAGGGCTCTCCGGCCTCAAGCACCGCCGCGACCCGCGTCCATGGTTCGACTGGTTGAAGACCTTGCCCACGGACTGGAAGGGCTCGAGCACGGTTCCCGTGGCCGCGATCGCGGACCTCGCTGAGCACACGCAGGCCCTGCTGGCCGGACTCCCGATCGAGTCGAAGCGCGTGGCCATCCTGATCGACCTGTCGGGCTCGATCTGGAACGTGCGGCCCGACGGCCGGACGAGAAAACAGGTCGTCGACGGCCAGCTGCGCGCAGCGCTCGAGGCGCTGCCGGAAGACGCGCGCTTCACCCTGATCCCGTACACGGGCAAGCCCTATCCGTGGAAGACCGAGCTGGTCGAGGCCTCACCGGCGCGCGTGCGCGAGGCCGCGCGCTGGTTCGAGGACTGCAAGGAATACGGCTCGGGCAACTTCTGGGGCGCCGCCATGCTCGCGCTCGAGGAGCCCGAGGTGGACACCCTGATCGTGATCTTCGACGGCGCTCCGACCGGCGGCACGCACCATCGCCTCGAGCTGATCGGGCCGCTGTTCCTGGAGCAGAACTTCGCGCGCCGCGTGGTGCTCGACCTGGTCCTGGTGGACGCCGAGAAGCACGCCGAGCGCAGGTGGACCGAGCTCGCGCAGGCGACCGGCGGCAAGGCGGTGTCGGTCTCGTTCTGATCTTCTATTCGCCGGCCGCTTGCAGGGCGAGCAAGACTTTTCAAGCGGCGTTGGCAACCAGCTTGGCGACCGAGGCTTGGCGTGCCGCGAGCGCGGCGGTGATCTTGAGCTTGCCCTGAGGGGAGACGAGGTAGCG
>JANOGB010000492.1:0-19793 GCA_031413955.1 Planctomycetota bacterium | reverse complement strand
CCGACCCCGAACGATTCCCGCCCCGCGGCCGGCCGGTCCCCGGCGTCCCGGAACACCCCTACGCGCGCGCCTGGAACGGCATGAGCGCCGCCAACCGCGACGTCATCGACCGCGTCTTCGCCAACCTCGGCAAGGCGCTCGCCGCATTCGAGCGCCAGATCGTCTCGCGCCGCGCGCCGTTCGACGTGTTCGTCGAGGGCCTGCGCGACGGCGAAGCCGCGAAGCGCGCCTCCCTCGCGCCCGCCGCCGTGCGCGGCCTGCAGCTCTTCCTCGGCAAGGCCCGCTGCCACACATGCCACGACGGCCCACACTTCAGCGACCTCGAGTTCCACGACGACCGCGTGCCGCCGCTCGACCCGGCGCACGAGCCCGACTCCGGACGCCATGCCGGCATCGCGCTCGTCCTGGAGGATCCCTTCAACGGCCTCGGGCGCTTCTCGGACGACGTCGAGGCCGGCCGCACGCGCCTCGCCTACCTCGCGCGGACGAACCACAACCTGCGCGAGCTCAAGACGCCGACCCTGCGCAACGTCGCCGTCACGGCGCCCTACATGCACCAGGGCCAGCTCGCGACGCTGGCGGAGGTCGTGCGCTTCTACTCGACGCTGGAGGGCGCGCTCCCTCCGCACGCCGAGGAGAAGCTGGTCGAGCCGCTCGGCCTGTCATCGCAGGAGCAGGCAGATCTTCTCGCGTTCCTCGAATCCCTGACCGACACCGCGCTGCCGCCGGAACTTCTTCAAGCGCCCGCGGAGTGAATCGGCGACTGACCCCTGGTCGGAATCCGCACGCTCACCACGACGCAGGGGACGTAGTCCTTCAGGAACTGCCAGCGTCAGACTTCAAAGTCTGCCGACGTTGTTGGCCGTACGTAGACGGCTCAGGGAATTCGGACGCCCGCGCCTTATGACGAATCTGCTGACAGCTCGGATGGGGCCGCCGCAACTCCTTGCCCTCCAGGTGTTCCGGATCGGGTTCGCGCTTCTCTAGACTG
The DNA here is from genome assembly GCA_031413955.1 of Planctomycetota bacterium. Taxonomy (GTDB): domain Bacteria; phylum Planctomycetota; class UBA1135; order UBA1135; genus JABFRZ01. The sequence continues at coordinate 18,802 of JANOGB010000492.1, read as the reverse complement.
CGGGCTCATGATGTCCTGTGGCCGCACAACGCTTGCGCCGAATCTGTGGACATTGCTCGCCTCCCGCTCTGCTGAGCTGCGGCAGGCCGGTCTGGGTTTCACCATCGAGCGGGGGCTGGAAGCCGTCGCGTTCTTTGTGCAGCGGGTGCTCGGCCTGGTGCTCGTCGGTGATCCAGCCGGTGTCAACCCGGTTCATGTGGATGCCGGAGCGCAGGCAGTCCGGGGCCGAGGTGCGCGTGAGCATGTTGAGCGCGGCCTTGGCATGTTCGTGACTGGGCGCTCGTCGGTCTTCGAGTGCCGCGCGCGAACTGGCCCTCGACGGCCGAGACGTTGACGACGTGCTCGTCTTGGGCAGGACCTCCCCAGAAAAAGCCAGTGCGCATGAAACCCGCGGAAGGCCCAGGGGGTCTTGCTGCCATGTCCAAGCGATCCAAGCGAGCTCCGGAACGCCCCCGCCCGTCGATTCCGACCGTAACGGGCAGGTCTGGTATCCTGAAGCGCGGCACGGCCTCCATGAAGCTGTCGATCACCCTCGAGCGCGACGAGACCGGCATGATCGTCGCGGAATGCCCGGCGATCCCGGGTTGTGTCAGCCAGGGCACGACAGAGGAGGAGGCCCTGGCCAACATACGAGAGGCCATCGTGGTCTGCCTCGAGGTCCGCGCCGAGCAGGGCTTGCCCCTCACGGTCCGCACGGTCGAGATCGACGTCTCCGTTGCCTGAACTGCCGATCGTATCGGGGCGAACGACTTGCGCGGCCCTGGAACGGGCGGGGTGGCTGTTCCGCCGACAGAGCGGGAGTCACCTGGTGCTGACCAGGCCGGGCTCCACTGTCTCGCTGTCCATCCCAGATCATCGCGAGCTCGCGCCGGGAACCCTACGCAAGCTGATCCGCTTGAGTGGGCTCACGGTGGAGCAGTTCCGCGAGCTGCTGAAGTAGCGAAGTAGCTCCCCGGCCTCCGTCACCACGCCGCCGGCGCGTAGTCCTTCAGGAACTGGCCCCAGACGTGGTGGCCGGTGAGGAAGCCGCTCACGATCGGGTCGCATACGCGCGCGGCGCCGTCGACGGCGTCGAGCGGGGGCTGGAAGCCGTCGCGTTCCTTGCGCAGGGCGTGCTCGGCGGGGTCCTCGTCGGTGATCCAGCCGGTGTCGACCGAGTTCATGTGGATGCCGGAGCGCAGGCAATCGGGGGCCGAGGTGCGCGTGAGCATGTTGAGCGCGGCCTTGGCCATGTTCGTGTGCGGGTGCTTGTCGGTCTTCGTGCCGCGCGCGAACTGGCCCTCGACGGCCGAGACGTTGACGATGTGCTTGTCGGGCGTGGGCACGCGTTCCAGCAGCGGCTTCAGGCGCGCGTTGAGCACGAAGGGCGCCACGGCGTTGACGAGCTGGACCTCGAGCAGCTCGGGCGTCGACACGTCGGCGAGGCGCAGGCGCCAGGAGTTGACCTTGCGCAGGTCGACCTGCTGTCCATCGGCGTCGTAGGCATGCTCGGGGAAGAGCGTGTGGTCGTGGGCGCGGTCCTCGGGCACGAGGGCGAGCTGCGAGAGCTCGGCGGCGAAGGCGTGGTCGGTGAAGGCGGGCGCGGGGCCGAGGGTCGAAGAAGGAAGATGCCGGGCTGGAGCCCGGCGGTCCCAGGGGAGCCCGGAAGAAGCGTCCGGAGTTCCGGCCAGAAGAGCGCGTGCCGTGGGCGCGAGCTCGGCGTCGGCGCGGCGCTCGAGTTCCAGCATGTGCGCGTAGAAGGCCGGCGGGCGGCGCACGGTCTGGCAGGCGTTGTTGATCAGGAAATCGAGGCGCTCGAGCGAGCCGAGCAGGTGTGCGCACAGGCGCTCGATGCTGGGCGTGTGGCGCAGGTCGATGCCGTGGATCTCGAGCCGCCCCGCGAACTCGGAAAACTCCGGCAGGGCCGCGTAGCGCCGCGCGGCGTCGGCCGCGAAGCGCGTGGTCACGATCACGCGCGCGCCGCAGCGCAGGAGCTTGAGCACGATCTCGCGCCCGATCTTGATGCGCCCGCCGGTCACCAGCGCGACCCGGCCGCCGAGGTCGCAGAGCTCGGTGCGCTTGCGGTGGTTCTGGTCGCCGCAGGCCGTGCACATCGAGTCGTAGAAGAAGTGCACGCGCGTGTAGGGCGCCTTGCAGACGTAGCAGTAGCGCGCCTGGCCGAGCTCGGCGGGGACTTCCGCACGCGCACTCGGGAGGACCAGCGGCGCGTCGGCCAAGGGGAGCGGGGTCTCGGCGCGCTCCGGCAGGGCGTGCCGGGGCAGGTGCTCGCTCTCGATCTTGTTCAGGCTACGCCCGCGCCGCAGCGCGGCCTGCATCAGGGCCTGGAGGTCGCGCTCGCGCTGCTCGCGGTTGTCCTTGCGGCGCAGCGCCCGGCGCATCGCACGGCGTTCGCTCGCGCGCGGATCGGCGATCCGGCCGCAAGCCGCCAGGAGGCGGCGGCGCAGCTCGTAGGGCAACTCCGCGAGCCGGGTGTGGTCGGTGGCGAGACCCTCGAGGCTCGCGACGAGCTCCTCGGCGGGCGCGAGCGGTGCAGGTGCATCGGCCTCTTCGTGCATGTCTTCTGTTCTTCGAGCGCTGGCCCGAGCCGCGCTCTTGTACCAGATCTCATTCCCGGGCTGGATACGGCCGCCCTACCCTACCGCCATGTCCGTGCGCATCCCCGCCCTCACCTCGAACGCGCGCGCCGTCCCGCGCGTCTACTACGGCTGGGTCGTGCTCGCGGTCGCCGCGGTGGCCATGGTCGGCACGCTGCCGGCGCGCACGCAGGGGCTCGGACTGATCACCGAGCCGCTGCTCGCGGACCTCGGGATCGGACGCGTCGCGTATGCCGAGCTCAACCTGTGGGCGACGCTCGTCGGCTCGGTCTTCGCGGTCGGCATCGGGCGCGTGCTGGATCGATTCGGCAGCCGTTTCGTCCTGACGGGCGTGGCGCTCGCGCTCGGAGCCGTGGTGTGCCTCATGAGCCGCGCGCAGTCGTTCGCCGCCCTGGCCGTGTGCGTGACGCTCACGCGCGGGCTCGGGCAGAGCGCGCTCTCGGTGGTCAGCATCGCCATGGTCGGACAGTGGTTCGTGCGCCGGATCGATCGCGCGATGGCGCTCTACAGCGTGGCGCTGAGCGTGGGCTTCATGCTGGCGTTCCCGCTCGTCGGCGCGCTCGTGCAGCGCTGGGGCTGGCGCGACACGTGGTTCGCGGTCGGGTGCGCGCTGCTGGCCGGGCTCGCGCCGCTCGGGCTCTTCTTCGTGCGCCGGAGCCCGGAGGTCTGCGGCCAGGCGCCCGACGGCGATCTCGTCGCCGTTCCGAGCCTCGCGCGCCCCGTCGTCCGCGCGACCGATCTGCCCGGACATGCCTGGAGCGCCGCGCTCGCCACGCCGGCCTTCTGGGTCTTCGCGCTCGGCGCCGCGCTGTACGGGCTGGTGGCCTCGGGCATCGGACTCTTCAACGAGTCGATCCTGGCCGAGCGCGGCTTCGGACACGAGGTCTACTACCGCACGCTGGTCGTCACCGCGCTCACCGCGCTGGCGGGCAACTTCCTGGGCGGCTGGCTCGCCGGACGCGTACCGCTCGGACGCCTGCTCGCCATCGCGCTGTTCCTGCTGGCGGGTGGACTCGCCGCGCTGCCCAGCGTGAGCTCGTCCGCGCACGTCATGGCCTGGGCCGTCGCCATGGGCCTCGGCGGCGGACTCGTCATGGTGCTCTTCTTCAGCGTGTGGCCGCGCCTGTACGGCCGGCGCGAACTCGGCCGGATCCAGGGCTCGGCCCAGGCGCTCACGGTGCTCGCCTCGGCCATCGGTCCGCTGCTCCTCGCGTGGTGCGTCGAGTGGACCGGCAGCTACGCCGCGATGTTCCTGGTCCTCGCGTGCGTCATCGCCGCGCTCGGCGCGGCAGCGCTCGTGGTGCCACCTCCACCGCCGCCGGTCGAGACGGCGACGCGCGGCGTCGGGCGCGACGCTCGACCGCAAGCGTGAACGTCGCGCTCTACGCGACGATCTGGACCGCGCTCGGCCTGTTCGTGGCCGCCGAGGCGGGCAAGCGCGCGCTCGAGCGCGGAGGTCCGGCGAACGAATGGTCCTGGCGAGCGTGGACGCTCGGCGCCGCGCTGTGCGTGCTCCACATGGGGATCGCGTTCGGCGCGCGCCACGGCTGGAGCCACTCGGCCGCGGTGGCGGAGACCGCGCGGCAGACGGCGGAGGTCTACGGCGTGGCCTGGGAGGGCGGCATCTACGTCAACTATCTCTTCGCCTCGCTCTGGCTGGCCGAGGCGTGGTGGTGGCGAGCGGACCCCGACGGCTACTCTTCCCGGTCGCGCTGGCTCACATGGCTGCTGCGCGGCTTCTATTTCCTCATCCTCGTCAACGCGACGTTCGTGTTCGCGAGCCCGGCGGGGCGCGTCGCCGGCGTCCCGCTGCTCGCCACGCTCGCATGGGCCTGGCGGCCGTCGAAGCGCTCGGCGGGCAGCGTGGCACGCCGCGCCGGAGCCGAGCAGGCTCGATGAGCGCTCCGCCCGAGTTTCCGCTGCTCACGGCGCGCTGGAGGAACCTCGTCGTCGTCAACTATGCGGTCGACCCGCGTGTCGTCGCGCCGCTCGCACCCGCCGGGACGGAGCTCGACTTCCACCAGGGCCAGACGTTCCTGAGCCTCGTGGGCTTCCTCTTCGAGGGCACACGACTCCGCGGCCTCGTGCCGCTCTGGCCCTGCTCGACCTTCGAAGAGGTCAACCTGCGTTTCTACGTGCGCAGGTCGGCTCCCGAGGGTCCACGGCGCGCCGTCTGCTTCGTGCGCGAGCTCGTCCCGTGCCGCACCATCGCGTGGGGCGCGAAGATCCTCTATGGCGAACCCTACCTCGCGCGCCCCATGGCGCATTGCTGGGAGCTGGACGAGCCGCGCTCTCCGGAATCGGGCGGGCGCTTCGCCTACCGCTGGAAGTCGGACGGAGCCTGGCTCGAGCTCGCGGCTCGGACCAGCGGAGCGTTGCTCCCCCTGCGCCCCGGATCGATCGAAGAGTTCATCCTGGATCACGAGTGGGGCTACACGAAGCTGCGCGACGGCGGCACGAAGGAATACCGCGTCGCGCATCCGCGCTGGGAGTACTGGCAGACCGAGCGCGTCGAGGTCGACCCACGCATCGCCGCGTTCTACGGCGGCGCGCTTGGAAACGCGCTGGCTGCGCCGCCGTGCTCGGCCCTCGTCGCGGCGGGTTCGGCAGTGAGCGTCTTCCCCGGCCGTAGAATCCTCCCATGACGAGCGCGCCTCCGCCGACTCGCGGCTGGGTCCTCTACGATGCGGCCTGCGGGTTCTGCAGCTGGTGGATCCCGCGGTGGAGAATGACGCTGGCCCGGCGCGGCTTCGCCATAGCCGCCCTGCAATCCCCCTGGGTACGAGAACGAACCCGGCTGCCGGAGGAGAACCTGGTGCGGGACATCCGCCTGCTCCTGCCGGACGGTCAGCTCCTCGCCGGCGGCGAAGTGTACCTGCACGTGATGGAGCGGATCTGGTGGGCTCGCCCGCTCGCCCGGGCGTTCCGCCTCCCAGGTTTGCGCTGGCTCTTCGAGCAGACTTACCGCGTCTTCAATCGCAACCGCTTCGCCATCTCGCGTGCGTGCCGGCTGCCGCCTGCGTAGGCAGAGCCGCTTCGCCCTCAAGGCGAGAAGTGCTTGCGCCAGTGCTCCAGCCCGAACTCCTCCAGCGGACGCGAGGACTGGCCGTCCATGCGCATCACGGTGAAGCTCATGCGCCCCGCGGGCGTGACGTCGACCAGCAGCAAGGCGTCGTCCTTCGTGTCGCCCAGGCCGACGGCGACCCAGGTCAGGTCCACGTCGGGTTCGCGATGGTGGAAGAGCGGCAGGCGCCCGGGCACGCCCACGTCGCCCGAGAACCACACCACCGGCTTCGTGCGCGCGAGCGCGCGCAGGGCTGGCAGCACGTCGCGCACGAAGCCGCCGTCGTTCACGTAGCCATTGGGGTGGTTGACGTGCTCGTGCACCAGGCGCAGGTCGGCGCGCCCGTCGGTCCAGACCAGCTTGTGAGCGTGCACGGCGACCGAGCGCACCTCGTCGAGCGCGGCCGCCCGGGCCAGGGCGGCGCACAGGAACAACAGCTGGGCGCCGCTGATGCGCCCCACGTCCAGCTCGGTGTCCAGGATCAGGTGCAGCACGCGGCCGTGGACGAAGTGCATCGTCGTGGGCTGCGGAAAGGCCGCCAGGAAGCCCGCGCGCCCGTCGACGTCGTGGTTGCCGGCGGCGTTGAAGAGCGGCATCTCCAGGCGCTCGACGAAGCTCCGGCGGTAGGCGGCGATGTGCGCGGGCGTGGTGAAACGGATCACGTCGCCCAGCGAGACGAAGAAGCTCGCGCCGCTGGCGTTGATGCGTTCCAAGTTCGCGAGCAGCGAGGGTGCGGGGTAGATCGAGCTCTTGTTCTGCGGCGCGCCGTACAGGTGCCCGCCAACGACGAAGCGGTACGCGCGGTCGCGCGGACGCGCGTCGAGGGCGAGTCCGTTGAAGCCGGATACGACCTCGGTCGCGCGCGCGAGCTCGCCGGCGTCGGGCAGCGCGGCCGTCGGCGCGCACTTCATCGCGGACTTCATGGCGGGCGGCCGGGGCGTGGCCTGCAGCAGGAGCAGGCAGGCGAAGAGCACGGCCTTCATCGCGCTTCGGAGGTCCAGCTCAGCGTGGGCGTACCGAGCAGCACGTAGGCCCCGCTCACGGGCTTCTCCTGGCGAGCGCGCAGCTCGAGACGCACGTCCTGGCCCAGCGTGGACGGGAGCGCAACCTGCCAGGGGCGGGGAGCGCCGGTCGAGAGGCCGGCCGTGTCGGTCGTCGCGACGAGCTCGCCGTCGAGGCGCAGCTCGAGCGTGATGGGCCTGTCCGAGACCTGCCCGCCGAGCGCGAGGTCGCACGCGAAGCGCGCGTCGCTCCCCCACGCGACGCGCGACCAGGCCACGCGCCCGCCGTCGCCCTTGAGCTGCAGCGCGGCTTCCCTGCTCCCGCCGATGCGTGCCCAGCGGTTCACGTAGGCTCCGACCGAGTCGGACGTGCGCGAGTCGAAGGTCTCGGTCAGCGCCAGCCGGCACGGCCCCTCCGCCTCGACCTCCAGGAACGGCTGGAGCGGGCCGCCGTCCAGCAGGAGATCGAGGCGCAAGGAGAGCGCGAGGTGCACCTCCCGCGAGCGCGAATACACCTCGCCGAGCACGCGCCAGGCGCGGCCCTGCTTGTGGGCGATCAGGCCCCAGCTGTTGCGTGCGAGGCGGAACGGACTTGCGCTGGCGCCCAGGTGCTGCAGGATCTCGTCCAGCTCCGCGAGCGCCGCGCCGGAAGCCTGCACGTCGCCCTGCACCGCAGCGATCAGGACGCTGCCCGCTTCCGCGCCGTCGACCAGCGCACGGAACTCCTCGGCGCCTGCGGGGATGGGGAGGACGGCGTGGCGCTGGAAGTCGAGCCGCGGGCCGAGCAACGCCACGCGCAGCCCGGCGGCGGAGTCCCTGGGCGTCAGCAAGAGGTCCCCGACGGCGATCACGTCCGAGAAGGACTCCCCACCACCCGGCAGCGTGGCGCTCGGCAGCATGTGGCCGCGGCTCGCAGCGAGGATCGAGACCGCACCGGCCGTCGCGTTCTCGTTCGCCCCGGCGGGCGGCGTGAACACGAGGCTGAGCCGCATCAATCCGGCGATCAGCGTGAGGCACACGGCCAGCGGCAGGACGGAACGCATCCGGGCCATGCCTCAGTACGGGAACAGCGAGGCCACGGGGCCGTGCAAGGGATCGGAGGCGAGCACGAACTTCGAGCAGCGATCGACCACCAGCGGCAGGGCTTCGAGCAGTTCCTTCGCCGCCGCGTAGTTCTCCTTCGCGCACTTGGCCTCCACGATCAGGAGGCGCGGCAGGAACGAGGCCCCGGAGCAACCCAGGCGGAAGCGCGGGCGTTGGTCCCAGGCGCGGAGCTGGCTGTCGACCGTGATGCGCACGGCGCCGTCGGCGGTGGTGTAGTACTCGCGCCAGTAGCGGATCCACTGCACGGGCTCGAGGCAGCCGGGAACCTCGAACTGCCAGGCAGGCGGCAGCCCGGCCGCGAGCTTGCGCAGAAAGGTCCAGCGGTCCTCGCCCGCGATCCGCAGTGGCGTGCGCACGCGCGCGAAGTCCTTCCAGCCCAGCATGTTCTCGCGCACCTTGCGCTCCAACGTTCCGCGCACCTCGTCGCAGGCCTCGCCGTACCAGCGGAAGCGCAGCTTCTCGCGGTGGCTGACGCCGGACAGGTTCTCCTCGAGCGCCGCCCCGGTGGCCGTGTCCAGGTAGATGCTCTGCACGACGCGCGGCGCGTGCAGAGTGCGCACCGCCGCGTGGTGCAGCTGCAGGGCCATCAGGACGCGTTCCCGCGCGTCTTCCTGACAGGCCATCTTCAGCTCGTAACGGAGCGCATGCGGCTCGCGAGCGCCCCGGTCACTGACCAAGGATCTTCTCCTCGTAGAGGCGCTTCACGTCGAGCTCCTGGGTGGGCAGGGCGCGGCCGTCCAGCGTCAGCTCGCAGCCGGTCTGGACCAGCGTGTCGCCGCGCCCCGAGCCCGTCACGGAGGTGTTCGTGGTCTCCATCCTGCTCGGCCCGAACTCGACCTTCTTGACGAAGGCGACCAGAGCGTAGTTGCGCGCGCCACGGATGGTCGCGTTGTTCACTCTGACGCGCGAGCGATCCTTCGCGGCCACCCCGATCGAGACGTCCTCGAACAGGCCGCCCTCGACGCGCACGGCGCTGTTCTCGCCGGCCGAGACGCCCTTGTCGCCCATGCGCAGGAAGCGGCAGTCCTCCACGCTCACGTCGCTGCCACTGAAGTCGACGCCGTCCGCCAGGCCGTCGTGGAAGGTGCAGTCGCGCACGGTCCCGCTGACGAAATCGCCGTCGAAGGAGTCCGAGGCGCAGGCCGCGAACTCGACCCGCTCCAGCAGGAAGTCGGCCGCGAAGATGTTCAGGCCGTCCTCGGCCAGGGTCCCGTCGATCAGGCAGTCGCGCATGCTGATCGGCGAGCGGTAGAAGGTGATGCCGCCGGTCACGATCCAGCCCCCGCGCGCCACGGCGTCGGTCTTGCGCACGGTCACGCCGTCCCACTCGGAGCGGCCGCCGGTCTCGAGCACGATCAGGCCGCGCCAGCGCGCGAGCCCCGCGCGGGGCTCGAGCGTCACGCCCTTCCAGTGCAGCGGCGCGAAGGCCAGCAGCACGGCGTCCTCCTCGAAACGCAGCCACACGTTGCCGTCGGCGTGCAGCGGCACGCCTTGCGGCAGGACGAGGTCGCCCGCGACCTCCCAGGTACCCGGGCGCAGGTGCAGAGCGCCGGTCTCGGGCCGGAACTCGAGGAACGGGTGCGCAGCCAGCGCCTGCTCGATCGAGAGAGGTTGCGGACGTCCGCCCTCCAGGGGCCAGGCCGGGTCGCGCCGCCGCGGCACGAGGAGCTCGCGTTCCACGCGCTCGGCGGCGATGGGTCGGAACAGGAGCTCGATGTCGAGGTCGGGGTCGGCCTTGACGACGTCGGCCTTGACGTCGGCGCTCGCGCGCACCGCCGCCAGGATCTGGCCCACGTTCTCGAGGTTGGTGAGGCGGTCGTCCAGCGGGAAGCGGAAGCGCATGGCGCGTCCGTCGCGCGGCAGGACGACGCCGCCGGCCTCGGTCGTGGTGACCGTGCCGAGGTCATCGACGCAAGCGCCCCGCGCAGGCGTGACCACGCCGTTGCTGAACTCGAAGCCCTCGACCACGACCGGTGTGCGTGTCGTCGACCAGCACGTCACCTCGAGCGTGCCGTACACACGGCCGCCGTCGTCGGCACTCGCGAGCTCGTAGGTCGCATGGTGGTTGATGGGATCGACCGGGTAGGCGACCGTGCGCAGGTACGCCTGCTGGACTTGCAGGCGCTGGAGCATCCCGGCGATCGTGAAGGAACTGGAGAGCGGCGCCTCCGCGGCCAGCGCGGCCTCGAACGCGCGCAGCTCGGCCCCGGTCTCTTCGAACAACTGGGCGAGGTAGGCCGGATCACTGAAACGCCCCAGCCCGCGGAAGACGCCGTCGTAGTAGACCGGGCTCGCGCCGAAGTCGGTCATGAGCGCCGGGTTGCGGATCGGGACCGGATCGCGCCCGCTCGGGTGATCCGCGTTGCAGTCGAAGAGGATCGGCTCGAGACGATCGAGGACGGGGTCGTGGTAGAAGCGCATGTTGTGCCAGATCAGCGCGTGCTCGATCTGGAACAGCGACGCGAGCGCGTGCACGTGCGCGAGCTTGCGCGTGTCCAGCACGGCCTCGACCGCGTTGCCATGGATCCGTTCCAGGGCCTCCAGGCGCCGCAAGCGTGTCTCCGTGGAGCTGGCGGCGACGGCGTGGGCCTGGAGCTCGCGCATCTGCTCCACGGCGCTGTAGAACGAGCGCGCCAGGGACTCCATGCCGTTGAGCCGCTTCTCGCCGTAGGCGCGCACGAAGGCGGGATCGACGCTCCAGATGGCGGCGGCCGAGCGCGGCACGCGCAGCTCGACGCCCTTGGACGGGACGCTGCGGGCCTGCAGCTGGGAGGACCAGCGCGTGCCCTCGTCCCACAGGACGATCGGCCCCTCGCGGCGACCCTGGGACTCGAGCAGCTCCTTGCTGAAGTGCTCCTCGAGGTAGTACACGCCCATCGGGTTGCCGTTCAGCACCACGTTCACGAAGGTCGAGCGCGGCGCCAGCAGTCCCTCGCGACGCGCCGCGGCGAGCACCAGCCACTCCCACAGCATCCCGCGCGTCTTGGGGTGCTGGATCGAGAAGGTGGACATGCCCAGGAGCTTCCCGCTCGCCAGATTGACGCGCAGCGACCACTTCTTCGTGTCCACGTGGTCCGTCCAGTCGCCCTTGATGCGCACCTCGCCGCTGAGCGCGGTGCCCTCGAAGTCGAGCTCGGCGGGCACGACGTCCTTCTCGCCCTGCACGATGATGCCGCGATCGAGAGCGCGCTCGCGCACGCCCTGCAGTGTCCCGGCGCTTTCCGGCGAGAGCTCGATGCGCAGCGTCGCGAGGCCATTCTCCGCAGCGGGGACAGGCGCGGGCGGCGGGACCAGATAGGGCTCGAGCTCGCCCGGCGCGACGGGCGGCAGCGACGCGCGCGGCCGTTCCAGGCGCAGGCGCTGCAGGAGCGGCGCAACCAGCAGGCCGACCACGACTCCCAGTCCGAGCAGGGCGAGCCCCGGCCAGATGCCGGCGTCCTCCTGCTTCCCTTGCTGGTCCGTTTCGGGCTCGACGCGCATGGGAGCCCTCTCAATCCAGGCTGCTGCCCTCGACCAGGCTGACCGAAGCGCCCGGCAGGCAGGTGCGGATGCGCTGGAGCATGCTGCCGATCTGCTTCGCGTCGAGGCTGTCGAGGATGAAGTTGGCGTGGAAGGCGCGCTCCTGGACGTCGAGACGACGCAAGTCGGTGCTCTTGCTGACCAGCCCCGTCTCGCGCAGCAGCGTGCTGAGGACGCCGTCGGCTGTCGCCTGGCTCGAGTCCTCGAGCTCGCACGACACGTGCACGAGCAAGCGCGCCGGGATCGCGGACCTCCCGCGCGTGGCGGTCAAGGCGAGGTAGAAGAGCGTCACGCACACGATCAGGCTCGTGACGATGAGCTCGCCGGCCCCCATGCCGACGCCCAGGCCCACCGCGAGGAACAGGTAGGCCAGCTCCTCGGGTTCCTTGATCGGCGTGCGGAAGCGGATGATGGAGAGCGCGCCCACGAGGCCCAGTGACAGGGCCAGGGAAGTCTGCACGACCGAGATGACGAGCATCGTGGTCGCGGCGATGAACACGAACATGCGCGCGAACTTGGGCTTGTTGGAGAGCACCCTCGAGTAGCGCACGTAGTGCCAGGCGAGAACCTGGCCGAGCAGGAGAACGAGGGCCAGGTTGACGAGGACCTTGGGGAGCTCGAGATCCTGGAAGGCGCTGTCGCCCGTGATTTGCTCCAGGATTCGGGACCAGTTCATGGCGGGATCGATGCAGCGGGGAAGGCGAGGCGGATGCGACCGAATGGGAAGTGTCGACGCCTCCTTGTCCGGATCTTTAAGGTTCGCCGACCGCGATCGTCCGATGGGCCACTAGCCCCAGAATCCAAGCGCTTCGTGGCGTCCAAACGGCGAAAGGGAGGTGCCTGGCTCGGTTTTGCACGAGTCCGCCGGAACCGCCTCGCACGCCTGCGCGAACTCGGACTCGCGCGAAACCGTGCCAGGCTCCGTACTTTCGCCAGCCTGACGCGTGGAAGCGCTTGTTCTAGAACTAGAGATGCCCCTGCGTCTTCAGGTGCTGCAAGAGCGTGCGCAGGGCTTGCGGCACGTTCGTCGGCGGCGGCTGGCCGGCCTGGTCGACCTCGTTCGAGCCGTGGCAGCTCGCGCACACGCGCACCTCGCCGGGCTGGAAGCTGATCCAGTAGCGCTCGTTGACCACCATCTCGCCGGCGGGATCGTTGAGCTGCCAGCTCATGGCGCGCCGCGCGGGGACGAGCGCGGCCAGCGAGCCGTCGAGGCCGAGCGTCACGCTGCCGGGCGGCGCGCCGGGCGCGGGCGGATTGTCGGCCGCGGGCTCGTGCAGCGGCTGGGCCAGGACGCGCCGGCCGTTCGCCGACGTCGGGACGCCGTTGCGGATACCGCGGATCAGGTCGCCCTGGAAGAGGCGCAGGTGCGACACGTCGTAGATCCGGCCGCCCGCGCCAAGCGTCTGCACGCCGCCCGGCACGCGCAGGTTGAACGGCTGCTGGCGGTCGTTCTGGTCGCGGCGCGTCACGTTGCGGCTGACGATCAGCGCCAGCTCGTTCGCCCGCAGGTACTGCCGCAGCGCGCTGAGGTTCACACCCTCGGCCGCGAGGGCCTGCTGCTCGGGCGCCGGCAGCGGAGCCTCCGTGGTCGCAGGCGGCACGGGCCGCGCCACGACCTCGACCGCATCGAGCTCCCACAAGAGGCCGTCGTAGGTGAGCAGGCTGTAGGGGTCGTAGTACTGCACGCGCCGGCGCAGCCCGCCGGTCAGCGCTTGCCCGGCGAGCATGTGGCCGTTGGTGCCGGGCACGAGCGTCTTCAGGCGGAAGTCGAAGCGCGAGCGCGGTGCCGTGGGCGTGCCCTGGTCCAGCTCCCTCTTCGTGTTGGCCGTGTGGGCCGCGATCAGCGTCCCGTCCACCAGCGCGAGCGGGTTGCGGTAGAAGCCGCTGTGGTTCGGCCCGGGCGTGCTGGTCGGAGCCTGCGTGTCGCGGTGCGTGACGTGGCGCACGACCATCTCGTTCCCGTTCAGGTGCGGCGCGCCCGTGATGCGCACGACCTGACCCGATGCGTGCGTGTCGAACTCGCGGCAGTCGATGCCGAAGAAGGCGCCCGGGACGAGCGGGTCCTCGCACACCTGCAGGAAGGAGCTGAGCCCCAGGCGATTGCTCACGGCCGGGGAGAAGTTGGCCTGGAAGGTGACGTTGAAGTCGTCGGTGCGGACCGGATTGAGGGAGGGGAAGAGCTCGTGGCGCCCGATGTGGTTGAGCGTCTCCTCCGCCGTGCCGTCCTGGTTGAGCGTCCACAGCTGGAAGTGGTTGAAAGTGTTGCCGAACAGGTGCGGCTCCCAGCCCGCGAGGTCGCCGGTGTAGTCCGGGTTCAGGTTGACGTAGTCGATCCATGCCTTGCGCGGCTCGGGGAAGACTTCGTCGAACGAGCCCGTGTCGAACGCCGCCGCGCTCTCGTCGGAGTAGTTGAAGACGCGGTAGACCGGCGTGCCGTTGACGCGATCGAAGTCGGCCTGCTGGTCGCGCTCCATGTGGTCCCAGCGCGTGAACACGATGCGTCCGAAGCTGTCGACGATGGGCTTGAACGCGCCCGAGGGCGAGTGGTTCAGCATGAACAGCGCGCCGCTCAGCGGGTCGAGGCTCCACATCCCGGTGTTGGTCGGGGCCTCCTCGTACTCGTCGAGCTGCGGGAACGTGTGACCGAGGCCCTCGCGCGGGCGATCCGAGGTGAACAGGATGCGCCCGTCGCTCGCGTAGCACGGGCTGACGTTGTTGCGCGCCGCCGGCTGGAAGGGCACGCGCGTGACGACCGGCGTCTCGTCCTGCGCGAAGCCGGTGATCTCGTAGAGCTGCCAGCGGAACGAGCCCGTGCCGGGCGCGGTCGGGGCGCCGACGGCCATGCTGAAGACCGCCCTGGTGCCGCTCCAATGGACGCACGGCTCGCGCACGGCGATGGCGTTCGCGCCCTGGAATACGGCGGGATCGCCGAAGCCCGCCTCGGCCGTCAGGTTGCGCAGCGTGCCGTCCTCGTAGCGGATCCACAGGTCCCCGCCGCGCGCCGCGGAGTAGACGTTCCCGTCGTGGTTGCCGAAGGTCGAGCCGATCGTGATGAAGTCGGCCACGACCGGCACCTGGGTCACGAACAGGATCGGATTCGGGGTCACGACCGGATCGCTCTCCGACCCGCCGCCGAGCCCGCAGGCCGCGAGGCCGAGCGCGAAGAGCGCGGCCGAAGCCGGGCGGACGATGCTGGCGTGCTTCCCCATGAGTCTCCGGTCCCCACCGAAGCGTCCGGCTCCTTCGATTCGGCCGAGTGGCGATCTTGATCGCGGGCCGGACCCGCTACCGAAGTCTCACGCGCGAGGAATCCACTGCCCGCCCGCCCCGGGCGCTTTTTTCGGCCCCCGCTCAAATCGCCCCGGAGTTAGCCTGGGTCGGCTTGGCGCCCGCGACTCCTCACCGCCCCGATCGCCGCGGGTTCCTGCAGACCGGCGGGAGCGCCGCGCTGGGCTGCGTCCTGCCCGCACTACTCGCCGGCCGTCCGGGCGCTGCCCAGGTGCGCGCGAGCTCGAGCACAGGCTACGGTCCGCTCGCGCCGCGCCTCGACGAGACCACGGGCCTGCCGCTCCTGCGGCTCCCGGCGAAGTTCCGCTACCTGAGCTTCGGATGGAACGGCGAGCCGCTCGCCGGCGGAGGCACGACGCCGAGCTCCCACGACGGCATGGGCGTGATCGCCCGCTCCCCGGAGGGAGTCCTGAGCCTGGTGCGCAACCACGAACGCCGCGCGCCGGGCACGCCCTTCGGCCCCGTGGCTTCGCGCTACGACGCTCGCGGTCGCGGCGGCACCACCACGCTGCGCTTCGACGTGCTCGCGGGCCACTGGCTGGATGCCTTCGCCAGCCTGGGCGGGACCAGCGGCAACTGTGCGGGCGGCCCGACTCCGTGGGGTAGCTGGCTCACCTGCGAAGAAACCCTGGACGGAACCGGCCAGGGCTTCCAGCAGACTCACGGCTGGGTGTTCGAGGTGCCGTCGGACGCGCCGGCGAGCGCCGTGCCGCTGCGCGCCATGGGACGCTTCTCGCACGAAGCCGTGGCGGTCGATCCGCGCACCGGCTTCGTGTACCTGACCGAGGACCAGCGTTACGTCTCCGGCTTCTACCGTTTTCGCCCGCGCGCGCGGCCGCGCCGCCGCTCGCTGGAGCTGGGCGGCGCGCTCGAGATGCTGCGTGTGCACGGCTTGCCCGGCGCCGACCTGCAGCTCGCGCAGCCGGGCCAGACGTACCCGATCGCCTGGGTCCCGGTCGCGGATCCCGAGCTCGGTCCGCGGAGCGGCGTCGGTCCCTTCGGCTCCTTCGACGGGCAGACGAGCTCCTGCTCGGGGCCCTTCCTGCAGGGCTTCGAGGCGGGCGGCGCGCGCTTCCGGCGCCTGGAGGGTGCCTGGCACGATGCGTTCACCGGTCGCCTCTACTTCGTGGACACCGAAGGCGGACTGCCTGCCTCCGACACTGGCGATCCGGAGGGAGCTCTGTGGTGCTACGAGCCCGACAAGGAGCTCCTGCGCTGCATCTATGCCTCGCCCGCGCAGGCGGTGCTCGACAACCCCGACAACGTGACGGTGGGACCGGGTGGAGGCTTGCTCCTGTGCGAGGACGGCGACCTGGACGGCACGCGCCTGAGCGGCCTCGGCAAGCGCGGCGAGCTCTTCGTCCTGGCGCAGAACGACGTGATCCTGGCGGGCGAGGTCAACGGCATCTCGGGCGACTTCCGCGACTCCGAGTGGTGCGGGGCGTGCTTCGATCCCGCGGGCCGCTGGCTGTTCGTCAACCTGCAGAGCCCGGGCATCACCTTCGCGATCACGGGGCCGTGGGAGCTCGGGCCGCTCTGATCTCGCGCGGCGGTCGCCCGGACTCGAGCGAGCTACCTGGACTGCGGCGTCAGGAGCTTCGGCAACACCTGGGCGAGGATCGCGCGGCTCAGGAGCTCGGCCGAGTCGCCGCCGCGATTCGCGAGCACGACCAGCCCGAAACGCGCCTCGAGACCGAGAGACAGGGCCGCGCTGTAGCTGTCGACCTCGCCGCCGTGTCCGACGAGCTCGCCCGCGCCGGGCAACTTGTCGACGAACCACCCGACGGCCATGCGGCGGCCCTGACCGATGTCAGCCACGGGCGTGAACAGCACGGCGCGGGTCTGGGCCGTGAAGGGGCCGGCGTCCTCCGGGCCGAGCAGGGCCGAGGCGTAGCGCGCGAGGTCGCGGGCCGAGCTGAACAAGCCGCCGAAGCCGCACACCTCGCCGAAGCGCCAGCGCGGACGCGCAATGGCGTCGGGAGCCTCGGGCCAGTAGCCCGGCGCGAGACGCGCTTCCTGCTCGGCGTTCGGATGGACGCCAGAGTCTTTCATCGCGAGCGGGGCGAAGACGCGTTCCCGCAGGAGCTCCTCGTAGCGCTGGCCGGTCGCGCGCTCGAGCGCGTGGCCGAGCAAGCCATAGCCGAGGTTCGAGTAGGACCAGCGCGCGCCGGGCTTGCCCAGCGGCGACGTCGCTCCGAGCCCGGCGTAGAGCTCCTCGGTCGAGTAGGGCTCCATCACGCTCGGACTGTCGGGAACGTTGCGCCGGTTCGAGGCGTCGCGCGGCAGGCCCGAGGTGTGCGTGGCGATCTGGCGCAGGGTGACGTCGTGCGCCCATTCGGGGATCGCGCGCGACTCGTCGAGCCAGCGCGCCAGCGGGTCGTCGAGCTCGAGCTCGCCCTTGGCCGCGGCCTGCACGAGCAGCGCGGCGGTGAAGGTCTTGGTGCAGGAGCCGATCTGGAACAGATCGTTGGCCCGCATCGGGGTCCGCGCGGCCAGATCGCGCAGCCCGAAGGCTTCGAGCAGGACGAGCTCGGAACCGCGCACGAGCGCGATCACCGCGCCGGGGATGTGGGCCTCGGCCAGGACGGGCTCCACGGCCGCGGCAAGCAGAGCGCGGTCCAGCATCTGGGGCGCCACGCAGAAGAACAGGGGTGCGCAGGCGATCATCGGCATCATGGATGGTCTCGGATCCGGGGTCGAGCGGCGCTGCTCGCCAGGAGTACGGGATCGAAGTCACTCCATTGCAAGGCCCATCATGAGCGCGAAGAAGACATCCGCAACGGGATCCGCTCGTAGCGCTGACGCCCACGTCGCGCTGCTGCGCGGCATCAACGTCGGCGGCAAGAACAAGCTGCCGATGAGCGCGCTCGTGACCCTGTTCGCGGAAGAGGGCTGCGCGGACGTGAAGACGTACATCCAGAGCGGCAACGTCGCCTTCCGGGCAACGCCCAGGATCGCGGCACGGCTCGCGGCTCGGGTCTCGGAGGGCATCCAGCGCCGCCTCGGCCTGCGGGTTCCGGTCGTGCTGCGGACGGCGCAGGAGCTGGAGCGCGTGGCGCGGAAGAATCCGTTCCTCGCGGCTGGCGCCGATCCGGAGGTGCTGCACGTGATGTTCCTCGCGCACGAGCCCGCCAGCGCCGCGGTGGCTGGCCTGGATGCGCAGCGCTCGCCGCCCGACGAGTTCGCCGTGGTGGGCCGGGAGATCTACCTCTGCTGTCCGCGGGGTGTCGCGCGCACGAAGCTCACGAACGCCTACTTCGACCTCAAGCTGGCGACGACCAGCACCATGCGCAACTGGCGCACGGTCCTGAAGCTGATCGAACTCGTGAACGGGTAGGGCGGGCGAGTCGGATCAGAGTTGGGTAACGAACGCCCGTATCCGGCCTCCTGCGGCCGGAGGAAAGACATCGGTCCACTGGATGATTCAGGCACCCGCCCCGCGCGACCGATATTTTCTTCCGCGCTGTGCCCGACGCGAACGCGCTCGCCATGACCCCCAAGCCCACCCTCGCCCCCATCGAGAGCCACCAGCCGCCCATGCGCCTGGTCGGGACCGTGATCGGCTACTTCTTCGCCGCCACGGTCTGGCTCGGCTTCCTCGTGCTGCGCGTGCCGCACCGCGACGGCGCGCTTCCGCTGGAAGAGTTCCTCGAGCAGCGCAGCGGCGAGATCTTCCTCTACACCTGCGGGATGATGATCTGCTGCGGCACGATCGGCGGGTCGCTCTACGACATCCGCGGGCTGATCAAGCACTCGACCAAGAACGATTTCGATCCGCTGTGCACGCTCTCCTACCTGCTGCGTCCGATCGCGGGCGGGCTCTCGAGCCTGATCGCCTTCTTCCTGCTGCTGGTCGGCGCGCTAGGCTTCAGCTACAGCCACGATCCGGTGGGCGGCGCGGGCTGGACGACCTTCGACGGACGCCTGCCGTTCCTCGCGGTCGGCTTCCTGGCCGGATACTCGTCGCAGGTCTTCATGCTGAAGCTGAAGGAGATCGCCGACGCGGTCTTCTCCACGCGCGAGCGCGACAACGGCAACGGCAACGGACACACGAGCGCGCAAGGCGAAGGCCAGGCGCCCCGCAAGGTGGCCTGATCTTCTATCGCCGAACCGCTTGTTGGCTGAGCAAGAATCAGCAGGACCACAGAGGCGCAGAGGACGCAGAGACGCACGGAGGGAGAATCCAGAGAGGATGGGGCCTCCGGGGCTTCGGCTCTCCGGGAGTCGACGAT
>JANOGB010000491.1:0-3233 GCA_031413955.1 Planctomycetota bacterium | reverse complement strand
TGCGCAGTGCCATCGAGCACCTGTTCGCTGGCGGCGCCGATTCTCTTCTCGTCGAACACGTGGCCCAGCACACGAAGAACCTCACGCCGGATGAGATCCGATCGTCGCTCAAGCGCTGCCGGGTGGCCCTCGACTTTCCTGTGCCTGCCGAGGAGACGATCGGCCAGGCCCTTGGCGGATCCACGCCGAAGAAGGACCGAACCCCCGGGGAGCGATCGGAGGTCACCCTCGCAGACCTGATCCGGGCGGGGCTTCTGCGTCCACCGGTCCAGCTGGAGAAGGTCTACAAAGAGAAGCGTCTCACTGCGCAGATCGAGGCGGACGGAGCAATCACGTTCCACGGACGGCGGTACGACTCGCTGTCTCAGGCTGCTTCTGCGGCCCGTGCGTCTGTGCTTGGCGCCAAGGACTGGCCGGCGACCAACGGGTGGAGGTTCTGGAAGTTGCAAGACGCGGGAGAAGAGCTCGTCGAGATCGACACCGTGCGGAACGCGTTCGTGCAGCAGGTGAAGGGCGGCGCGAGGAGAGCGGCGTGAGTCGGCGTGTCGCCCCCGCTAGATCTGAAAGCTCCTCCCCAACCGCGGCAACCAGACGATCGCCGAGGGCTACCAGAGCGGGATCAGCGTAGGCTTCACGCGCGAGGCGGCCGTTCCTCCTCGAGGCGCGCGTGGCCGAGGCAGCGTCGCGCGCATCAAGCGTTCGGGGCGGCAGGCGTGTTGGCACCTGCACCCTTGCAGAACCTCTCGTAGTGTAACCTCGAGCGCTCCTCGTCGCCGAGAGCGATGTCCATGAGGAGCTGCATGCTCATGATCGGCCCCGGTGTGATCCCGGCCTCGTCGATCTCCTCGCCGTCGAAGTCGGGGTTGATGGGAATCTCCACGTTGACGATCCACCAGACCTCCACCTTTCGGAGCAGGGCGACCATGTCGACGAAGCACTTGTCGTATTCGGCGGGCAGTCCGCGCGACGCCAGAATCGACAGGAGTTCATGGGCGAGCGTGTTGCGGCAACGCTTGACGCGCTCAAGCGTCGCGAGGTCGGCATCGTCGATCGCGCCCATTCCCTTCAACCAATCGAGGCTCGCATAGAGCGGGCTCTTGTTCCGGGCGAGCACGTCCGAGGCGTACTTGGGGTCGACCTTCTCACCCGTCTCGTCAAAGCCACTCGCGAAGAAGCTGCGGATGCGTCCGATGATGGAGTCCTTGAGTGCCTCGAAGCTAGCGACGTAGATGGACGCGGCGATCAGGCGAGGACGGGTGACCTCCGGGTTCAGGAACTCTTCCCACGACTGTTTGACCTTCGGATCCACGACACGGTCAATGTAGCGCTCGAGGCTGCGAGGTCATCCTCAAGGGAGACCGCTCCTGCCCGGTCTGGCAACATGTCGGGGCTCCGGATTGGAGTAGGCCCAAGCCGAGAAGTAGCCTTTCCGGCCATGAGCGCATGGATCAGCCTCGTTGTCTCGACCCTCGCGCTCGCCGTTTCGGGGGTCACGGCGTGGCTCACCTTGTTCCGGCGGGGTGACCTTCGGATGACGCAGCCCACGGTGGTCTTCTTTGGCCCGGACGGCGGCTCCCGCGGCGACGCACCCAAGCTCAAGGTGTTCCTCAGGACGCTCCTCTACAGCACTGCGCGGCGCGGCCAGACCATCGAGAGCATGTACGTCAACCTCCAGCGCGGCGAGACACGGCAGAACTTCTCGATCTGGGTCTACGGCGACGAGCGACTCGCGCGCGGCAGCGGACTCTTCGTCGGGCACGAGGGCCTCGCGTGCAACCACCACTTCCTCCTGCCCGAGGATGGAGCGTCGTTCTCGCTCTTGGCGGGGACCTACACGCTACGTGTGTTCGCGAAGCGGGTCGCCGACGCCGCGCCGAGGGAGCTCTCGAGCGTCCGGCTCTCGATATCCGACGCACACGCGGCCCAACTCGCGAGGCCTGACGCGGGCATCTACTTCGACTGGGGCCCCGACCAGCAGGCTTACCACCCGCACATCGAGGAGCGCAGGCCAAAGCCGATGCCGCCATGGCTCCTCGAGGCGGACCCCGTCGCCTCCGCACCCGCACCCCAAAGCTGAATCGTGCAGCGCTTCGGGAAACGGTGCGCCTCCTCGCTCGATCCGGAATCGTGACGGCCATGGCGTGGGAGGTTCGGATCACGGGAGACGACGCGGACCTGCGCATGCTGGCGCAGGTTTTCACTGGACCCGGCCTCGCCATCAAGGAGCGCGGAACCGAGTTCTGCCTCTCCGGTACCGACTTCGATCAGCTCGGCGACGTGGGAGCGGTGCGCGACAAAGCGCGCGAAGTCATCTCGTCGGTCTCCGGGGCATCGAGGTTGTTCCTCGGGGCCAAGGAACCCGTCGAGGTAGACAACGTTGTCCGCGTGGACACGGAGGGCCGTCGCCACCAGACGATCTTCGCAGAGCCCGCAGTCCTGGCCATTCGAGCGCTTCCGGTGTCGCTGTCGGTCACACGGGCCGACGGCACCGTTGAGCGGCACCTCCCTGCCGATCCCATCGTTGAGGCGTCAAGAAAGGCGAGCGAGAGCGAGGCCGTCCGGAAGGTCCTACGGATGCGGGATCGTGATGAGCTTGTCTGGATCGACCTGACCGTCATCGCGGAGGTTATCGAGGCCGAGGGGTTCAAGTTCACCAAGCGCGACAAGGACGACCTCGGCCGACTCACGGGTTCCGCGAACCACCCCGATGTGGCGGGAGACTTGGCGCGTCACGGTGCCCCAAAGTGGGACCCGCCGCCCGAACACAAGCGCATGAAGCTCGAAGAGGGCCGCGAATTCATCGACCGGATCATCCGCGACTGGCTCTCATCGAAGTAGCCCGGTGTCTTCAAACGCGCTCACGCTCGGCCTCGCCCCTGCTCTGACGGTGGAGGAGGTACTCCAGTTCGGCCCGCTCACGCTTTCCCCCGTGGGCAGCTCTGGCAACAAGGCACTCCGCGAGGTGGCTGCACGGTTCGCCCAAGAGCGCGGCGCGCACCCCGATCGCCAGGTGCTCATCACCTGCCCCCAAGACCTCCGCCCGCTCGTCCTCACGGTCTGGCCGCTGTTCGTCTTCGCGTGTGTGACGTACGCGCGCCGACGGGAGCACTCGCCCCGCGGGGTAACGTTCCCCGAGAACTTCCACCTCTTGTCGGTCACCAGCACTCCCCAGGGGCTGATCTACGACTCTGGCCACAACCTCGGGATTGGTGACGCCGAGCACGTTCCGCTGC
>JANOGB010000490.1:0-17073 GCA_031413955.1 Planctomycetota bacterium | reverse complement strand
GCTCCGCTTCCGTTCTCCTCTTCCGGATCGGAAGCCGGGCTGGAGCTCGGCGCTCCCAGCAGATCAGAACACGAACGGGATCTTCAGGAAGTCGAAGGTCACCGGCTTGGTGTCGACCGAGATCCCCCGGCCGTGCTGGTCCAGGTCGAACTCGACTTCGTAGCGGAAGAACTGCAACGCGCCTGCGGGCTTGGTGTTGAACGTCGAGATGTCCGCGGTCCAATCCTGCAGCGGATTGGCCTCGTCGGGTGCGCCGATCCCGTTGGCCGACGCGGCCTGGAAGCGCAGGCTCACGAATGCCGTGCTGGGCAGTGAGTTCAGGAGTCCGTTCGTCACGACCTGGAAGAAGCGCGGCAGGAGCTGGAAGCCCGTCGTGGCAGCGCCGTTGGCGGGCTGGAATGCCGTGAGCGGGCGCCCGCTGACCGTCACACGCAGGGCTTCGTCGCCCAGGGCCGACCGACCCTCGTCGTAAACCGCCTGCGCGATGGAGAAGTCCTCGAAGTCCGCTTCGTTGCCCAGGACGAGCATCCGCACCGCGCAGTCCTCGAGCAGGGCCGGCGTACGCAGATAGATGTCGTTCGGAATGCCCGTGGTCGTTCCCGCGCGGAGCGTGTCCAGGGCCGCGCCCGTCAGCTCCAGCGTGAAGCCGTCGGCGAGGATCCGGGCCGTGGTCGAAGTGCTCAGGTCCGCGACGATCACGAGCGGCGTGCGCTCCGCCACACTCGCACCGGTGGTCAGGATCCGGCCGGTCGTCGGATCGATGCCATCGAAAAGGAAGCGCACGAGGCCCTCGGAGCCGTCCGGCTGCTGGTCGGCACCGCCGATCGAGATCCATTCCGAGCGCGCCTTCGAGCGCTTCCCGTAGGTCGGAATCATGACGTAGGCCGGAGGCGAGGTGACCTGGTCGAGGACATCCGCAGCCAGGAGCGCGGCCGCGGGAACCAGGATGTCCGCCGGGGCCGTGGCGCCGGGTTGCTCGAGCGGACCCGGTACGTGGATCTGGATGAGGCCCGGGCCGCCCGCGCCGCCGTTGCTGTTGCTGGCGCACCCGGACGGACAGCAGAGCGACGATTGGCGGCAGGAGTCGATGTACTGGACTGGACCTGATCTCCGCGGGGGACCGGCGGCCAAGATGACGTCGCGCAGGGAGGCATCCTCCGCCGCGCCACCATCGGTGAAGTCCACCACGGCGGCCGATTCCAGGATCACGTGACCACCCGAGCCGCCGCCGCCGGTTCCCGCGATGTGGTCGAAATAGCCCGAGTTCTCGCCCGTGGCGCCGTACCCGCCGTTGGCGAGGATCTGCCCGGCCCGTCCGAACACGATGCGCCCCAGGGCCTGGATGTGCAGACCTCCGCCGCCGCCGCCACCGCCGCCGCCTTTCTCATCGCTCCTGAAGGTCCAGTAGGAGTTGGGGAAGAGCTTCCCCGCGTTGCCGCCGCCCCCGCCTCCGTAGCCGGCCCACAGGCTGGGCAGCTCTCCGCGGACGAGGCCGGTGAGCTCGCCGTTCAGGACGATGGGCCGGACGCCGAAGAAGTCGTTGTCGGCGTTCGCGTCGAGGAAGGGGCCCTGTCCCGGCTGTCCGCCCGCGGCAGGACGCTGGCCGGACTCGGCGCCCGTGCTGCTCGGGTTGCCATGGGTGCCCGCTTCGGCCGTCAGGCTGAAGTTCGCCAAGGTGCTCGTTCCGATCCAGTCCTTGCTGAAGCGTCCGCCTCCACCTCCGCCCGGGCGGCGTGCATTCTTGGAGTGGATGTTGGAGAAACCCATCTCACCGCCTTGGCCCCCGAGGTGCCCCTGACGGAACGGTCCCTGACCCTTGCCGCCGCGTGGTGTCGGGCCGGTGGTGTTCTCGTTGGCGTCACCGCCCTTGCCTCCGCCCGCAGCTCCCTGAGCTCCGGTTTCCCTCTGGTTGCCGGTGTTCAACGTGGCCACGGACTGGGCGGGGAACCCGGAGAGGTCGAGCCGGCCGCGAATCACCACGTCCCCGGTGGCGCGGATGCGCATCGGATTCGGACCCTGCACGCGGACCTCTGCGCCGGCCTCGATGATGAAGTTGCGCACGTCCACGACGCCGTTCACGGCATTCACGCTGGAGGTCGGAACGCCATCGCGACCGCCGATGATCGAGGTGCGGATCGTGTCGAAGAAGAAGAGCTCGCCCGTGTGCACGACCCAGTCGAAGTCACCGCTGGGCCCGCCCGTGCCCTCGAAGGAAAAGGCGGCCGAGAGCCTGCCCTCGCCCCAATCGGCCACGGGCGAGTCCAGGAGCGCGCTCGTATCCTGGAACGAGAGCGGACTGTCCCCTCCGAATTCGAATGACTCGTCGAACCCGTCGCCGAGCACGTCCGCGGGACGCAAGCTGGTGAACGCGACGGAGCGGGTGGGCACGCTGGCGAAATCGCGCTGGGGCTGCAGTACGGACTCGCCGACGAGGTCCCGGAAGCCCGGCAGGATCACGGCCCGAACCATGCTCGAACGGGGCAGCACGCCCTTCGGCTCCAGCCGCACGCTGGCGCCCATCTCGGTGCAGTTCGAGACCAGCGTCACGCGCGTGTCGATGGGATGCCAGGTCCCGAGCGCATCCCGGAACTCGAGCCGCAGGCGGCCCTCGAGGTTGTCGGCCGAGGGGCTGACCGGCTGGTCGAAGGAGATCAGGAGCGCGATCCGCGAGGCCCGCTCGCTGTAGAGGTTGAGCGGCGCCTCGAAGCCCGGCTCGGAGAGCACGACGCGCTGGTCGGCGTCGCGCTCGAAGTACACGGTGTCGTCGGGGTCGTCGCCGATCTCCAGACGCGTCGCGCTCGAGAGCGTCGAACCCAAGCCACGCACGATCGGTGCGGGCGGCCCGGAGCGCATGTCGTGGAAGACGAGTGCGGCCCGCGTCGAGGCGGGGGTCGAGAACGTGCGCGTCTGCTGGAGGCCGAGCGGGACCCCGGTCAGCGAGCGCACCGTGTTCGGCGAGCTGTCCTGCCCCGGGACGCGCAGCACGTAGGTCACGCCGCCCGGCTGCAGACCCGCGTCCGAGTAGTCCTCGCGCGTCGGGCAGTTGGGCTGGAAGACGACCGTGGAGGGATCGCGTAGCCGGAACACACCGATCGCCGGCACGTCGGACGCCGAACGGATGTTGATCGTGTTCGCGCTGACCGACGTGAAGTCGACCGGCTCGCTGAACGAGAACACGATCTCGCGATTGATCTGCCAGACCGAGCCATCCCGGAGCGACAGGTCCTGCACCTGGAAACTGGTGGTCCCGGGATGGCCCCCTCCGCCGCCGCCGGAGCAACCTGCAGCGGCCAGGAGGGCAAGAGGCGCAAGCCTGGCGCGCAGGGGCCGTCGCTCGATCCGCGTGCGCCAAGAGCTAGCAGAACAGCAGGGTCTCGTCAGCCTTCGATCAGCCCGGGAGGCCTGAACCGACGCATGAGGCTCGGTCTTGTACATGGCTGCATTGGGTGCCGCTGGATCAAGGTCTCTGGCCACCTGCTGAGCTCTTCCGCCAGGAAGGGGCTGAGCGGAAGAGAAACTCGGAAAGACTTCACGCGTCGCATCGGGTGCGTAGCCCGAGACCGCGAGTCTCGCCCTCCCAGCGCGACCTGCTGTGCCGCACGATCTCGACCTGGCTGACCAGGAGCCTGGCCGGAGCCTTCCGGGGCGGAGCCGGGCCTACTGGCCGGAGAGCTCCTTCAAGATCGGAAAGCCGGCGGCGGCCGTGCGTGCTTCTTCGCCGCCTTGCTTCAGCGCCTCGTCGAGGAGCTCTTGCGCCATGTCCAGTTCCTGCGCGCGTGCGTGCAGCACGCTCAGGCCCAGCGTCGCAGCCCAGTTCTCGGGGTAGAGGCGGCGCACGAGGAGCAGGGACTTGTAGGCGTCCTGGCCGCGCTCCGCACCCAGATAGGCCAGGCCGAGACGCAGGTTGACCTGCTCGTGGTTGGGCTGGAGCCGCGCGGCTCCTTCCAGGAGCTGGATGGCTTCTTCGGTGCGGCCTCTGTCGAGGTAGAGCAGCGCGGCGTTGTAGCGCGACTCGAGGTTGAACGGCGCGGCTTTCAGCGCGGCTTCGAAGAGCTCGAGCGCGCGATCGGTCTCGCCCCGCGCGAGCAGCAGGGCGCCCAGGTTGTTGCGCGCCGACGGAGCCTCGAGGTCCTTCGGGGCGAGCTCGAGCGCCTGCTCGTACATCGCCACCGCCTCGTCGGCCCGCCCCATGTTCGAGTAGGTCACGCCCAGGTTGTAGCGCGCCTTGAACGAGTCGGGCTCGAGCTCGAGCACGCTCTGAAAAGCCTGCACGGCCTGCTCGTAGCGTCCGGCGCGCTGCAAGACGTCGCCGATGCCCATGAACAGGAAGGGCTGCGAGTCGTCGAGCGCGAGCGCCTCGGCGAACAGGCGCATGGCCTCGTCGAGCTTGCCCTGGTCGCGGCGGATCTCGGCCAGCTGCGCCAGTGCACCGGTCGAGTTCGGATCGACCGCCAGCGCGCGCTGGACGAAGTGCTCGGCCAGCTCGCCCTTGCCTTCGCCCTGGTGGATCGTGCTGATGTTGAGCAGCGCCTCGGCGTTGTTCTTGTCGAGCGCGAGCGCCTGCTCGAACTCCGCCAGCGCCTTCTTCGGCTCGCCCTCGCGCAGGTGGATGCGCCCGAGGTTGTTGTGGATCTCGGGCGAGGACTCGTGCTCGGCCGCCGGCTTGCCGCCTTCCACGGCCTGGGTCCCGCCGTCCGGTTCTTCGCCGAGGTAGCCGAGCGCCGCCAGCCCGCCCTCGATCTCGCTCTGGGCGCCGGCATCGATCGGCTCGGCCTGGTCCTGCACCTCGCTGCGCTTCCCGTCCTCGTAGCTGGAGACGTAGCGAATCGGATGGCCCTGCACGAACTCCGGCTCGAAGACGCTCGCGAGCACCTTGCCGTCCATGTCCTTCGCGACCGGCAGGCCCAGGTAGTAGAGCAGCGTCGGCGTGAGGTCGAGCACCGAGGCGTCCGCGACCTCGCCGCCGCGGCGCACGTGCGGCCCGGCGGCCACGAAGATCCCGTGCGTCTCGTGATCGAGGTGGGCCTTCTTGACGTCCACCAGTTCTTCGCTGCGGATGCGCCGCTCGCCGCTCTTGAAGCCGTGGTCGGAGAGCACGAAGACGGCGGTCGTCTCGAGATCGATCTTGGCCAGGATCCGGCCGAGGAGCTCGTCCTGATAGCGATACCACTCGCTCACGACGTCGCGGTAGCGCGCGAAGCCTTCTTCGTCGATCCAGGGCAGCTTCGGGGGCGCGTACTTCATGAACAGGTGCGAGAAGCTGTCCACCTGCTCGAAGTACATCAGGAAGAGGTCGTAGGACTGCTGCGTCAGCAGCTCCTCGGCGATCGCCACGTAGCCCTGGGCCGTCACCGCGTACTGCTGGAAGAGGTGAATCGGATTCGAGGGATCGCGCTTCGGGAAGTGCGCCGGATCGAACTTCTCCTCGCGGTACTCCTGCGCGTCGATGTGGATGAAGCGCTGGACGAACTCGGTCGCGACCTGCTGTTCGGTCGGGATGAGCCCATCCACCCGGCCGAAGAGCGCGCGCGGATAGGTCTTGCGCCGATCGTCGCCGTCGCGCGCCGTCGCGCCGAAGCCGTGGAAACCGAGCGCATCGGACACGATCGCGCCACGACCCACGTCCTCGGCCGGATAGGTCGCCCACCAGCCGAGGACCGTGGGCCTGAGCTCGTTCTTCGCGAGGATGTTCCAGAGCGCCTCGGTCTTCCGGTTCGTGCTGCGCACCGGCACGCGTGTGCCGTCTGGCTGGTCGACCATGAACCACGAGATGCCGTGCTTCGCGGCCGTCTTGCCCGTCGCCACGCTGGTCCAGATCACGGGCGAGAGCGCGATGTCACTCAAGGTCTCGATCGGCCCCCACACGCCACGCTCACGCAGCCGCGTCAGATTGGGCATCGCTCCGGTCGCCGCGAGCGCGTCGATGACCTTCCAGTCCGCCCCGTCGATGCCGATCACGACGGCGCGCGTCTCGAGCTCGCGCGCGGAAGCCTTCGAGCCACAGCCGACGAGGGCTAGCGCCATCCAGAGCGCGCACGCGTGGAGCGCGAGACTGCCCACGAAGATGGATCCATGAGCGCGTCGCATGCAGTCGTCTGTCATCGGGTTCCCACGCGGGGCCTGGAGCCGCAGGGACGTCGGCCCTCTGGACCCGACAAGCCAGGGCCCCATGGTGCGCGATTCCCTGCACGCGAGGCAAACCCGGCCGGGTTTCCGAGCAGCAGCACCGGCTCGGAAGTTCCTGGGCCAGCCAGGCCGGCCGCACCGTCAGTCCGTTGGCGGCCGGCCACGAGCGCAGCGAGAGCTTCTTCAGCGGCGATCCGCGGAGGAGCCCGCCGTATCCTCCGCTGGTGCGATCCGCGACTCGACCGCGGCCAACCGCGCTTCGAGCTCGCGCAATTGCGTCACCTCACGCCGGAGGGCATCCAGCTCGCCGAGGGCGTTGTCCTGTTCCGCACTCTGCCTCTCGCACGGCGATGAGCCCGTACTCGAGCGGTACCTCGCCGCCGCCTTGAGCCGGCTGCTCCTGCTTGCAATGGAAAACCACCGGCCGGAGCTCGAGCAGCCGCTCGGTCAGGTCGCCCATATCGACGATGTCACGCTGCTCGGCGTGGCCGCGCCCGAGGAGATGTAGGCCGCCAGAGATTCAGCGCCTAGAGCCCCGGCCTGGCGCGCCGCACGCTGCGTCTGCGATGCCCCCCTGGTCCGCCGCGCGGAGTCTCGGGCGCATGGTGCGGATTCCGCGACTTCTGCAAACTCCCCGCCCGGGTTCGGACAATGATGGGCCCGGGTCCACTCGTCTCACCTTCTTGCTCATTCCCCTATGAAAGCCCCTCTAGCCCTCTTGTTGCCCGCCTCGTTCTTCCTCCCGTTGCTGGTGGGCATGCCTGCCCTGCTGCACGGCCAGTCCCACTTTCCCCAGTCTCCCGTTCCCGAAGGTTCCTTCACCGCCATCGTCGCCGGGGACCTGGATGGCAACCTCACTCCAGAGGTCGCGGTGATCCAGGGCACCTCCCTGATCGTCTTTCAGAACCCGGCTACGTCCGGGGAGTCGATCGTTGTGGCCACGAATGCCCTGGACGTGTGCTACTGGCCGACGGCGGGTGGAGAAGGAGCTCCCGGGCTGCTCTACTCCACGCCGAGCGGCCTCACCGTCGCGACCTTCGTCAACGACGGATTCTATGCGTCCTACGATTGCGAGGCCATCGCCTACCCACTGCATGGCGCCACCCGGATTCGCTACGCGCTGGACCAGGGGCAGGAGAAGCTCTTCTTCGTGGGCAGCGACTCGAAGAGCTTCCATACCGCCGCCATCGTCGCAGGCGCGATCACCGGCCCCGTACTCCGGTTCACGCTCGTACCTACGGTGCTGGACATCGTGCTCCTGGACTACCTCAACAACGGTTCCGACACGGGCCTGGACATCGGCATCCTGCACAGCAATGGAGTCAACATCCGCAGCCAGGGAAATGATGTCTACCTGGCGCGCTCGGCGATGATTCCCGGGGATGCCATCGCCCGGGTCCGGCACCCGAGCAGCGCGGGAATGAAGGACTCGCTGGCGTGGATCACCCGGCTGACTGGCGAGCTGCCGAACCTGCTGCTCTTCAACCCGGTCTTCGTCACGCCGCAGAACCCGGCCCCCTACGTCAAGATCCTGCTGAGCATCGATCCGAGCGTGCGCTACGCGTCCGCTGCCGTGGCGGACGTGGACGGGGACGGCATCGAGGACGTGCTGATGGGACGGACGGTCTCACGGATCGACGTGCAGCGGCTCGGGAATCCACAGACCGAGCCCGTCTTCGTCGGTCCACTCGGGGGGGTCGACATGTCGTTCCCGCTTGGCTCTCCCACGGCGATGGGAAGGATCCTGTGCGCGAACTTCTTCAACGAGGCGGATTCGGACGACGCGGGGTTCAACGCCTTCGCCGCGATGCTCACCGACCTGAACGGTCTGCGGCTCGCTCACAACTACGAGCTCGAGTTCCCCGACGATCCCCCGCAACTGCCTCCTCCCTACATTCCTGACTTCGACACGGTGACGTACGAGTCGGCCATGCACCGAGCGGACGACCCGAGTACGCCGGAGAATGATTGCCTGCCCGACGCTCCACCTTCTCCGCCTTCTCTGCCGCGCGCAAGGTGGGAAATCAATCTCGGGCTCGGCTGGGGCCTCTTTCCCCCCACGAACTCCCCGAACTACATCGAGTTGATCGTGCGGCGCTGCCCGAGCGGCATGACCGCCCCGGAACCGGCGGCGCTCGTGCACCTCATCTTCGAGATCGACACGTCGAGCACGGACGGCGACGGGACGGGAATCCACCACACAAAGATCGCCTTCCATGCGGGCACGAACGAGAACGACGCCGACAACTGGACCACCGAGGACCTCAATTCGCGCTACTTCGCCATGGTGCGTCCGGTCCAACTCCAGGGAGATCCTGCGGCATTCAAAGTGATACGAGCCTGGCGCTGGTCGGTCCTCGGCATGAGCGCCCACTGCGACGGAGCGAGCTGGCTCGCGGGAAGGCCCGGGGCAGGAGAGCCCATCTCCATCAGCCCGCAGGTCTGCGGCGACATCAACAACTGTGGCCTCGGACTGGGCGGCGGCGAGAACCGTCTTCCGCCGAAGGCCGTTCCGCAGTCGAGCATCCCGGCGTCGTCGCCGAACGTGCTGCCAATCATCAACGATCCCCCCTACAACAACTGATCAGGGGAGCATCGGCTCGAGGCCGAGCCCGACCACGCGCAGCGACTGCGCGTAGAAGGGGTGAGCGAAGCTCGTCTCCTCGACGAGCTCCGCCCGCGCCGCGCGCAGCGCCTCGGCGGGCGAGTCGCCCGCGCCGAGGCGACGGCCGAAGGTGCTCATCATCCGGAGCGTGGGCGCGAGCGCGATGTCGTTCGTGGCCAGCACAGTGCAGAGCGCGCCACGCGCGAGGAACGCGCCCCCGAGCTGCGCGAGACCGTCGTCGCCGAGCCGCCGAGGGCCGCGAGCGGAGCCGCACGCGGAGAGCAGCACGAGCTCGGGACTGCGGAAGTCCGCCGCGAGGATGTCCTCGCACCAGAGGCGGCCGTCTGCGTCCTCTGCGCTGGGCGCCAGTGCCAAGCCGCCCGAGAGCTCGCGCTCGAGATCGTGCACGCCGTGCACGAGGCAGTGCAGGACGCGCGGCTCGTCCCGCCGGAGCACCTCGAGGATGCCCGTGAACGTGGCGTCCGGTCCCGCGAGCGTCGTGGCTCGCTGGAAGCCGGCGGTCAGCATGCTCTGCTCGGACTTGCCGAATGGAATCGCGCCGGGCACTTGCGCACCGAGCCCGGACTGGAGCGCGGGCGCAGCCACCAGCAGGAGCCCGAGCTCTCGCGGCGGCGCGAGCGAGCGCTCCTTGGCGAGCACCAGTCCGACCGGGATCGAGGGCAGGTACGCGAGCGCCGTGCTCGTGCCGAGCTCTTGCTCTTCCAGGCGCAGACATTCGAACGGGACACCGCCGAGCAGCTCTGCGCCCACCACGTAAACACCCTTCCAGGTCCGCAGGCGCCCTCGCACGGAGGCAGGGAGCAAGCGCTCGCTCAGCTCCCGCGAGCACTGCTCGATCTCGAGCTGCTGCGCCGCGCGCTCCTCGGCCGAGAGTCGGGCCGGGGAAGAGACCAGCAAGCGGGTGAGGGCTGCGAGCAGAGGCTCGTGGCTGTAACGCCACGGGAGCTTGAAGTGCTCGACGTGCTCGCGATCGATGCAGAAGAGGTGCGTCCACAGGTCGCCCGGGAGATAGAGGAGCAGGCCGACCCCGGGCCGGAGGAGTCGCGCGCGCACCTCGGCGACGCTGCCGGGCGGAGCCGACAGACGACGCGCGAGCGAGCCGACGGCTTGCTCTCGCAGCAGGAGGTCGATCGCGGCCTCTTCTGCGTTCCCCTCACCATTCTCGTCCCTCAGCGCGAGCCGCAGCTCGACCAGCACGCCCAGCAGCAGTCGGCGGCTGCTGGCAACCAGATCCCCGACGCCGCCGACGCGCTCGGGCCGGCTCGCCCAGGATGACAGAAACTTCTCGTAGCAAGCCCGCGCTTCGCGCTCGAGCCGTTCGAGCTCCACGCGCTCCGCTCCGCGGGCGAGCGCGACGCGCGCGCGCCAGGCCGTCGCGGAGGCCTCGTACTCCGGTGGGAGACGCGGAGCCTCCGTGTCCTCGCGTGGATCGAGACACGCAATCCAGCGCGCGGAGGCCTCGAGGTCGCCCGACCGGAACGCGAGGACGGTGAGACGCAGGACGAGCATGGCGCGATCCACGGCCTCGAGGCCAGGTTGCGCCAGCGCTTCCTGCAGGAGCCGGGCCGCGCAGCGTTCCCCGGCCGGCTCAACTCGCTCCCACAGATCCTGCAGGACCGCCAATCGGGCTCGCAGCTGCGCGCGGTAGGCCGGGTGGTCGGCGAAGAGCTGCGGATCCGCCAGGGCTTCCGCCAGCTCGGTCCTCGCGCGCTCCAGGACGACAGGCCGTGGGGAGACGAGCGCCACGGTCGAGACGTCCAGGAGCAGGGAGAAACGCGATTCCGCATCCTTGGCGCCGTCCCGGATCGCCGCGCGCTCGCGCTCGACTGAATCCACCGCTTGGTCCACCAAACCAGACGCGAGCTCGAGCTGGCAGCGCGTGCTGGCGAGCCTCCGTCGCAGCGCGGCCGCGTCGGCGCCCGGCTCGGCGAGGATGCGCTCCAGCGCCTCCTCCGCCAGCCGGAGATCGCGCCAGGCGGCGTTCCACGACTGCTGCAGGCGCCGCTCGTCCGCGGCCCGGACCAGGAGGAACGGACGACGCTCCAGCTCCTCGCGAAAGCGCTCGAGCCACTGCTCCAGCGCTTCCGTCGCTCGCTCCGGGGGACCGGGGGCGGAGAGTTGCGCGTGCAGCTCCTCCGCAAGCCGGACACCCATGGGGTCGCGCTGGTCCGCGACATCGATCGAACGGGCGGACTCGAGCGCGAACGTGAGGCCCGCGATGCGCTCTTCGAACGGAAGCTCCTTGCCCGTCTTGACCAGCAGGAGAGCGAGCCAGCCATTCGCCAGGGCGAGCGCCAGATCGGGGTCGTCGTGCTCGTCCGATCGCAGGTGGCCTTCGACTTCTCCGAGGATGAGGTGCAGCGTTTCGGCCCGCTCGGGCCGAGCTGCCAGGACGCACAACGCGACCGTGCTTGCCAAAACGCGGTCGGGATCCAGCGGCTCTCCGAGGCCGTGGAACTGCTCCTCGAGCTCGTCCGCCAGAGCGTGCAGCTCGGCCATGGCGGACTGGAGACTCGCAGGCGATCGCGTGCGCTCGGCGGCCGCGCGCGCGCGCTGGTAGAACGGACGCGCACGCGGCTCCGCTCGTTCCTGGAGCGCGGTCGCGCGGGATTCGCCCCACACGCCGATCGCCATCAGCACGAGCAGCGCCGCTCGCGTCCTAGGCTTCAATGCGCGACTCGCAAGGCGTCCTAGCGCCGCCGCGAGGCCCTCGCCCAGCCGGTCACGGGCGGAGCGTTGCCCGTGTCGTCGTGAGCCGTCACTTCCCAGTAGATCTCGTCGGGCAGGGAGCGCCGCACCTCGGGGCTCAGCTGCCAGCGCGGCTCGAGCAGGTTGGACTCCCGCACGAGCTCCTTCCCGCCCTTGCCGCCCTCGAGGGCGCGGATCGTGATCTCGAAGCTCCACTGGGGCGGCAACGCGTGGCTCCACGAGAAGTCAGGGTACTCTCCCTCCAGCTCGCCGCGCGGGGCCAGGCACTCGACGTCGCCGCCGCCGAGCAGGATCTCCGGAGCCTCCGCGGATCGCGGTGCGCGCAGGAAGCGGCTGGCTGCCCAGCCGAAGAGGAGCAGGACGCCCGCCGCCAGCGCCAGAGCGAAGAAGCCCCGAGTCCGGCGCGCTCGCGGTTCGATCCCCGGCCCGCGCCGCTCGGCCAGCGCACGGGCGAACGAGCGGCGCACGAGCTGCTCGTCTTCCGTGCCCGCTTCGGCCCGGGCGCGCGCGAGATCCGAGCGCTCCTGCACGGCCGCCGCGCGCAGGCCGGCGTCGAGCGAGCGCATTCGTTCGAGCTCTCGCAGGCAGCTCGGGCATTCCCTCAGCCGCTCGTTCGCCGGCGTTCCGGTCTCGTCGACCTCGTCCAGGAAGATCCGCATGAGAAGCTCCTCGTGCTCGTGGGTGTGTGCGCTCATCGCTCGACCTCCTCCCTGCCGCGCCGCAGGAGTTCCTCGAGCTTGCGCATGCCCCGGTAGTAGCGAGTCTTGGCCGTGTTCGGAGAGATGCCGAGCCGCGCTCCGATCTCCTCGAACGTGAGGTCATCGAAGTACTTCAGCCGGATGACGCGGGTCTCCAGCTCGCCCAGCCGCTCGAGGCCGCGGTGCACGTGGTCGTAGTCCAGCGCGACCGGCGGACCGTCCGGGCTCGCCACCTGTTCGGACAGGGAGTCCACGGCCTGCGTCCGGCTCACCTTGCGGAGCGCGTTCATGAAGCCGTTGAAGCAGAAGCCGTAGAACCAGGTCTCGAGCGAGGCCTGGCCGGTGTAGTTCTCCATGCGCGGCCACAGTCGCACGAGCGTGTCCTGCGTCAGGTCGTTCATGTCTTCCGGACCCAGGGCTCCGCCCACGCGCTGATTGAACAAGGCCAGGATGCGCGGGATGCAGCGCAGGCGCAGGACGAGCGCGTCGACCGCGGACGATTCGCCCTTCAGGACAGCCCGGACCAGGTCCCGATCCGCCTGGTGGTCCGCATTCGAGTCCATGGCCCGCCGAGAGCCTAGGAACCTAGCGTAAGCGGTGCCGCGGAGCCAATGCAGCAGGGCGGGCGCGGTGGAGCGGATGAGGGTAGGAATCGGAGTCGCTCCTCCCGGTACGGGGTGAAGAGAGGCGCGCGGGGTGCCGGCTGGTTGTTGTCGCCGGACACGCGAATGGTTTCACGGACCGAGCATCGAGCCGGGTGCGGAGAAACACGGCCAAGGCGAGAACTGCCGGGCGGTGAAAAAACAACCACGTTGCGGCAAGAGCGACTTCCCGCGTCCTGCCCCGTGGCCAGGCAGCCAGGGCCCATCGGCACTCTTCTTCGAGATCCAACCTCAGTTCAGGAGCTCCTCGTATGTCCCCCCTTCTCGCTCTCTTTCGCGGCCGACGTGCGTTCGGCCCTGCGCTCGTCGCGTTCCTCGTGTGCGCCGCATCCGGCGCGTCCGCTCGACAGGAAGTGGCCCAGGTCGAGATCGAGACTCCGGCCGCAGCCCGCTTCAACCTGCACTTCACCGTCCCGCTTCCGCTCGGCACGTGGCCGGACGGCGGTCTACTCCCGCTCAAGGTCGTCCTGCCCGGCGGCGCGCCCGTAGCAGATACGCAGATGGAGGCCGTCACGCGCTTCGCGGCACCCGGCGGCACGACGGGCGACGTCGAGGTGGCCGAGGTGATCGCGCGCGTCACGAAGGACGCATCCTGGATCCCCGGCCAGCGCGTGCGCTACAGCGTGGTCCTCGCGCCCGGCGGCACGCAGCCGACCTGCACGCCAGGCCTGCCCGCCCTGATCAACGGTCCGACCTCGGTGGGCGCAGGAGTCCAGGGGCTGCTCGGCAACGAGAACCAGATCGTGGTGCTCGCACGGGATCCGCTGGGCAACCACTACTACGCGCTCCCGCTGCGCGGTCTCGACGGCATCGAGTGCGAGCGCTACGGCCCCTACGCGGCGACCATGCGCTTCCACGAGGTCATGCGCCCGGCCAGCGGCACGCCGCCCAGCGGCAGCTACCCGCACATGATGTCCGTGCACGCCTACGTGACCACGCGCTCGCTGACGAACAACCTGACCCTCGACCTGCGCATCACCAACGGCACCGACGGCGCCGATGGAGTCGCGGGCACGGTCGACGACATCCTGGGGAAGGTGTACTTCGAGTCGATCTCGCTCCTGGTCATCTCAAACCCGACGCTGGACTGGCGCGCGCAGAGTCAGTTCGTCGATCCCTTCGGCATCCCGGCCAGCTACACCCCGAACACGATCTTCTTCCGCGGCAACACGTACGCGGAGTTCCCGCTGGTCAGCAAATTACCGCCGAGCGGCGAGGAGCAGCCGTGCCACATGATGCCGGCCAAGGGTCAGTTCCACCGCCGCCTGGTCGTCTCGCCCGCCACGGGCATGGCGGGCGCGCGTGAGCTGCTCGAAGGCCAGGGCCAGGGCTTCGTGGTCCGGGGCCAGAACCCGTCGGGCGTGCCCTTCTGGTCGTGGTTCAACGACGACACCGCGGCCTACTTCCCGCAGCGCACAAAGCTCGCCGACCTCAGCTTCACGAACGGCGTGTACGGCGGCCTGCCCGACCTGCGCAACACCCTGACGTATCGCTACACGGCCCTGCGCGACGCGCTCGCGAACAACACGCCCGGCGTCGGTGCGCCTGACTTCGTGGATCTGCCGGGCTACCACTACGGCTCGACCACGCAGCTCGGCTGGGCGCGCCCGCTCGGACGCACGGTCGGCTACGAGCACGGCGGGCAGGGGATCCAGTTCCTCGACGGCGAGCGCGCCATCGCGGCGACCTCCCTCGATGGCTTCCGCTACCTGCAGCTCCTGCACCGGATGCACTCGGAGCGACACCCCAACGTCATGTGGGGTAGCGACGGCGAGCCGTCCTACCAGGACAAGTGGCTCTTCAACAGCCCGTCGTGCTCGACCTGCCCCGCTGGCCCGAACGGCGTGCCCAGCCAGTCTGCGCTCAGCTTCTACATGGACGAGGGGCCGTCGGAGCAGCGCTTCGTGAACGTCCCGAACTGGACCCAGAACCAGAACGTGGTCGCCAACGGACGCCGGCCGGCCTACGACGGCGCGGGATTCTGGGAGAACCTGCCCGGGGCCTACAGCGCGACCAACCTGAACGCATTCTCGCCGCACTGGTCCTCGCACCTGATCCGGTACCTCGGCTTCGCCACCGCGGTGGCCTACATCTCAAACGATCCGCTGGCCAAGGACGACGTCCTGGCGCAGGCGGAGATGGCGCGCATGACGTTCACTGAGTACCCCAACCCGGGTTACGTCCACGGTTCTTCGCTCTACTCGCTGACGCAGGCGGCCAACTCATCGCCCCACTGCGGCACGTACGGAGGGCGCCAGCAGGGCTGGATGCTCGACGCCGGTGCCGCGGCCTTCGCATTCGAAGACACGGCCTGGCGCGACCGCACCAAGGCCTGGTTCGACCGCAGCGCCAACATGCTGAGCACGGCCCTCGGCGCGGTCGTGGACGTCTCCTTCCTCAACCCGGCGACCGGGCTGCCCTACACCTACGGCATCCTCGGCTCGACCATCAACGACCAGTTCAACTTCCCGACCGGCGCGGGCGGCGCGCAGATCTACAAGGGCGTCCAGAGCTGGGAGAACATGATCTTCGTGAACGCGGTGCGCGGCATCCAGGCGGGAGTGCTGCCGTCGGGAGACCCGAACGTCACCCCGATGCGAACCGTGTCCAAGCGCACGCTGCTGGCCCTCCTGTCGCCGACGCACTGGAACGAACTCGGCCACACGGTGTGGGGCAAGATCATCCTGTCCGCCATCGCGACCCCATGCTTCTTCTACAACTGCGACTCCACGACGACGACCTGCGGCCCCGGCACGAACCCGCAGCCTGCGGGATCCAACGGGGGCGAGGCAGGCCACTACTTCCCGACCGCGCTGGCACAGGGCTACCTGGCGTCGCT
The DNA here is from genome assembly GCA_031413955.1 of Planctomycetota bacterium. GTDB lineage: Bacteria > Planctomycetota > UBA1135 > UBA1135 > JABFRZ01. Next base: position 1,413 of record JANOGB010000490.1, on the reverse strand, counting down.
CGACAACCTCTTCCTGCAGAAGGCCTTCGAGTACGTGAGCTTCGGGGGAACCTGCACGACCGGTTGCGCGGCGAGCATCCTGGCGCAGATCCAGAGCACGATGGACCCCGCGGACCTCGGGTACTGGTCGTCGAGCTCGAACCTGGTGCCGTTGCTCGCGTTGGTCCAGTGACGCGCAGCCGGTCCGACTGAGGAGCGGCCGATCAGGCCGACCCCGGGCCCACTCCCCGAACCGGGGAGTGGGCCCGTGCCTTTTTTCCCGCGCGAGAGCCCTGAACGGGACGAGGAGCCCGCGTTCCCGGCCGACCTGGGCCTTGAACGCCGTCCCAACTCCCGCTTCCATAAGGAGCTGCGTCCCTTCCTCGGCCCGCGCCGGAACCCGGACGCTCAAGCGATGCTCCTCCCCGGTCGAAACCAAGCCCCCCCGAGCCCGGCCCCGGCCGTACCTGGGGGGCGCCGTCCATGGAGGATCATCTGATCGAAGGCCGCATCCGGGACGTGCCCGACTTCCCGAAGAAAGGCATCGTCTTCAAGGACATCACGCCCCTGCTGCAGGATCCGGCGACCTTTGCCGCGACCATCGACGGGATGGCCGAGAGCGTGCGCGCGTACACCTTCGACCTCGTGTGCGGGATCGAGTCGCGCGGGTTCCTGTTCGGTGCCGCGCTCGCGAAGGAGCTGGGCAAGGGCTTCATTCCGATCCGCAAACCCGGCAAGCTGCCCTGGCGGACGGCCGCGGAATCCTACGAGCTCGAGTATGGCACGGACACGATCGAGATCCACGTCGACGCGGCCCCCGGAGGCAAGCGCGTGCTGATGGTCGATGATCTGCTGGCGACCGGAGGCACGATGGCCGCCGCGCTCAAGCTCGTGCGCAAGGTCGGCGGCAAGCCCGTGGCGTGCGCCTTCTTGATCGAGCTCGCGTTCCTCGCGGGCAGGCAGAAGCTCGGCGAGGTGCCCGTGCACGCGCTGGTCCGGTACTGAGTCCCCCGAGGCAGGATGACGACCCCCAAGAAGAAGACCACCGCGAAGGACCAGGGCAAGACGGCCGGCTTCAAGAAGAAGGCTGCCCCGCCCGGGCCCGCCAGCCGGCCGCTCAAGAAGCTCGTCGGCCCTCCGGCCAGGAAGCCCGGGGCGGAAAAGGAGAAGCTCGACGAGGCCGTGGTCACGCGCCACCCTGGGCGCGCCGCGGCGGTCGAGATCGAGACCCGGGTCAAGGCTCGCCAGGCGGCCGTCGAGACGCAGGCCGAGGAGATCTCGACCGAGGATCTTTGGACGCTCTACCGCAAGGAAGCCGCCAAGCGCGGGCCGAAGGATGCGAAGCGCGACGTCAAGTACGACGTCAAGCACCTCGACGAGCTGCGCAATCACTTGATCGAGCGCCACTACCCGCTGGTGCGCTACATCGCCGAG
>JANOGB010000489.1:0-1533 GCA_031413955.1 Planctomycetota bacterium | reverse complement strand
TGCGGTCGGCGTGGCCCACGGCCGCGCCGAGCTGATCGAGATAGGCAACGAGCCGTGACGCCGCGGAAGACGAAGTCGCCATCCGGCCATCCTCGCATCGGCCGCGGGACCGTCAATCCATTTTATGACACAGTAGTACTACGGACCTGAGCAGGAATCGTCGGATCGGGCATGGGGCGGCCTTTATTTCGTTTATCCTACCCTCAAGAATGACGACTCAACAACCGCGAAGTCTTCCCGCACCACTCTCGTGACGTGCGCCCTTTGAACGTCGTGGGCTTGCAGAAGGACTCCAGGGCCACCATCCTGATGGCCCCTTTCGACCCCCGACCGCTCCGCTCGCCCTGCTTCCTCGTCCGCGCGCGACGACCTCCGAGCCGGACCGGCACCTCCCTGAACCGTAGCTGAGACCGCTGCTGAGACCGTGACCGAGACCGCGGACGTCAAGACAGGAAAGCACGAGGCCGAAGGCGCGAGCGCCCGCGGCCCGGAGCTCGTGCGCGCGCCGCTGCGAGGCGAGGTCTCGCGCCGCAGCCTCTTCTCGGCCCTGGGCGTCGGCTGGGCCGTGTTCACGGGCGCCTCGGCCGGTCTGCTGGGTGCGATGGGGCGCTTCATGTTTCCGAACGTGCTCTTCGAGCCGCCCCAGGAGTTCAAGGCCGGCTTCCCGGAGGACTTCGCGGTCGACGCCGTCGACGAGCGCTACAAGGCTGCCTACGGCGTGTGGATCGTGCGCGAGCCGGGCGGCTTCTACGCCCTCTCGACCACCTGCACGCACCTCGGCTGCACGCCGAACTGGCTGTCGGCCGAGGAAAAGTTCAAGTGTCCGTGCCACGGCTCGGGCTTCGTGAAGACCGGCGTCAACATCGAGGGCCCGGCGCCGCGTCCGCTCGAGCGCTACAAGATCCTGCTGGCCGAGGACGGGCAGATCCTGATCGACAAGAACACGAAGTACCAGCAGGAGAAGGGCCAGTGGGAGCTCGACGGGGCGTACCTGAAGACCTGATCCGATCCGCCATGTCCTCGCGTCCCCTGCGCCGATCCTCCTTCGTCTCCGCGCCCTCCGCGGCTCCGCGGTCGGATCGGAAGAACCGCGGAGTCGCGGAGACAACGACCTAGCGATGCAGAAGCTCCTCCAGGCCGTCCGCGACACGCAGCTCTGGCGTTCGGTCTTCCGCCACGGTTACCCCGACACGCCGCGCAACCGCACGCTGGCGGTGCTCTCGAACACCTTCCTGCACCTGCACCCGGTCAAGGTGCGCCGCAGCGGGATCCGGCTCTCCTACACCTGGTGCATGGGCGGGCTCACGTTCTTCCTGTTCCTGGTGGAGACGATCACCGGGCTCTTGCTGATGTTCTATTACCGCCCGACGGCCGAGGCGGCGTACCAGGACATCATCGGCATCCGCGAGCACGTCGCGCTGGGCGTGATGCGCGAGATGCACCGCTGGGCGGCGCACATGATGGTGATCACGGTGTGGCTGCACATGTACCGCGTCTTCCTGACGGGCTCGTACAAGCCGCCGCGCGAATTCA
>JANOGB010000488.1:0-9318 GCA_031413955.1 Planctomycetota bacterium | reverse complement strand
CGTGACCGCGGGCGCACAGGATCTCAAGGCCGGTTTCGTGGTGAACTGCGCGGGACTCCAGTGTGATCGAGTCGCGCGCATGTTCGGCGCGGCACCCGCAACGAGGATCGTTCCATTCCGCGGCGACTATTTCACGCTGGCCAGGCCGGAGCTGGTGCGGCACCTCGTGTATCCGGTGCCGGATCCAGCGTTCCCTTTCCTGGGCGTTCATTACACGAGGATGATCGGTGGCGGAGTGGAGTGTGGTCCGTCCGCTGTACTGTCGTTCGATCGCGAAGGTTACCGGCGCAACGCCGTGCGAGTGAAGGACGCGGTGGATGCGCTCACGTTTCGCGGTCTCTGCGCCCGAGATGACGGCGCTCGTCGGGGGGCTGCGCGTGCTGGGTGCCAACGTCGGCGGAGCCAAGCACGGCGTGTTCACCACGCGGGTGGGGACGCTCAGCAACGATTTCTTCGTCCACCTGCTCGACATGGACACCGTCTGGACGCCCACCTCCGAGGCCCGGAGCACCTTCGAGGGCCGGGACCGCAAGACCGGGGCCCCCCGCTGGACCGCGACTCGCGTGGACCTGGTCTTCGGCTCCCATTCGCAGTTGCGCGCCCTCTCCGAGGTCTATGCGCAGGACGATGCCCGGGAGAAGTTCGTCCGCGACTTTGTCGCTGCCTGGAACCGGGTCATGAATCTGGACCGCTTCGACCTGCGCTAGGGTCCCACGACCATCGACCCGGCCTCGCAGGGCCCCTCGTGAGGGGCACCGGCCGCTCGCGCGGCGCTCCACGGCCTGCGCGCGCCAAGCACCCGGGCGGCTTCCTGGAGCGGCGATCGGCAGTTCGAATCTGCCCGGGGATCCCACCCCTTCGACCCTACGGCTCGCCTGCGGCTCGCTCAGGGTAGACCCTCCCTCCGGCGCAGGAAATGGCGCCTCAGATGCGTATAATCGCGGCGCACCGGAGAGCTCATGAAGCGCGGCCTGATCGGTCTCTTGGTCTGCCTGGCGGTCGCGGCGGTCGTCCCGTGGGCGGCCGCCGAGCCGGCGGACAAGCCCTGGGAGGGCGTGCGCACCCTCTTCCGGAGCCGGCTCGGCTCGGCGGAGCCCAAGGAGAAGGAACGCGCCTTCGAGTGCTTGCGCGACCGGGCGGAGGGCGAGGCGTTCGAGGAGCTGCTCGGCGGCTACAAGAAGGTCCGCGCCGAGGGCGACCAGGTCCGGAACCTGCAGGAGCGGGTCGAGCGCGACTACGAGGACCTGATGAACAAGCTCATCGCCCTCCAGGCGAAGAGCAACCAGGGGGAGCTGAGCCCCCGCGACATCGAGGCTTTCAACAAGGCCGAGAAGAAGCTGGCCGCCCAGATCGACGAGCAGCGTCGAGCGGCCAAGAACCTCGAGAACGATTGGAGCCGCAACCGGGCGCTGCTCGACTCCGCCACCGCGGTCGCCTCCACGATCCTCGCCGCGATGAAGCAGGAGCCGGTGCGGCAGGCCTTGGCGAACCTGCGCCTGGTCTGGCTCGAGGGCAAGGACCCCGAGGGCCCCATGCGCTGGATGGACACGCTGGCGGGGGCGCACTCCGACGAGGTCACGAACGAGCTGCGTAGGGTGCTGGGCGACGAGAGCATCCTCCAGAAGGCCCGCGTCGCGGCGCTCACGGCGCTGGCCGAGCGTGGCGAGCACAAGGCGCTCGAGGCAATGACGGCCCTGCTGAAGCTGCCCCCGGAGGGGTTCCAGCTGGTCACGGCTGCCATCGCAGGGCTCAGGAGGTTGCACGACAAGGGGGCCATCGTGCCCCTGATCGAGTTCCTGCGCCGCGAGGATCTTGGCCGCCTGCGCGAGGACGCGCGCGACGCCCTCGTCTCGCTCACGGGCCAGGAGCATGGTCCGTACTTCGACCCGTGGGATGCGTGGTGGAAGGAGAGCGAGAAGGCGTTCGCGATGCCTGCGTCGCCCTTCCAGGCGCCGCCGCTCGCGCCGGCCAAGAAGAGCCGGACCTTCTACGGCATCCCCACCTTTAGCGACCGGATCCTGTACATCGTGGACCTGTCCGAATCAATGAGCTGGGCGCTGGGCAAGCGGGGCGTCCCCGGCGGCGAGAACGCCAAGATCGTCAGCCTGCGCGAGGAGCTGATCGGCGCCGTCGGCAGCCTCAACGAGGGCGCGACCTTCAACGTGATCGTGTTCAACCACGAGGTCCTGGCCTGGGGCGGACAGGGCGTCGTGACCGCGAACGACACCTCCAAGAGAAAGCTCGCGCGCTGGATCACCGAGATCACGCCGACCGGCCTGACCAACATCCACGACGCCTTGGAGGCGGGCTTCAACCTGATCCTGCGCACGACCGGGCGCCCGCCGTTCGACACGATCTTCTTCCTCACGGACGGCAAGCCCACCGGCGGCAAGATCACCGATCCGAAGCTGATCCTCGAGGCCGTCCGCGACTGGAACTCGGTGGCCAACACCACGATCCACGTGATCGGGATCGGCCAGGGAGACGACGTCGACCAGCACTTCCTCCAGGAGCTCGCCACGATCGGCAAAGGCAAGTACATCCAGAGGAACAACTAGGTGCCTCCCGAGAACCCGCCGGCGGGCGCTCCGGACGCCAAGCCCTTCCGGACCATGAAGGGCAAGAGCGTCCTGGACACGCTCAAGAGCATCGGCGGCGCGGGCGGGAGCATCTTCGTACGCGGGGCTGAGGAGGATCCCTCCCCGGTGACGGTCAAGCGCTCCGGGGAGGCGGCGGCGGAGGACGACAGCCGCTACCAGATCCTGGGCGAGATCGCCCGCGGCGGGATCGGCATCGTCTACCGGGGCCGCGACAAGGACCTGAACCGCGACATCGCCATCAAGGTCCTGCGCGAGGAGTACGTGCAGCGCCAGGACGTGGTGCAGCGCTTCGTCGAGGAAGCCCAGGTCGGCGGACAGCTCCAGCACCCGGGCATCGTGCCGATCTACGGGATCGGCCTCCAAGCCGACGGCCGACCGAGCTTCGCGATGAAACTGATCAAGGGCCAGACGCTGGCCGAGCTGCTCGAGAGCAACCCCAAGGCGATCGACCTCGTGGCGGTCTTCGAGCAGATCGCCCAGACGATGGCCTACGCCCACTCGCGCCGGGTGATCCACCGCGACCTCAAGCCCGCCAACGTCATGATCGGGGCCTTCGGCGAGGTGCAGGTGGTGGACTGGGGCTTCGCGAAGATCCTCGGCCAGGAGGAGACGATTCGCGCACCCGAGCGCTCGATGATCGCCTCGGTGCGCAGCGGCGCGGAGGGCTCCCACTCGCTCGCCGGAAGCGTGATGGGCACGCCGGCCTACATGCCGCCCGAGCAGGCCATGGGCAACATCGCGGAGCTCGACGAGCGCTGCGACGTCTTCTCGCTCGGCGCGATCCTCTGCGAGATCTTCACCGGCAAGGCGCCCTACACGGGCACGCCGAAGGACCAGCTGATCGCCGCGACGCAGTGCCGGCTGCAGCCGGCCCATGATCGGCTGGCCGCGGCCGACGCCCCGGACGGGTTGAAGCAGATCGTCCGCGACTGCCTGCAGCCGCTCACGGCCGACCGCCCGAAGAACGCGCGCATCGTGGCCGAGCGGCTGTCGAGCTACATGGCCAGCGTGCAGGAGCGAGCGCGCCAGGCCGAGCTGGAGGCGCTGGCCTCCGAGACCCGGTCCACGCGCGACCGCAAGGCGCGCAAGCGCACCATGATCCTCGCGGGGGTCATCTTGCTCGCGATCCTGGCGAGCGGCGGCGGCTACCTCGTGTGGAAACGCGACCGGGACGAGCGCCGCGGGCGGGCTGCGCCGGCGGTGGCCGGCGCGCTGCGGGAGGCGATCCGCCACGAGGGCGAGGAGAGTTGGGGGGCCGCCCTCGCCGCGGCGCAGCGCGCCGCGGACATCGCGGCCAGCGAAGGCGTCGACGACGCGGGGGCGAAAGCGGTGCTCGCGCGCCTCGAGAGCAGCCGCGTCGCCGCCGAGCGAGCGACGCGCATCCGCGGCGAGGACGACGAGCTGCTGGCCGAGCTGGTCGCGATCCGCAATCTGGCGCCGGGAAGCACGCAAGGCGCCTGGAAGCACCCCGGCGACCGGTACAAGGCGATGGATGCCGCCTACGTCGCCGCCTTCGAGAAGCGCTTCGGATCGGTCGCCGCCAGCGCGAGCCGCCTCACGTCCTCGCGGCATGCGGCGGACTTCGCGGCCAACCTTGGGTACTGGTGCCTGTTGCGCAAGACCATGGACGGGCTCAAGGGATCGGACTGGGCAGCGCTCGACCTGCTGGCGCGCCGGGTGGATCCCGGAAACGAGGACATCCGCGATGCGTTGCTCGCGGCCGACGCGGACGCGCTGCGGATCGCCGTAGAGAAGCGCGGCGACATGCTGCCGCTCGCGCTGGTCTCCCAGGTCGCGGCGATGCTGATCGAGATCGGGCGTCCGGAAGAGGCGATCGCCTTCCTGCTCCCCTGGAATCGACGTCATCCCGACGAGATGATGCTCCACATCCGCATCGCCCAGGCAGCGCGGCAGATGGCCCTCGCGGAGGGCAAGCCCGAGCGGCTCGAGGTCGCGATCCGCCACGCCACGGCCGCGATCGCGCTGCGGCCCGAGGTGGATCTGGGCTGGTACAACCTCGGATTGTGCCTGGCAAGCGCCGGCGAGCTCGACAAGGCCGTCCTCGCCTTCCTCAAGGTGCTCGAGCTGACGCCGGGCTACCTCGAGGCCTACGACCAGCTCGCCGAGGCGCAGGTGCGGGCCCAGGGGCCCGACGAGGCGCTGGCGACCGTCGAACGGGCGCTCAAGGTGAGCCCGAAGGACTCCGGCCTGCGCTTGCGCAAGGGGTTGATCCTGGCCGACCACCTGCAGCGCTACGACGAGGCGAGCGCGGTCTACCGCGAGGTCATCGCGCTCAGTCCCGAGGCCTGGCCGGCCTACACCAACCTGGCCATCGCGCAGGCCAGGAGCGGTGATCCAAGGGCGGCGAAAGCGTCGCTCGAGAAGGCGCTCGGGCTCGAGCCGAACGCCGCCGGCGTGCACGCGGAGGCGGCTCGGGGCTTCCTCGAGCTGGGAGATCTCGACAGCGCCGTCCAACACGGCAGGCGGGCCCTCGAGCTCGACCAGAGTCTGGTCGGGGCGCACATCACCCTGGGACACGCGCTGGAGAAGATGGGCGAGAGCGAGGCGGCCGTGGCCGAGTACCGCAAGGCCATCAAGCTCTCCCCGGGCCAGGTCGCTCCCTACGTCAGGCTGTCAGGGATCTACCTGCACAGGGGCGAGGTCCAGGCGGCTCTGGAAGTCGCCGAGCAGGCCGTCGAGGTGAGCCCGCGCAGCGCGGTCGTCCAGGCGATCCACGCGGCGGCCCTGCTGCGGTCGGGCTCTCCGGCTGCCGCTCGGGACGCTGCCGAACGGGCCCTCGAGCTCGATCCGCGCGTGGCGCTCAGCCACGTCCAGCTGGCCAGCGTCCTGGTGGCGGAGGGCAAGCTGGACGAGGCGCTGGAGGCGTGCCGGAAGGCCATCGAGCTCGACTCGTCGCTCGCCGATGCCCATCGGCTGCTCGCGCGCATCCACGCCAGGCGCGGTACGCGCGCCGCAGCGCTGGCGGCCCACGAACGGGTGGTGGCGCTGGACGGGGAGGCCCCCGCGATCGTGCTGCGCAACCTGATGGAGCTCGGGACCCTTCACGAGGCGCTGAAGGACTGGCCTGCGGCGCTCGCCGAGTACGAGAAGGCGGCGCGACTGGACCCGAAGAGCTTCCCCGCACACATGCAGATCGGCGGCACGCGGTTGCGGACGAAGGACTTCGACGGGGCCGTCGCTGCGTTCACGCAGGCCGTCAAGCTCGACGAGGACCACGCGCAGGCACGGGCGCTGCTGGGCTACGCCCTCTGGCTGAAGGGCGATGTGGGCGCGGCGGAAGCCGCGCTCGTGAAGTCCCGCGAGCTGGGCGCCGCGGACACCTTCGTCCTCGCGCTCTACGGAGAGCTGCTTCTCAAGCAGGGGAGGCCCGACGAGGCCGTCCTGGCGCTGGAGAAGGCGATCGAGGCCCTCGAAGATGCGGCCTTCTGCCCCAGCTGCCACCGGTACCACCCGCCGGACCCCAGCCCCCACCGGCACTTCCTCCTGGGCGAGGCGTATGCGAGGGTCGGGCGTGGAGCCGACGCCATCGAGGCCTATCGCGCCAGCCTCAACTTCAACCCCAGCTACGAGCCGTCGTTCACCGGGCTCGCCTTGGCGCACGCCTCGCGCGGCGAGGGCAAGGCGGCCGTGGCGATGTACCGCAAGTCGGTCCAGCTGGCCCCCACCCAGGCGCGGGTCCGCGCCCTCTTCGCCTTGCAGCTGGCGCGCGTGGGCGAGTTCGAGGAGGCGATCCAGGAGCTGGCCCTGGCGGCCGAGGCGGCGCCCGAATACGCCGCCGCCCTGACCGAGCTGCGCCAACAGGTGGCGCTCGCGCCTCGGCTCGAGGCCGTCCTGAAAGGCGACGACAAGCCCAAGGGCGCGTCGGAAACCCTCGCGTTCGCCGAGCTGGCGCAGATCGGGCAGCACCATGACGGCTCGGTCAAGCTCTTTGCCGAGGCGCTGCGCGCGGACCCGTCCCTCGCGGCGGATCCGAAGCAGCGCCTGTACTTCCAGGCGGCCCGCGCGGCGGCCCAGGCGGGCGAAGCGGGGCAGACCCAGGCCCTGGGCTGGCTGCGCAAGGACCTGGAGGGGCTCAAGGGGCTGATCGCCACGGAGCGAGCATTCCTGCGCCACGCCGTCGCGTGCCTCAAGGAGCACGTGGACCTCGTCTCGGTGCGGGACTGCGAAGAGCCGTCGGAGGAGTGGACGCGGTACTGGGCCGACGTGGACGCGCTGATCCGGCGCCTGCGGGAGGTCGAGTAGTGGAAGACAAGAGCATCCTGGAACAGCTCGAGTCGCGCGGACAGAAGGCACCGCGCATCGACCTCGAGGGGATCGGTCGCCCGAGCCGCTCCTACGACCGCTACCAGATCGTGGGCGAGATCGCCCAGGGCACCGTCGGCACGGTGTATCGCGGCCGGGACAACGACATCGGCCGCGAGGTCGCCCTGAAGGTGCTGCTGGAAGAGCATCTCGGCTCGCCCGAGGTGCTGCAGCGCTTCATCGAGGAGGCGCAGATCGGCGGACAGCTCCAGCACCCGGGCATCCTCCCGGTCTACGAGCTTGGACTGCGCGAGGACGGGCGCCCCTACTTCGCGATGAGGCTCGTCAAGGGCGAGACGCTCGGCGCCCGCATGGAGCGGCGCACGGACCTGCTCGAGAACCAGCGCGCGCTGCTCACGGCGTTCCGCGAGGTCTGCCGCGCGATCACCTACGCGCACGCCCACGGCGTGATCCACCGCGACCTCAAGCCGTCCAACATCCTGCTGGGCAACTTCGGCGAGGTGCTGGTCGTGGACTGGGCCTTCGCCAGGGTGCTTCCGCGCGGCAGCGCCGCCCACAAGCGCCGCGGCGAGAAGGCGGGCAAGGACGTCACGGTGATCTCCACCGTGGGCAAGGGCGATACGTCGGCCGATTCCGTCGTCGGCCTGCCCGTGGGGACGCCGGGGTACATGCCGCCCGAGCAGGCCATGGGGCGCATCGAGGACATCGACGAACAGAGCGACATCTTCAGCCTGGGCGCGGTCCTCTGCCAGATCCTGACCGGCGAACCGGCGTACACGGGCAGCAACACCGAGCGCGTGGCGGCAGCCAAGCGCGCCAAGCTCGATGAGGCGCAGGCCCGGCTCGCCTCGTGCAAGGCCGACAAGCGGCTGGTCAAGATCTGCAGCCAGTGCATCGAGCCGCTGCCGAAGGACCGCCCGCGCAGCGTGGAGGCTCTCGCCGAAGCGGTGGCCGCCTCGCTGACGGCGAGCGAGGGCAGCGCCCACCGCGCACAGCTCTATGCCATCCAGGCCCAGGCCGAGGCGGAGGAGCAGCGGCGCTCCCGTCGGCAGACGGTCGTGGTCCTGGGCGTGATCCTGGGCATGATCCTGCTCGGCGTCGGCGTACTGCTCTGGATGGACTCCGAACGCTCGGATCGCGATCGGGAGCGCCGGACGGCGGTCGAAGCCGCGCTGCATGACGCGACACGCCTGAGCGCGGCAGGGAAGTGGACCGAAGCGCTGGCCGCGGCCGAACGCGCGGCCGAGCTCGGGGAGGACCGATCGCTGATCGCGCAGATCCAGTCCGAGCAGCAGCAGGCCCTCGCCGTCGGGCGGATCGCCGGCGCGGACGAGCTCTTCCTCGCGGCGCTCGAGGAGCCGCGTGAGCTCTACGGCGTCAGCCGGCTGGCGGAGCCCGAGCTGAGCCTCGAGCAGGAAGATCGCGCGGTGGACGCGGCCTACATGGAGCTCTTCAAGCAACGCTTCGGGTCCGTGGTCAAGGGCCGCGACCAGCTCGCCGCTTCGAAGCAGGCGCGCGAGTTTGCCGCCTGCCTCGGCTTCTGGAGCTCCCTGCGCAGGGGTTCGGAGGCTCTCAAGGCGAGCGGGTGGAAGTCGCTCGACAGCCTGGCCTGCGCCGTGGATCCCGCCAGCGCCGCGGCCCGCGAGGCGCTGGGCTCCGTCGAGGTGGAGGGGCTCCTCGCGGCGGCGACCAAGCGCGCTGGGGAACTGCCCTTGTCCTTGGTCAGCGAGGTGGGGTTGCGGCTGACGCGGCTGGGGCGAGCAGCGGAGGCCGTGGCCTTCTTGACCCCCTGGCACCAGCGGCACCCTGACGACTACTGGATCAACGTGCAGCTCGCGGCGGCCCTGGCGGCCGTGGGGGAGGCGCGCCCCGCGACCAGGCACGCCTTCGCCGCCGTCGCCGTGCGCCCGGAGAGCGCGCCGGCATGGATCCGCCTGGGCCTCTACTACAAGGAGGCCGGCGACTTCGTGGACGGGATCTACGCGCTGCGTCGAGCCGGCGAGCTCGCCCCGGACCACCCGCTCCTCGGAGCGGCGTTGCGCGCCGTCGAGGCTGCCCAGGCCGAGCGCGAGGCGCCGGGACGCTAGCGCGACGCCCCTCGGCGCCAGCCCGGCAAGAGTGCGGCGAGAAGCCACCACGCCAGCAAGGCCCCGAGCGTCTGCGCCATCACGAACCCCGGCACCGAGGCCGGGGCGATGCCGGCGAACGAGTCACTCAGTGCGCGAGCGATCGTCACGGCCGGGTTGGCGAAGGACGTCGAGGAGGTGAACCAGTAGGCGGCGCCGATGTAGGCGGCCACCGCGATGGGCACGGACCGCGGGCTCGAGGCCGTCGCCCCGTGGATCACGAGCAGCAGGCCGAGGGTGGCCACGACCTCCCCCAGCCAGAGGGCCCACCCGCTGCGCACGTGGGTGGCGACCTCCAGGATCGGGCG
>JANOGB010000487.1:0-7578 GCA_031413955.1 Planctomycetota bacterium | reverse complement strand
GCCATCCGCGCAGCCCGTGCGGACGTCCTGTGGGTGGGCATGACGGCGCCCAAGCAGGAGCTCTGGCTGCATGCCCGGTCTCGAGGTGGCTCGAGAGCAGCAGCATGAACTTCGTCTGCGAGTAATCCGGCGACGGCCGGTCCGCCCCATCCACAGCGTGTACCCGAGGCGCGCCGACGCGCTGCACACGTTCGTGTGGCTGTTGTGCCCGTCCACCCCCCAGGCCTGCAGCATGCGCAGCACGAAGTGGTCTTCGCCCGGCCGCCCGACGTGGTACATGACCTCCTCGTTGCGCTGCTCGAGGATCGCCTTGCGGATGCGGCCGCCGATGTCGGTGAGGGCCTCTTCCCAGCTCACCTCGACGAACTCCCCCGAGCCGCGCTTCCCCTGCCGCTTCAAGGGCTTCAGGATTCGCTCGGTGTCGTTGACCTGGTTGATCGTCGCCGGCCCCTTGGCGCACGTGCGCCCGCGCGAGCCGGGGTGCACCGGGTTGCCCTCGAACTTCGCGATCGAGCCCTTCTCCTTGTCGACGTAGGCCACGAGCCCGCAGGCCGACTCGCAGTTGAAGCAGATCGTCGGGATGAGCGCGTAGTGCTTCTCGACTCGCTCCGGCCACGCCGCCGGGTCGAGCTCGGTCCGTCGTCCCACTGCTCGGGCGGCGGCGCGACGGCGAGTTCCCAGGGTGAGGTGCGTTGCTTCGGGTCGGTGTCGAGGCTCATGCGGCCGGGATCCTACTCACCAGACGCGGCCGGCACCGCACGCCGCCTGTAACTCCGAGTCCTCCGCGTGGCGCGCGTCGGCTCCTCGTCCCGCGTGCGCGTCGAGGGCTGCGCTGTCCCGGCGAGCGGCGCGCTGGTCGTGAACAGTGCCAAGTGGCTCGCCGCAGCGGAGCGCGGTGAGCACAGGAACAGCGCGAGCTCGCCGGGTCGGCGCCGAGGACGCGGCTGTCCTCGACCCAGAGCGCGGCGCCGCCCTCGAAGCCGTGCGAGAAGAGCTCGTCGTTCGAGTCGCAGCCCATGAGGCTCCCGTGGAAGAGCTGGACCGTCGAGCGCGTGAGGGTGAGCCCGGAAACGAACCAGCCGAGATCCCGCGCTTCCTCGGGAGCCCTCGCTGCGGCTGCACGCACCGCCGCTCACCGACGGAGCGGTCGTGCGCAGGATCTCGAGCAGCTCGGCCTCCCCACCACGGCCCCGACACTCGCTCCGGCCCGCTCGCCCCCTGAAGGCGCAGATGACCATCCTCCGCTACTTGCAAGCGCAGGTGGACAGCGCGAGCGATTCCTGATCGGGTCGCGTCACCCAGCGATCAGCCCACCTTCTCGCGGCGCGATGGCGCGTAGCGATCCTTGAGCCTGAGGATCGGCGACTCGATGAAGCGCCACGAGAGCTCCGCTACCAAGAAGAAGGCTGCGAACTTGAATACGACGAAGAGCCAGGCGGCGTCGGCGCCGCTGGCGACCCCGGCCTTCCTGCCGAGCCAGCGCATCAGCTCGAGCAGCGGCAGATGATAGAGATACAGGCCGTAACTGATCTTGCCCACGCGCACGAGCGGCCGGAACTGCAAGAGCTCGATGTAGGGGCGCGGCCCGTGCATCGCGAGGCCGAGCGCCCCGGTGAAAAACGTGGCCAGCCCGGTCAGGAAAGGCACGTTGTGCGACATCGTCGCCCACACGCGCGGGTTGCCGTATGCGCTCACTCCACCGCTCTTGACGACGAGGAATGCGCACAAACTCCCTCCGATCAGCACACAAGCGACCGAGATGCGCCGGAGTGTCCTTGGCGCGACTCCCGTGTGGACGGCGTACGCGAGCAGGGCGCCGGCGGACAGGCTGTCGACCTGCACCGGCAGGATCGCCTGCATGAAGTACGGATTCGAGGAGTTGCTAGTAAGCAGGATTCGCGCCACGGGGGCGCTCACGAACACGAGCCCGAAAACGATGGGGAGTGCGCGTCCCCGCACCAGATACACGAGCACGGGCCAGAACAAGTAGAACTGCTCCTCGATGGCAAGCGTCCAGGTGTGCGACGACCACGGCAGTCCACCCTTGAACTCCTTCTGCATCATCGGGATCGACTGCAAGTACGTCAGGTACCAGGGCAGGTCCTCGAGACGGCTGAACGAGTAGTTCAGGGCGAGCGAGGTGACCAGGACGCAGAGCAGGAAGAGATAATAGATCGGGAAGATGCGCAGCGTGCGCCGGATGTAGAAGTCGCGAAAGTAGCGGGGGCGGCTGCGAGCATCGAGCAGGATGCGGGTGATGAGGAACCCCGAAAGGACGAAGAAGAGCTCGACGCCCGTCCAGCCGAGCTTCAGGATCGAAGGCGCCACCGGGAAGTCCGTGCGCATGTGGAAGAGCAACACGAACAGGATCGCGAAGCCACGCAGGCCATCGACGGCGGGAAGATGCGGACGTGCGCCGGGTTCGGCAGGGCCAGTCATCACGCTGAATCGTGAGTTGTTCGTGTCACAGCGAACAGGACGAACCCACTTTTCTGGCGGTTGGCGGGTGAGCAGGCTCGCCAGGTGATGCGGCCGAACTGACGGAACCTGATCGAGCGCTCTGAAGTGGGTGCGAGCGTGCAGCGGCAGACCCGGAAGTGCGCTCCCCGAAGATCTCAACAAAGATACAGTTCCCCTGTGGCCCAGCCCGCGCGCATCGCCGCGAGTCCTACTCCCTCCAACCTGCTGCCGGCATGAACAGCACCTTCTGGCCCGCGGCCAAGCGACCGCCGCAGACGACGGTGCCGTAGACACCGGCGTTGTTCTGGTTGAGCCCGACGATCGTCTTCAGCACTTCGGGGGCAGACGCCGCCGAGTCGGGATCGAGGTTCACCATCGAGCAACGCACGTCGCGCAGCGTGACGCTGATGGCGGGCGCGTCCGCCCCTTCCCCGAACGACAGGACGCCTCCCACCCACCGGTCCTCCTCGAACGGGATCGCGATCAGCGAGCGAATCACGACGTTGGGCCGGAATCTGCGGATGTCCAGAGCTTGCCCCGCGAGCCTGCCGATCTCGCGGACGGTGGTGGAGCTGATCACCGAGAGGCTGGCTTCATCGAAGATGCCGTGCTTGAGATGCATCATCTGCACCGGCGTGCCGTGCCGGCGCTCGACGTCCGCCGCCAGCTCTGGCCCGAAGAGAGCGAGCTCGGCACCCTCAGGCGTGCGAACGTGAGTCGGAAGCTCCTCGTCACCGCCCGGTCCAAGGCGCAAAGCCTGCGCGCAGTGCGGCCGGAACGCGGGCCGGTTTGGGCCATGCGCTTGGAACGACGATCCTCGAGTGGCCAAGGCGCCGCGAGAGAATCGGCGAGAAAGCGTGACTTCCTGGAGCACTCGTGCGAACCAACGGGCCGCGCCGTACGGCGCCGATCGTCGTGAAGGAGTCGAACGCGTGTTCCATGCAGACCGGAGAACGGAGATGAGGCCTCGCACCAGTGGATTCGCGGCGGTCGCGCTGCTCTCGTTCGCCCCGTCGGTTTCTCCGGCCGGGGCGGCGACGTTCGGCGCGCTCCAGGCCGTGCAGCCGTCCGCGGCCGAGCCCTCCGCGGGCGCGGCCGTTCTGGCGGAAGCCGGGCCGCAAGACTCACGGGCTCCCCGGCCGCGCAGCGTCCTCTTCTACCTGATCGACACGTGCCGCCGCGACCGCATGACCTTCGCGGGCTACGAGCGCAAGACCACGCCGTTCCTGGCGTGGCTCGCCGCGCGCTCGGTGGTGTTCGAGGCCTGCTACAGCCAGGCGCCATGGACCAAGCCCTCCATGGCCTCGATGCTCACCTCCCGGTACCCGTCCTCGACCGGCGTCTACCGGATGGAGCAGCAGCTGCCGGCCGAGCACCTGACCTGGCCCGAGGCCCTGAAGGCGAAGGGCCTGTACACCGCGGGCTTCTCCGCGAACATCGTCATGGGCGCGGCGCTGTCGAACTTCACGCAGGGCTTCGACCACTTCGTGGAGGCGACCGCGATCATCCGCGGCGACCTGATCCGCTTCGCGAGCGGCTCGGCCAAGAAGCTCAACGAGCACGCCTTCGCCTGGCTCGATCGCGACGATCACTGGCCGATGCTGCTCTACATGCACTCGGTCGATCCGCACGAGGAGTACGAACCCGAGCCGCGCTACCTCGAGCAGTTCGCCGATCCGGAGCGGCATGCGCGCTTTCGCGAGGAGTGGAAGAAGCTGCTCGCCAGCCGGCCGCCCATCCCCGGGCTCTTCGTCACGCAGGACAACTTCGACCGCACCGGCGTCGACTCGGCCTCGTTCCTCTTGCACGCCAGCAACCTGTACGACGCCGACATCCTGGCGAACGACGATCAATTGCAGCGCCTCTGGGACAAGCTGCAGGCGGACGGCTGGGGCGAGGACTTCGTGCTCGTGCTCACCTCGGACCACGGGGAAGAGTTCTTCGAGCACGGCGGGACAAGCCACGGCTACAGCCTCTACGACGAGATGCTGCGCGTCCCGCTCATGATCTACGCGCCGGGACTGCTGCCGGCGGGCAAGCGGATCGCGACCCCCGTGCGCTCCCTCGACATCTATCCGACGCTGTGCGAGCTCCTCGGCCTCGACGCCCCCGCCGGCATCCAGGGGGAGAGCCTGGTGCCGCTGGTGCGCGCCCAAGGACCGGACCAGGCGGCGGAGGGCCGCGCGATCTTCTCCGAGCACCGCGAGGACCCGCTCATGCGGCGCATGGGACAGGGCTCGGGCGTCATGTTCAGCCTGCGGAGAGGGCGCTGGAAGTTCATCCTGAACCAGCAGAGCCCGCAGGTGCTCCCGCGGCCGCGCTTCGAGCTCTACGACCTCGAGACGGATCCGGGCGAGCGGCACAACGTCGCCGAGCTCCAGCCCGAGCTCGTGCAACGGTTCGAGCGCGAGACCCTGCAGTTCATCGCGGACCACGGACAGGTGACGCCCCTGGAGAACACGGCGAGCGCGGATCCGGCGGTCCTCGCGCAACTGCGCGCGCTCGGGTACATCGGGGAAGAGGAGGCCGAGCCGGAGCTCGCGGCGCCGGATCTCTGGGAGGCCCTCCGGGAGGCCATCGAATCGGGCGAGCTCGAACGAGTCCGACGCACCCTGGAGGCCGGAGCGAACGCCGACCAGCTGGACGACGTCCTGGGCGTCAGTCCGCTGTCCATGGCGGCCATGAAAGGCGATCTCGAGCTCGCCAAGCTCCTGCTCGCGGGCGGAGCGAGCGTCGACGTGCGCAACAAGGACGGCGCCACGCCGCTGCTCGGGGCCGCCTTCCTGGGACGGATCGAGGTGCTGGAGTTCTTGCTGGACCAGGGTGCCGACCCCGAGGCGAAGAGCGCGGCCGGCGACACCGCGCTCGGCGCCACTCAGATCCCCTGGGAGACCACCGAGTTCATCGCGAACCTGCTCCAGATCCAGGTCGAGCGCGCCGCGGTCGAGGACGGACGGAAGAGCTGCTCCGAGCTGCTGAGCGTGGCCCGGAGCACGGGGAGTCCAGCGGCACGCTTGTTCGCGGCCATCGCGGCCGGGAGCGTGAAGGCGGTCGAGCAGTCCCTGGCCGAGGGCGCCCGCCTCGAGGACATGGATCCGGCGAAGGGCTGGACGCCCCTCACCATGGCCGTCTTCCTCGGACACGAGGACATCGCGCGCCTCCTGCTCGAGAAGGGCGCCCAGGTCGATGCACGCAACCAGGACAAGAGCACCGCGCTGCACGGCGCCGCGTTGCTCGACCGTGTGCCGCTGGTCGAGCTATTGATCGGGCGCGGGGCGAAGGTCGACGCGGTGAACGACCGGGGCTCGACGCCGCTGCACGCCGCGGCCTTCCTGGGGCGCGCGAAAACGGTCGAGCGCCTGCTGCGCGAAAAGGCCGACCGGCGCATCCGGGACGGCGCCGGACGGACGCCGCTCGACATCACGGAGACCGACTGGGAGACCACCGCGTTCGTCCTCCGGAACTTGGGGCTCGAACTCGAGCAGGCCGAGGTGGAACGGGGCCGCGCCAGGGTCGCGGAGCTCCTGCGCCAGTCGTGATCTTCGACCTCTGCGGAAGTGCGGCGCGCCCTCAAATCGCGTGTGAAACGGGGGCCCGACCCGAGTCTCCCCCCCCCGCGCTCAGCGCCACCGAGGCGAAGGCTCTCATCCACGGCCAGTCCTGATCAGAGCAGCCGAGCCTTGCACGCGGCAAAGCGCTCGAGATCCTGGAGACGATGGACGACGACTTCGTGCACCTTGGCCGGATCGACGGCCAGGTAGCCGTGCACGAGGATGTTGCGCATGGCCGCCATCTGCTGGAGCGTTGCCGACAGTTCGGGCGGGACCAGACCCAGCTTGCCGAGCTGCTCGAACGCCTCCCGATAGCTCTCCGGCTGCTCGGCTCCGCGATCGGCAATCGCATGGTTGGCCATGTCGATGCAGGCCTCGCAGGCCAGGTGCAGCAGTCGTTCGGCGATCAGTTGCGCATCTTCGTCCTGGAGGAATGCTCCCAGGCTCATGTCGGCAAAGCGCCGTTGGAGGCCCTCGATCAGTCTCTGGAGCGCCCGGAGGCGCCGCTCCATCACGACCCGGTCGACCATGCCCGCTCCTGGATCCGCCGCTTGGTGATCTCCCAGGCCTCGCGGCGCCTCGGTTCGGCATCGCACCATTCCCTCGCCGTCCTCACGCGCAACCGGACCAGGTTGTCGCGCACGCGCTCGAACAGGAGCTTGCCGTGCCGGAAGACCTGGTGGCGCAGCGCGACCGGCGTGCGCTCGGTGAGGGCGATCAGGTCCAGGCGTTCGCCCGGCACGAGCGGATCGAGCACTCCCAGGATCCGATCGTGCAGGCTGCCGAGAAGTTCGAGAGCGCGACCGTCCTGGAGCCCGATGGCCAGGTCGACGTCGCTGTCCGGCCGGGCCGTGCCGCTGGCCCGCGACCCGAACAGGTACGCGTACTCGATCTCCTCGACCGAGCGCAGTGCGACCGCGAGCTGGTCCAGATCGACGGCCAGCGGTCGGCTCTCGTGTCGGGCCTTGTCGAACATGACCCCGCCAGCATCGCGTGCCGGCAGGTCTTTTCCAACAAGCTCGTCCTCTTCGCTCGGTTCGAGGTGGAACAGCACGAAGTCCGACGGCGCGCGATGCACAGGCCAGAGTCGATCACGCCGACGACGAGGACGCGGCTTCAGCGCCCGCCCGCCTCGGCTGGCGTGAGCTCCACGCGCAGCTCTCTGCCGCACGGGACATCGATCGTGCGCAGGGTCTTCCAGGAATCGGGGTCCATGGACTCGCTCGGCGCGCGCAGCTCCGCAGGACCGGCGGGAACGAGGCTCGCGTTCAGACTGCCGCGGCGCCGCTACTTCGTTGCCAGCAACGCCTTGGCGAGCTCCAGCCCGAGCGCGTCTGCGCGCAGGCGCTCGCTGTTCGAGATCACGCCTACGGAAAGCTTCGCGCCTGGGAAGTAGAGCAGCACCGAGTTGAAGCCGGGGATCCCACCGCCGTGCCAGACGCACTCCTCGCCGGCCTGCGTGTCGAGCTGCAGGCCCATGCCGTAGCCCGTCTCGCGTCCGCTGTCGAGCATGAAGGGCGTGGTCATCTCCAGGTACGACTCCGGCTGCACCACCTGGCCGGTGACG
>JANOGB010000486.1:0-2189 GCA_031413955.1 Planctomycetota bacterium | reverse complement strand
CTCAGGCTTCCCCCCGTGCAACTCGTGGGGCAGTGCAATGCCACTCGTAGGACGTTCATGACGGACGCGTTCGGACGATTCTCGCCGCTCCTGCTGGCCCGCGGTGCGCTGACGATGGTGGTCGAGAAGGAGGGCTTCCTGACGCAAGAGCTCTCGCATCTGCCGCGCGCGGGCGAGCCCCTCGAGATCTGCCTGCAGACAGGGCGCGCCGTGTGGGTCGCGGTCGTCGACGAGAGCGGGGGCCCCGTTTCCGGAGGCGAGGTTTTTCTGCGCCCGCGAGGACAGGACTCGTGGGCCGACGCGCGCCGCGAGGGGCCGGGCCGCTTCGAGGCGAGCGGACTCCCCGATGGGGCGTACGAGTTCGAGCTGCGGCTGGCGGGGAAGCGCTGGCTTCGCGAGCACGACACGAGTGTTCCCGAGCTCGTGTTCCAGGTCGAGCGCCCGTGCGAAGTCGAGGTGCACTGGGTCGTCCAGACCAGCGAGCCGTGGCTGCGCTGGCTCGATCTACGGCTCGAGCCGCGCGCGACGGACCGGGCAGCGGTCGACATGGACAACAGCACGGCCGCGACCACGGGCGTCGAACATTTCCGCGCCGTTCTTCCCGGCGACTACGAGGCCGTGCTGCTCCTGCGCAGAGACGAGACGTCGAGCGAACTCGCCCGCCAGCCAGTCACCGTGCGTGCTGGGGAAGCGGCGCAGGTCGAGCTGCGCGCGAGCTGGCCCTGATCTACACCCGCGCTCGCACGGAATCGAGGACCTCGTCCATGGCGTGCAGCAACTCCTCCAGCCCCTCCTCCGTGTGGTCGCCCATGTGGCCGATGCGGAAGGTGAGGCCCTTGAGCTTGTCGTAGCCGTTGCCGATCTCGTGGCCGCGCTGCTTGAGCGCCTCGATCAGCTTGGCGACGTCGAGGCCGCCGGCCTGGATGCAGCTCACGGTGGGGGCGGAGAGCGGCTCGGGCGGGAAGGGCGCGAGGCCGTGGCCCTGCGCCCATTGCAGCGTGCGTGCGCGCAGGCGTGCGTGCTTCTCGAAGCGCGCGGTCCAGGCGGCGGCGCCGGTCTTCGCCTTGTCGCGCGCGGGCAGGGTCGCGCCCTTGGTGATGTCCTCGAGCTGGCGCGCGAGCGCGCGGTAGAGCGTCACGACCGGCGTGGCCGGCGTCTTGCGCTCGACGTGGCCGTCGATCGTGCGCACCGGGTCGAGGTACCAGCTCGGGCGCTTCTTCGCGCGCGCGCCGTCCAGGTAGCGCTTCGAGGCGCACAGGACCGTGATGCCGGGCGGCAGCGCGAGCGCCTTGTTGACGCCGGCCAGGGCGAGGTCGATGCCGTGCGCGTCGAAGTCGATCGGCGTCCCGGCGATCGCGCTGACGACGTCGACCAGGAGCAGCGTCTGCGGCGCGCTCTTCAGCGCTTTTGCCACGGGCGCGAGCGGCGTCAGCACGCCGGTCGAGGTCTCACACACGACCAGCGTGACGGCGTCGAACGGACCCTTGGTCTTCAGGGCTTCGGCGAGCTGCGCTTCCGTCACCGCCTGGCCCCAGGCGAACTCGAGCACGGTCACGTCCTTGCCGAGGACCTTCGCGATGT
This sequence comes from Planctomycetota bacterium, assembly GCA_031413955.1. GTDB lineage: Bacteria > Planctomycetota > UBA1135 > UBA1135 > JABFRZ01. Next base: position 608 of record JANOGB010000486.1, on the reverse strand, counting down.
CCGCCCAGCGCTTCGAGAACGAGCCGTTGACGATGCACAGGACGCGTGCGCCGACGCCGTGCAGGGAACCCTCCATCATCCCGGTGGCGCTGTGATTCGCGACCGCGACGCTGGCGCTCGAGCCGCTCGCGAGGCCGAAGGCGAGCCGCAGGGGCGGATCGATGCGCTCGATCAGCTCGCTCATGGCCTTGGAACGGTGCCCGATCAGCGGCTGGCTCTGCTCGGCCAGGATCTCGGGGCGGACATGGGTGGGACCGGGGATCCAGAGTTTCATGGTGGCGGCCAGGCGTCGGTGGAAGGGTCGCAGGCTCGCTGCCGCGCGGGGGCGTGGAGCAGGAAGTGAGGTTCGCGATCTCCTCGTCCGAGAGCAAGCCCCGAGAGGAGGAGCGCAAGCCCTGCGCTTTTTGGGGCTTCAGGAAATCGTGTGGGCGCAGGTTCCTGGAGCGGAGCGGGAGCATGGTGGATGCGTGGGTGTGTAGCTCGCTCGTCGGGGCCCCGCCTTCGCGCGGGAGCGAGGTGGCCGGCCCGTGGCGCCCGTGCAGTCGAGCTCGCAAGACGCCGCGCGGTCCGCGGCGCGCTTGCGCGCGCCTGGCTGCGCCGGACCGCGT
>JANOGB010000485.1:0-4269 GCA_031413955.1 Planctomycetota bacterium | reverse complement strand
CTGTCGGCGCGCTGCTGGCCTGGCGCCTCTGGCCCACGCGCGCCAAGCCGGCGGTGCTGCTCGCAGCGCTGGCTCTTCCGGTGGGCCTTTCGGCCACCAGCAGCGCCTACTTCCTTTGGCTGGTCGTCTCCGGTGGGAGGGCGTCGTGGTACCCCGGGGTCGAGCTCGCGACCCTGGTCGTGGCGGCCTACTTGGCGCGGCGGAAGCGGCGAGAGCGCGCTCGACTCCTGCTGCCGCCGCGGCCGCGGCTGGGCTGGGAGGCGGCGGCTCTGCTCGTGCTCGCCTCGGCCGTGCTCGTCACCGGGATGGTGATCCTGCGCCAGGCCGAGGTCGCGCCGTGGGGCTACTGGGACGCCTGGTCCAGGATCAACCTCAAGGCGCGCTTCCTGCACGAGGGTGGAGCGGACTGGGCCGGGATGTTCCAGGGCGAGGTCGTGGCGCAACCGGACTATCCGCTGCTGCTCGAGTGCTCCGTGGCGCGGCTGTGGCATTGGTCGGGGCAAGTGTCGGGTGGCATCGACCCCTTGCCGTCGCAGGCGCTCAGCGTGCTGGGTTGGGTCGGATGTCTCGGCGCTCTCGTGGCGCTGGCCGCCAAGCTGCGTTCGACGGGTGTGGCGGCGGTGGCTGGCCTCGCGTGGCTGTGTCAGCGCAGCGACCGTGCGTGGGCCGCGCTGCAGTACGCGGACTTCGCCCTGGCGACGTATTTCCTTTGGAGCGCGGGTCTGCTGGTCATGGCAACGCGGCGCCAGCAACGCGCCGAGCGCTGGTGGCCACTGCTCGGGTTCTGCGTCGCCTCGGCGGCCTGGTGCAAGAACGAGGGCCTGGTGTTCGCCTTGCTCGTGCTCGGAACGGTGGCGCTGCTGCGCTTCCGCTTCCCGGATCGGTGGCGCGCCGCCTTGGCCCTGGGCTGCGGTCTCCTGCTGGGCGGTCTCCCCGTGCTGGTGCTCAAGTTTGGCTTTGCCGGCCGGAGCTTCGTGTTCGGCGCGCGGACGCGCTCGCTGTGGGAGGACCTGATCGATCCGTCGCGCTACCGCACGGTGGGCGGCTATCTGGCGCGGCATCTGACCGCGGAGATGGCGGGCTGGGCGCTGCTCGCGCTCGCGCTGGCCTTCGTGCTCGTGCCCCGCGGCCGCAGGGTCGCGCGCTCGTGGCTGCCGCTCGCTCTGTGTGCGGGCATGGCGCTCGCGTTTCTGCTGGTGCTGGTCACGACGAACTTCGACCTGGACTGGCTCACGGGCACGACCATCGACCGCTTCCTGCTGCAGCTCTGGCCCCTGGCGATCCTGGGCGTGGTCGTGGGGCTGCGGTCGAGTTGAGTCGTATGCGGGGCACGCTGGCCTTCGTATCTTGAGCGCCCACGCATGTTCCGACGCATCCTGATCGCGAATCGCGGCGAGATCGCCCTGCGCGTGCTGCGCACGGCGCGCGAGATGGGCATCGAGGTCGCGGCCGTGTACTCGGACTTCGACCAGCGTTCCCTGCACGCGCGCCTGGCCAACGTGGCCGTGCCGCTGGGCGGCACGACGGCGGCCGAGAGCTATCTCGCGCTCGACAAGATCCTCGCGGCCGCGAAGCAGACGGGCAGCGAGGCGATCCATCCGGGCTACGGCTTCCTCTCGGAGAACGCTGGCTTCGCGCAGGCGGTGACGGATGCCGGGCTGGTCTGGATCGGGCCGCCGCCCGCGGCGATCCGCGCGATGGGCGACAAGATCGAGAGCCGGCGCAGGATGCAGCAGGCCGGCGTGCCGGTCGTGCCGGGCATCGCCGAGGCGCTCGCGGATCCCAAGCAGGCGCGGAAAGCGGCGCAGAAGGTCGGCTATCCGATCGCGCTCAAGGCCTCGGCCGGCGGCGGCGGCAAGGGCATCCGGATCGTGCGCGAGGAGGCGCAGATGGAGGGCGCCTTCCGGGCCGCCTCGAGCGAGGCCGAGAAGGCCTTCGGCGACGGACGCGTGTACCTCGAGCGCTACCTCGACCGGCCGCGCCACGTCGAGATCCAGGTTCTGTTCGACGCCCACGGGCACGGCGTGCACCTCGGCGAGCGCGAGTGCAGCGTGCAGCGCCGGCACCAGAAGCTGATCGAGGAGTCGCCCTCGCCTGTCGTCGATGCCGAGCTGCGGGCGCGCATGGGCGCGGTCGCGCTCGCGGCAGCGCGCGCGGTCGGATACGTCAACGCGGGCACGATCGAGTTCCTCTACAGCGACGCCAGCGGGACGCCGGGGTTCTTCTTCCTGGAGATGAACACGCGCCTACAGGTCGAGCATCCCGTCACCGAGATGGTCACGGGGCTCGACCTCGTGCGCGAGCAACTGCGAATCGCCGCGGGAGAGGAGCTCGGCTACGCTCAGGAGCAGGTCACCTTCCGCGGGCACGCGCTCGAGGTGCGCTTGAACGCCGAGGACCCGGCCAACCACTTCTTGCCCTCGACGGGCACGATCCACAACCTGCGCTTTCCCGGCGGGCCCTGGGTACGCGTCGATTCCGGGCTCTATCGCGGCATGGAGGTCGGGCTCGCCTACGACCCGCTGCTGGCCAAGCTCATCGTCTGGGCGCCGACGCGCGCGCAGGCCATCGAGCGCATGCGGCGCGCGCTGGCCGAGCTCAACGTGGGCGGCGTGAAGACCAGCGCGCCGGCGGCGATGGCGGTGCTCGAGGACGAGCGCTTCCGCTCCGGCCGCTTCGACACGCACCTGCTCGAGACGATCGATTTCCAGGGCCGCGTGGGCGCCGAGGTCGCGGCCGCGGCCGTGGCGGCGGCGATCCACCGCTGGAACGAGGCGCGGCGCGGCGCGCTGGCCGGGCGCGCGGACGACCGCGGCGGATGGCTCGCGCGGCGCGCCGAGTCGCTCGCGGGCTGGCCCGAGCGCGTCCCGTTCGGTAGCGGCGGGGCATCTGGAGCATGAAGTACTTCGTCACCGTGAACGGCGCCGAGCACGTGGTCGAGCTGGCCGAGGTCCTGGGCGAGCTGCGCGTCCGCTACGACGGCCAGGCGCTCTCCGTCCGGTACGACGAGGTCGACAGACTGGGGCAGGTGGCCCTGTATCTGGGCGCAGAAGCGGGCGACAGGGCCTACGCCGTCTCGATCGAGGGCGGAGCCGGAGAGGTCCAGGTCACGGTGGCCGGGCACCTCTACCGGGTCACGCTCGAGGACGAGCGCGAACGCGCGGCCCACGACGTCGAACGCACGCGCGCCAAGGGCGGCGGCGACCTGAAGAGCATCATGCCCGGGGTGGTGATCAAGCTGCTCGTGAAGGCGGGCGACACGGTCGCGAAGGACCAGCCGCTGCTGATCCTGGAGGCCATGAAGATGCAGAACGAGATCGCCGCGCCCGCGGCCGGGAAGGTCACCGCACTGCACGTGCGCGAGGGCCAGGCTGTCGCGAGCGGAGCGAAGCTGGCGAGCCTGACGGCGGCGGAGTAGGGCGGGGCACGCCTTCCGTCGATGTGAGCCCCCTCCCTGAGCGTGGGTCCACGCGAACCTCTGGTTCCCGGGAACAAGAACTCCTCGAGGAGCCATGCGCAGGAGCCGATTCTCGGAGCAGCAGATCATCTCGATCCTGAAGGGGCCGACCCTTGCCCGCCGCCACGGCGTCAGCCGGAACCACGCCGTGCAGTCGAGCTCGAAAGACGTCACGCGGTCCGCGGCGCGCGGACGCGCGCCTGGCTCGATCTTCACCACCTGGCTCAACCGCGGCAGCCTCGCCGGCGCCGCGCAAATCGCCTGCGTGATGCTGGCGTTCGTCGCCGCGCTGATCGCGATCGAGCGCTACGGACGGCGCGGCCGCGCCTTCACGGCGATGACCCAGCAGGGCACGCGGTTCTCGTCGCGCATCAGGCTCAAGGGACCGTGGCGCTTCTTCGCAGCGCTGCTCTGCTTGGTGCCCGTCGTGCTCGGCTTCCTGCTGCCTGCCGGATTCCTCCTGTATGAAGTCGTCCTGCGCGGGCTGCTGCTCGGCTTCGATCCGGGACTGATCCGCCCTGCCCTCACCACCATCGCGCTCGCCGCCGTCGCGACCGCGCTGGTGCTGGTTATCGGATTCGCGGCGGTCGCGGCGACGCGCTATCTGCGCCATCCGTTGGTCGGCGCCTGCGTCAATGTCGCCGGCATCGGCTATGCGATCCCGGGCACCGTGCTGGCGCTCGGCCTGCTGACGCCGCTCGTTCTCATCGACGAAGGTCTCAACGCGACGGTCCGGGCGTTGGGCGGGACCGGCGTCGGGCTGATCCTGGCCGGCTCGGTCGCCGCGCTGATCATCGCCTATGTCATTCGCT
>JANOGB010000484.1:0-28663 GCA_031413955.1 Planctomycetota bacterium | reverse complement strand
AGCCTGCGCCAGCGTCTCGCGCACGGCAGGAACATCGGTGTTCGCGCCCTTCCAGCCGGCGCGCTCGCGCACCAGCGTGTTGACCGCACGCGTCCGCTTGCTGGCCTCGTCGTGCCCGCTCGAGAGCCGGAAGGCTTCCTGCTTGAAGGGCGCGGTGACCGAGAAGCCGCGGAAGTTCGGCGCCTCCACGAGCTGCAGGAAACCCTCCAGCTCGCGCGGCTCGAAAGCCACGTAGACCGCGTCGAGCCTGGCCGCCTTGAAGGCCATGCCCTGCACGCGCGGCGAGAGCGAGTGCGCGATCGGGTTGCCGACCACGCCGAAGATGGCCGTCTCCTGGCTGATGCCGCCGGGCGGCAGGGCGGCCAGGAAGTCGTTCACGCGCCACTGCCCGGGCGCGGTGGCGACGCCGGCGGGCTCGCCCTGCATGAGCGCGCTCGCGCAGTAGGTGAAGGGCGAGCCGAAGATGGGCGCCAGCAAGCGCGTGAAGCTCCCGGCCGCGCCCGAGCAAAAAGCCACCACGCCCTTGGTCGTCGCGAGCCAGCGCAGGAGTCGCAGCCCGTCCTCGCAGTTCGCCGCGTGGGTGACGATCTTGGTGACATCGCCTTCGCCGAGGACGGCCTTGACCTCCTCGTGCAGCGCTTCGAGGTCCGCGGGCGTCTCCTCGAGCACGTGGCGCGAAACGATGCGGTGGCAGGGCGCCTTCACCTCGCCGAGCTCGAGCGCGAGACTCCAGTCGACGTCGACGAAGCGCGCCCCGGCCTCGGCCGCGTCGTGCAGCAGCTCGCACAGCTCGCCGGGGTCCTGATCGCGCTCCCCGAAGGCCTCGCGCCCGTGGCAGGCGACGATCACGGGCTTCTTCGCCTGCTGCACGAAGGCCCGCAGGCGCTCCTTGCCCGGGTGGCCGACGAGATCGAGGCGCAGCTCGATCAGGTCTGCGAGCGGCTGCTGCCGTAGCGCGCGCGCACAGAGCGCGTCGAAGTCGGAGTCGAGGTGAGAGACGACAATCGCCAAGCAGTGAGAGGCGATACTAGCTTTCTCCAGTCGCTAGGCCGCAAGCGTTTCAGCCGCTTGTAAGAAAGCAGAGCACTGAGGCGACGTCTCTCCAAATCGTCGATGGAGCCGCGAGCATGCCCGAGCTCCAGCATCGTTCCGCCGAGCAGGCGATAGAGCTCGAGCGCCGCCGGGACCTTTCTCAGCGCAGCCAGGTGCCCTCGAACGAGCGACTGCGACCCCCGCGACAGGGCTCCAGTCAGCGCCTTCTCCGGTCCGAGTTCCTTTGCGTTCCAGAGGGTAGCCTCGGCGGATGCGGCCAGGGCATCTCGCAGAGCGGCTTTTGAGCCTACCGATTCGCTCATCACTTGTTCGGCCAGGTGGAAAAGCGCCGTCAACCCTCCGCAGAGAAGCGATGCGCCTGCGTGGTATGCCTGCACGGCTCCACGGCGCTTCGTCAGGAACAACGCATCGCCCTCGATCCCCCGCACGAGCCTCCGCGCCGCCTGGACGGCCTTGGCATCGCCCTCGATGGCGAAATGTGCCATGGTCAGGGCGTTGAGCTCCCGGCCCGAGGGAATCGGTGCCAGAGGGTGCAGCCTGCCGATCGCGCAGCCGCGACGTCGGAGTGGAGCGAGGCAGGCGAGCGGAAGGTAGCCGTTGGTGAAGAGCACCACCTGCCTGTGAAAGACGTCACGGGCTTCGGCCAACTCTCGGGCCTGGGAGGCGATCGCGTCGTCGGCTACACACAGGAGGACGACGTCGGCCTCGGCCAGAGCCTCGCCGGCGCTTGCGAGGACCCGCAGCCGCCGGTCGTTCTTCCGAGCCTGGCCGACCACGAGCTTGCGAAGCGCCCCGATACTCCGACGGGAACGGGACCACACCCCCAGCTTTCCGCGCAGCGGCGCAGGACGCTCCGAGTCCAGGAGCTCGACCGCCAGCGCCTTGCCCACATGGCCGCACCCGAGGATCGCCACCCTCGGCCGGGACTTGGCGCGCTTCACCCCACCTAGTCTACGTGGTGGGGCTGAGGGTCCGGCTGGGCCTGCGGGCGCCCGAGCTCGTAGGACTCGTAGTCGAGGTCCTCGAAGGAGTGCGCCACGTAGCCTTCCTGCTTGGAGCGCTCGAGCTCCTGGTGGAAGGCCTCCAGCACGCGCGCCTCGACGAAGGCGCGCGCCTTCTGGTGGATCGGGTGGCTGATGTCGGCGTACAAGCGCATGCGCCCGCGCTCGTCGTGCAGGCCGCGGTCGGGGCGCAGGCGCTTGCCGCAGTCGTTGCAGTGGCGCGCCCGCAGGTGGTTCTTGCCGCCGCACGAGAGACACCGGTCGCACAGCTTGCGGCTCGGCATGGCGATGAAGAACCCGTGGGCCCCATCGATGATCTTCAGGTCGCGGATGACGACGAAGTCGTCGATCGTGATGCTCGCGAATCCACGCAGCTTGTCGGGCTGGTTCTCGAGCAACTTGATGCGCACCTCGGTGATGTTCATGCGAGCCGTAACGGCCTTGCCTGCGAGAGCTTGCGTCAGCACATAGGGCCCGCGGACCGAATGCAAGCCGGGCCCGGTGGGCCTCAATGCGCACTGCTAAGGGAGGGCTCCATCCCCCGGCTGCGAGCGGGCAGCACCCATTGCCCGCGAAGGGCGTAACGACGGCCTCCCGACGTTCCTTGCACGCGCGCGAGCGCGCTGCGCGCGGAGGCTTCGTCGGCGAAGAATCCGAAGCACGAAGATCCGCTTCCGGCCAGCCGAAAGGCGCCGGGCGCGTGCTGCTCGAGGTGCGCGCGGAAGGCCAGGAGTTCCGGGCAAGCGCGTTCGGCCGCGGGCTCGAGCTCGTTCACGAGCCCGTTCCGCGCCTCCTCCAGCACGCCCGTGCCCAGGGCGCGCGGATCGAACGGCCGGCGCCGCTCCTGCGCCGGCGCTTGCGGCGGAACGTACGCGCGATAGACGGCGGCGGTCGAGCATCCGAAATCCGGCGTCACGAGCGCGAGACTCCAGGGCAGCGCGAGCGCGGGCAGCGGCTCGACGCGCTCTCCCCGCCCGGTGCAGCGCGCCAGGCCGCTCTGCCGCGCGGCGAGGAAGAAGGCACAGTCGCTGCCGAGCTCGGCCAGGGCCCGGAACACCTCGGGCGCGTCGGGATCCAGGCCGAAGAGGCGCGCGCAGGCGAGCGCTGCGGCGGCCGCATCCGCGCTGCCGCCCCCGAGGCCCGCCTGGGCCGGAACGTGCTTCGTCAGGGTGAGCCGGACGCCCGCGGGCCGGAGGCCGCGCGCCGCCGCCAAGGCGCGCACGGCCAGCGCGCTGCGCAGGGCCAGATTCGTTGCGTCACTCGGCACACCCGCCGCCGCCGGACCGCGCAGCTCCAGCGTGCAGCCGCTGGCCCCGCTGCTGGCCTCGGCCACGAGCTCGTCGCCGAGTTCGAGCGCCATCATCACGCTGTCGAGCTCGTGGTAGCCGTCGGGACGCCGCCCCAGGACCGCGAGCGTCAGATTGACCTTGGCCGGGGCGCGCACGGTGATGCGCCGCGCGCTCACATGGGCTCCCCGGGCTCGTCGGCAGCCAGGTCCAGGTTGTCGATCAGCCGTACCCGTCCGAGGCGCGCCGCGAGCAGCGCGCGCGCGCGCACGAGCGGCTCGCGCGGGCGCTCGGAGAAGCGCTCCGGATCGCGCACCTCGGCGTACTCGACCTGGATACCGGAGCGCGCGAGCTCGGCGCGGAGCAGCGCCTCGAGCCGCGCGGGATCGCGCGCGCCCGCGCGCCAGGCGGCGCGCGCGGCGAACAGGGCGCGCGCGAGGGCCGGGGCTTGGCTGCGCTCCGCAGGCGTCAGGAGCTGGTTGCGCGACGAGCGCGCCAGCCCGTCCGCTTCGCGCGCGGTCGCGCACACCACGATCTCCGGAAAGCCGAGCGCGCGAGCGAGGTGCTGCACGACCAGGCACTGCTGGAAGTCCTTCGCGCCGAAGTAGGCGCGCGCGGGCCGCACGAGCTCGAACAGGCGCGCGCAGATCGTGGCCACGCCGGCGAAGTGCCCGGGACGAAACGCGCCCTCCAGCCCCTCTGCCGCCGGACCGGGAGCGCGCAGCGGTACGGGCTCGCCACGCGCATGCTCCGGGAAAAACTGCTCGAGCCTGCCGGTGAAGAGCATCGAGCACCCGACCGACGCGAGCAGACGCGCGTCGTCCTCCAGGGCGCGTGGATAGCGTTCGTAGTCGCGCGGGTCGTCGAACTGCAGCGGGTTCACGAATACGCTCACGCAGGCGCGCTCGTTCTCGGCCAGGGCGTGCCGCACGAGCGCGAGGTGGCCCTCGTGCAACGCGCCCATCGTGGGCACGAAGCCGACGCGCAGGCCCTGGGCGCGCTGCTCCGCGCACCAGCGCCGGGCGGCCTCGGGCTCGGCGCAGCGCTCGAGCGTCCCGGCGCCGCCCAGCGCGGCGCGGAGCTCGGCCAGACGCTCGCGCACCTTGCGTCCGCAGCGCGGTAGCACGAGCTCGGGAGCCAGGGTGCACAAGGGTTCGAGCACGAACACGCGCTCCTCGAGCCGTGGGTGGGGCAGCACGAGCTCGGGGCTGTCGAGCTCCAGCTCGCCGTAGAAGAGCAGGTCCAGGTCCAGCGCGCGCGGCCCGTGGCGTACCTCGCGCGCGCGCTCGCGCCCGTACTGCGTCTCGAGGCGCTGCAGCAGCCACAGGAACGTGCGCGGCGCGAGCGTGGTGCGGGCCTCCAGGCAGCCGTTCAGGAAGGGCGGCTGCCCGCTCGGACCGCCCTCCGCACTCGTCTCGAACCAGGGCGAGACGCGCACGACCTCGACCTCGTCCGCAGAGCACAGGGCCTCGACCGCGCCATCCAGGTTGGCTCGGCGCTCGCCCAGGTTGCTGCCCAGAGCGACCCACACCGTGACCGGGGTCATGCCTCGCGGCGCAAGGCGCGCTCGCGCAGCCATGCGCGCGGGCCGGAGACCAGCCCCGAGAGCAGGAAGGTCATGGCCGCGAGGAACAGCATCGGCACCGGCGCCATGTAGAGCAGGATCACCACGAAAACCAAGGCCACCAGGGTCACGTGCTGACCCCCGCGCGTCAGGTAGGAGATACCGTGCACGTAGCGCAGGTTGCTGACCATCAGGACTCCGAGCACGGGCAGGAGGCAGGCCAGCAGCATCGGCACCCAGTCGAGAACTGGCGTCCAGTCGACCGCGCGCATGCCGACCAGCTGACGGTGCAGCCAGGTCGGAGTGCCCTCCTCGACCTCGAGCTCCGGGCGGCGCAAGATCAGGTACAGCCAGATGGTCGCAGCCACCGTCCCCGCCGCGGCAGGAGAGGGCAGCCCCTGGAAGGTCTTGACCTCGTCGTCGCGCTGGACGCTGCTCGGCGCGGGGTCGAGGTTGAAGCGCACCAGGCGCAGGATGGCCATCAGCGAGAAGCTGGCCGCGGCCAGGAAGTGCAGCCGCGCGTTGCCGCCCGCGGTCTCGTGTTCGATCAGCACCTTGGCCAGCATGGCCGGTACGACCCCGAAGGTCAGGGCATCCGAGAAGGAGTCGAGCTGCGCGCCGAACTCGCTGCCACCGCCGGTCATGCGCGCGACCAGCCCATCCAGGGCGTCGAACACCATCCCCAGGAAGACGAGGAAACAGGCCGCCTCCATCTTCTCGTAGAAGACAGCGGGCGCATCGGCCGACAGCGTCAGGGCGTCGATGGCCTTGGACAACGCCAGCACGCCGCAGAAAGCGTTGCCCAGCGTGATCAGGTTGGGCAGCAGTTGGGCGCGGCGGGAGGTCATGAGATGCCTCCGGCTACGCTACTCCCTCGGCGGAACGAGTGGAAAGACCCCCCTCGATTCGCTTCCGACCGGCCGATACGCTGCCCGTGCATGAGTGAGATCGCCTCCCTGCGCGCGCGCGAGATCCTCGACTCGCGCGGGAACCCCACGGTCGAAGTGGACGTCGAGCTCGCGAGCGGAGCTGCGGGCCGTGCGGCCGTGCCCTCGGGCGCCTCGACCGGGCACCACGAGGCCCACGAGCTGCGCGATGGCGAGGGCCGCTACGGCGGCAAGGGCGTGCTCAAGGCCGTGGAGAACGTGAACACGGAGATCGCGCGCGCGCTCGAGGGTGCCGAGGCCCTGGACCAGGCCGCGCTCGACCAGCGCATGATCGAGCTCGACGGCACGCGCAACAAGGCGCGCCTCGGGGCCAACGCGATCCTGGGCGTCTCGCTCGCCGCAGCCAAGGCTGCGGCCGAAGAGTGCGGCCTGCCGCTGTATCGCTACCTCGGCGGCGCGGCGGCCAACCTGCTGCCCGTGCCGATGATGAACATCCTGAACGGCGGCCAGCACGCCGACAACAACGTCGACATCCAGGAGTTCATGATCATGCCCTTCGGCGCCACGCGCTTCAGGGAGGCCTTGCGCATGGGCACCGAGGTGTTCCACGCGCTGAAGAGCGTGTGCAAGGCGCGCAACCTCGCGACCGCGGTCGGCGACGAGGGCGGCTTCGCGCCGAACCTCGGCTCGAATCACGAGGCGATCGAGCTCCTGCTCTCGGCCGTCGAGAAGACCGGCCTCATGCCGGGCCGCGACGTGAAGATCGCGATCGACGCGGCCTCGGCCGAGTTCCTGCACGCCGGCGCGTACCACATCGACGGCAAGCAGCTGAGCGCCGGCGAGCTGGTCGAGCTGTACGCGAGCTGGAGCGAGCGTTACCCGATCTTCAGCCTCGAGGACGGCCTCGACCAGGACGACTGGGATGGCTGGCGCGAGCTGACCGAGCGCCTGGGGAGCCACGTGCAGCTGGTGGGCGACGATCTGTTCGTCACCAACGTCGAGCGCCTGCGCATGGGCATCGAGCGCGGCGTCGCGAACGCCATCCTGGTCAAGGTGAACCAGATCGGCACGCTGACCGAGACGCTCGATGCGATCGCGCTTGCACACCGCCACGGCTACCGCGCCGTGATCAGCCACCGCTCGGGCGAGACCGAGGACACCACCATCGCCGACCTCGCGGTCGCCACCAACGCCGGGCAGATCAAGACCGGCGCCCCGTGCCGTTCCGACCGGGTGGCGAAGTACAACCGCTTGCTACGCATCGAGGAGGAGCTCGGCGCGAGCGCGCGTTACGGCGCGGGCGTACTGCGCTAGCGTTGCAGCACCGCATGACCGCGCAGCTCGAGCTGGACCTCACGCGCCCTGCCCGGCCAGCTCCGGGCGCGCGCCGCGCGCGGGCGCTGCACCTGGCGCGCGTGCTCCTGCTCTGGACCCCGGTGTGGGTGCCGCTCCTCTTCCTGGCGCAGCTCCTCGTGTTCGGTCTCCGCCCGGCAGGTGCCACCAGAGCACGTCTGGATCGCGCCGAGGCCGAGGTCCGCGCGCGAGTCGAAGCGCTGCAGGCGGAAGACAGCGAGCTCGCCCGCGAAGCACGCATGCTGGCGGACGCCGTGTACCAGGAACGCGTCCGGCGCAGCCTGCTCGATCCAGCGGCCGAGCCGCTCACGCTCGAGCGCGCGCGCAGCGGCACCAAGCCGTGAATCCAGGCGCGCGGTTCGCCACGCGGCTCCTCTTGACATCCGTCGCGGCCGTCTGCGGCGCGCCTTCGCGCTCGGCCTGGCAAGGCGCGGACGAGGACCGCACCAGGGATGCGCCGACCTCCGAGGGCGCGCTCGACAACGATGTCTTCGTGCCCATCGTGGAGGCTGCGGCGCACGCCCTGGCGAGTGGCGACCAGGTCCTGGAGCGCGCCCGTGCCGCCTGCGCCTCGGGCGCGGCCGCCGAGGGCGCGCGTCTCCACGACGCGGCCTTCGAGCACTGGCGCGAGGCGCTCGCAATTGGCGGAACGGGTGCCAGCACCTGGTTCGAGTCCGACCCGCTGGACGAGCGGCGCCTGGCCGAAGGCTTGCATGCAGGGCTCGCGCGGCGCCTCGCGTCCCTGTCCGCGGACGAGCGCGCGCGCTGGAAGGAACGCCTCGCCCCGGGCGCGGACCTGGCCTTGCGCGCCCTGCCCGCGCTCCTCCCGCTCGCCGAGCGCGCCGGACGGCTGAGCGAGATCGTGCGGCTCTTCCCGCTCACCCCGGCCGCGCTGCGAGCCATGCTCGAGCTCGGTGATCTCGCCCTCGAGGCCGGGCTGACCGCGCGCGCCCGCGCCTGGATGGCGCGCGCTGCGCGCGCAGCGGAGCTGTCCGGCGAACCGACCGTCCTGGCTGCCCTGGAACTCCGCCGCGCGGCCCTCGGACCGACGCGCGCCAGCGGGCGCGAGGCCTGGCAGACTGCCGTGGGTTGTGATTTCGTCGATGCCTTCAGCTGGAACGATGCCGCGCGGCGCACGGGCGAGGAAGCCGGAGAGCTCGAGCGCCGCCCCCGGCCGGGGGGCGCGTTCCTCGCGGACGGCCGCTTCGTCCTGCAGACGGCGAGCACCCTGTTCCTGTTGTCCTTGAACGGCGCCGGCGAGCTCGAGGCGAGCGCGCGCCTGCGAACCGCCGACTACCTGGGAGGGTATGCACCCGAAAACCTGCTCGAGGCGCCGCGCGAGCCTCCGGGCTGGCCGCTCCTGCCGCTCGTCGATGGGGAGCGGCTCGTGCTCGTGGTCGGCCGCACGCAAGCGGCCGAACCCAATGCCCTGCTCGCGCTGGAGCTCCCGCCCGCGCGCCCGCACCAGGATCTGGGGCTCGAACTCGGCCAGAGCGAGCCCGCCGCACGACTTGCCTGGGCCATCGTCGGCGCCGAGCGGCTCGAGGAGCAGGGCGTCGTGCCCATGCCCGAGCTCGAAGAGCTGGGCGACTACGAGTTCCAGCCGGGCCCGGTCGCGAGTGGCGGCCTGATCGTGGTCCAGGCACGCCAGTTCGACGGACAGGTGCGCGCCTGGTTGCTGGGCTTCGATCGCCGTGACGGATCCCTGGCCTGGGCGCGCTGGCTCGCCAGTGGCGCGGACCGCATCGCGACGCAACGCTTCGCCGAGACCACCAAGCGCGTCGCCGGACAGCCACTCCTGGCGCTGGAGCACGAGGACGAAGGGCGCCTCTTCGTGGGCACGCACCTGGGTCTCGGAGTGCTGTTCGATGCGCTGCTGGGCGAGCCCCTGTGGAGCTTCAAGAACCGCCGGCGTGCGCTGAGCGATCCGGGCTGGGAGGGCAACCGCCCCGCGCTGGCGGCGGATGCGGACGGAGCGCCGGTGATCCTGTGGGCACCCATGGACTCCGACCGGCTGTACACACTGCGCCCGCTCCCGCTGCGCACGAACGGCGAGGAGTCCGTGCTCGTGCGCCCGCCCGCGCCGCTCTTCCAGGCCCAGGCGCTGCTCGGAGGCGACGCCGAGGAACACCTGGTACTGGACGGCGCCGGAGCGGTGCGGAACCTCTCCGCGCGTCGTCCCGGGAGCGACCGGGTCGATTCCCTGGACCTGGGCCAGGACGAGCGTTTCCGGGGTCTCGGCCTCGTCAGCTCGCAACGCGCCTGGGTGAGCACCAACCACGCCCTGTACCTGTTCGACCGCTCGCGCGAGCTCTACCTCCTGGACCACGCCCCCATCCCGTCCGTGGGTGGCGCGCTTCCCGGCGGCGACCTCCAGGCCCGCGGGCCACACGTGCTGGTGGTGGGCGCGAACGCCCTGTGGTCGTTCCTGACGCGGTAAACTTTCTCCTCATCTGCCGGCAATTCCGATACTTGATCCTGTCGTGCGCGGTCGCGCACCGTATTAATCGGCGCTCGCGCGTTCGCGCTCGGCCCCGGTCGAGACCCCTCGCTCCCCAACGCCCTTGACACTCATGACCGACTCCGACGCTCCTGCCCCGATCATCGCCCGGCTGCGCGAGGCCCACCAGCGCATGAAGCGGGAGCTGCACCGCGTGATCGTTGGGCAGGACGAGGCCATCGACCTCTTGCTCCTGGCGGTGCTCTCGCGCGGGCACTGTCTCCTGGTGGGCGTGCCGGGTCTGGCCAAGACCCTGCTCATCTCCAGCCTGGCGAAGACCCTCGACCTCGGCTTCAACCGCATCCAGTTCACCCCCGACCTGATGCCCGGCGACATCACCGGGACCGAGCTCCTGCACATCGACCCGGAGACGAACGAGCGCCGCTTCCGCTTCGCCAAGGGTCCGGTCTTCGCCAACGTGATCCTGGCCGACGAGATCAACCGCACGCCGCCCAAGACGCAATCGGCGCTGCTGGAGTCGATGATGGAGCGCCAGGTGACGATCGGCGGCATGCGCCATCCGCTGCCCGACCCGTTCTTCGTGCTCGCCACCCAGAACCCGATCGAGCAGGAGGGCACCTATCCCCTGCCCGAGGCGCAGCTCGACCGCTTCATGTTCATGGTGCACGTGCCCTATCCGTCGCGCGAGGAGGAGCGCGAGATCCTGCGGCGCACGACCGGCGCGGCCGAGGTCGAGCTCAACAAGGTGCTGAGCGCGACCGAGCTGCGCGAGCTGCAGGAAGCGGTGCGTTCGGTGCCGGTGGCCGAGCACGTGCTCGACTACGTCCTGGCGCTGACGCGCGGCACGCGCGTGCACTCGAGCGACCCCGTACCGTTCCTGCGCGAGTGGATCACCTGGGGCGCCGGCCCGCGCGCCAGCCAGTTCCTGGTCCTGGGCGCCAAGGCCCACGCCGCGATCCAGGGCCGGAACCACGTGGCGATCGAGGACGTCAAAGCGGTCGCACACCCGGTGCTGCGCCACCGCATCGTCACCAACTTCTCGGCCAGCGCCGAGGGCATGACCAGCGACAAGATCATCGACCGCCTGCTGGTCGAGGTCGATCCCACGGCCGCGGTCGGCGCGGGTCTCCCCGGCGTCCGTAGCGCGGGCTAGAGAAAGTAGCCCGACCAATTCATGAGCCCTCGGCTGCAACGTCGCGACTGGCCGCATCTGCAGCGCTTTGCACCCTGCGAGGTCTCGACGACCTGCAGAGAGGTCGTCTCCGCGCACACGCAGCGCAAATCGCTGCATCTGCAGCCATTCGCGACGTTTCGCTCGAGGCCTCATGAATAGGTCGGGCTAGCGTGGAAGCCCCCGCCGAACGGCCGCGTTCCGCCCTCGATCCGGCGGTGCTGGATCGTCTGGCGGGCCTGTCCCTGGTGGCGCGCACGGTGGTCGAGGGCTTCATGTCGGGCCACCATCGCTCGCCGCAGCGCGGCAGCTCGATCGAGTTCGCCCAGCACCGCCAGTACGTCCCGGGCGACGAGCTGCGCGCGCTCGACTGGAAGATCTTCGCGCGCAGCGACCGCCTGGTGGTCAAGGAGTTCGTGGCCGAGACGAACTTCAGCTGCCATCTGCTGGTCGATGCCAGCGAGTCGATGGCCTTCGGCTCGCTGGCCTGGACCAAGTTCGACTACGCGCGCTGGTGCGCCGCCTCGCTGGCGCACCTCGTGATCCGCCAGAGGGATGCGGCCGGGCTGGTGCTGTTCGACGAGGATGTGCGCCACAAGGTCGCGCCGCGCGCGGGTCTGGCCCAGGAGAACGACGTGCTGGCGGCTCTCGAGCAGGTCGAGCCGCGCGGAGCGACCGGCGTAGGCAGCGTGCTGCACTGGATCGCCGGGCGCCTGCGCCGGCGCGGGATCGTGGCGATCTTTTCGGACTTCTTCGACGACGAGGAGCAACTGATCGCCGGCATGCGCCGCCTGGTCCACGGTGGACACGAACCGATCCTGTTCCAGGTGCTCGATCCGCAGGAGCTCGAGTTCGACTACACCGGCCTCCTGCGCCTGGAGGGCCTGGAAGGCGCGGGGCGCATGCTGGTCGACCCGAACGCGATCCGCGCCGCCTACAAGTCGGAACTCGGCCGACACGTCGAGCGCCTGGCGCGCGCCGCGCGCGAGCTCTCCGCCGACTTCGTGCCGCTCACGACCTCGACGCCGCTCGACGTGGCCCTCTCGACCTATCTCGCGCGCCGGGCGGCGCGGGCCCGGGCCGGAGGATAGGAAGCGCATGGGCCTCTTCGAGGGATTCCTGCACCCCCTGCTGCTGTGGGGCGCCGCGCTGGCCGCGGTGCCGCTCGTGATCCACATCCTGAACCGCCGGCGCCACAAGCCGCTCGCGTGGGGCGCGATGCGCTTCGTGATCGCGGCCCACAAGCGCACGCGGCGGCGCGTGCAGCTCGAGAACTGGCTGTTGCTCTTCCTGCGCATGGCGGCCGTGGCCTTGCTGGCTTTTGCCATCGCGCGGCCCTTCATCGGCAAGGAGAGCCCGCTCGCGCCCCTGACCGAGAAGCGCCGCGACCTGGTGCTGATCCTCGACAGCTCGGCCTCGACCGGCTATCGCGACGTGCGCAGCGTGCACGAGGCCATGCTCGAACGCGCGCGCGCCCTGCTGGCCGAGCTGGACGGCACGCGCGGCGATCGCGTGCGCCTGCTGCTCGCCGCCCGCGACACGCAGCTCCTGGCCTCGCACACGCCGGAGGACGCTCTGGCCGCGCTCTCGACCGTGGGCGAGCCGCGCGACGAGTCCATGGATCTCGCAGGCGTCCTGCACGAAGTCGTCGCTCTGGCGCGCGAGGACGCGGGCGAGAGCAAGCACAGCGCGCTCGAGGTGCGTCTGCTCACCGACCTGCAGCGCAACACCTTCGCATCCGGCGCGCGCGAGCCGGTCGCGAGCGCGCCGCTCGTAGACACGCCCGCGGTCCCGGTGCAGGAGGCCCTGGACCGCCTGCGCGAGCTGGGCGTCACGCTGTGGGTCGAGGATCTCGGGCCGCCGAGTCCGATCCCCGCCAACCTGGGCATCGAGACGATCGAGCCCCTGGACGGGGTGCTGGGGGCCGGACTCGCGACCGACATCGCCGTGCGCGTGCGCAACTTCGGGCCGAACGGACGCGCGAGCCTGCGCGTGGCGCTCGCGGTCGATGGCCAGCGCCAGCCGAGCCAAGAGATCGACGTGGGCGCGCGCAGCGCCGTGCAGGCCGTGTTCCAGGTGCTCTTCGAACGGCCGGGCTTTCACGCGCTCGAGGTCGAGATCGAGGGCGACCGTCTGGCCGTGGACGACCGCCACGCCGGAGTGGTGTTCGCGCCCGCGCCGCTGCGCGTCCTGCTGGTCAACGGGGCCCCCAGCGAGGAGCTCGGGCGGGACGAAGTGGGTGTCCTGCGGGCCGCCCTGGAACCGCCCGACGACGGCGGCCTGGTGCGCGCGAGCGGCGGAACCTACTCGCCCTTCGTGTGCGAAGAGGTGGCAGCGGCGGCCTTCGGGTCGCTGGAGGCGGATCCCGAACCCTTCGACGTGGTGGTGCTGGCCAACGTGGGCACGCTCCCCGCTCGAGTGGTGGAGAAGCTCGAGCGCTGGGTGGCCCGCGGGGGGTGCCTGCTGGTCACGCTCGGCGATCGCACCTCCGATCCCTCGGCCATCGACAGCCTCAACACACGCCTGTGGCGCGCGGACGAGAGCGGACTGCTGCCCGCGCGCCTCACCCGGCACGTGGCGGTGGCCTCGCGTCAAGGCTCCTATTTCCGCGCCGCCACCTTCGAGCAGGACCACCCGGCGCTCTCTTTCTTCGGCGACGAGCGCTGGAGGCCGTACCTGACCGAGCTCCCGATCTACGAGTTCGTGGCCACCGAGCCGCTCGCCAGCGCGCAGGTGCTGGCGCGGCTCGACGACGAGGAGAAGAGCGCGCTGCTCCTCGAGCGGGCGTACGAACGCGGTCGAGTCTTCCTGTGGACGACCTCGATCGACGGCGACTGGAACGTGTTCCCGCAGTCGCCAGCCACGCTCATCCCGCTGGCGCACGAGCTCCTGCGCTACGGCGGAACGGGGCTCGTGCCCGCGCGCAACGCGCCCGTGGGCGGCATGCTCGAGCTGGAGCTCGACAGCTTCCCGCGCGATCCCGCCCTGATGCGGCCCGACGGCTCGCGGGCCACCCTCGACCTCGAGCCGCGCGAAGTCATGCAAGGCCTGTGGTCTCTCGCGCCGATCGGGCCGCTCGAGCGCGCCGGGCTGTGGCGCGTCGAGACCGAGAGCGCTCCCACGCAGTGGATCGCTTGCCAGCTCGATCCGGGCGAGGGCGACCTGGAGCGCATCGCGCCCGAGGAACTCGAAGCGTTGCACCCCGCCTGGAAGCTCTTCCGTCCGGGCGACGAGGGCCGGGGCGACGAGGAAGATCCCGCCCAGCGCGGCGAGCTGTGGCGCTGGCTGGCGCTGGCGACGCTGCTCGTGCTCGTGGCGGAAACGCTGTGGGCCGCCTGGATCGGCCGCGGCCGGAGGCTCGCCTGATGTTGCTCTCAGAGGCTGTGAAGAACCCCCCCGCCGCCTCCGCGCTCAGCAGGATGCGCCGTGCCGTCGTTGCGCCTCCTCCGAGTATTGCCTTGGGAATACGCGTCGTCGGCGCGCCTAGCCACAGCGCATCCCGCTGGCTCTCGGCTGGCGGGGGATTTCTTCACAGCCTCTCACCCCTCGGGACGGAGTCGCAGCGCATCGAGCCGACCGGACTCGAGCAGAGCCTGCGCCTGCTCGACCTGCCGCCGGCCTGGGTGGTGGTGCTGATCGTGCTGCCGCTCTTCGGCGCGGCGGCCTGGATCGGGTACGGCCGCGAGCAGATCTCGCGCTCGATGCGCGTGACCCTGCTCGCGCTGCGCCTCTCGGCCTTCGTGCTCCTCGGCCTGGTGCTGGCGCGGCCGGTGCGCGTGGAGCGGCGCGAGGAAGTGCACCCCGCCTCTGTCCTGGTGCTGGTCGACGACTCGGCCAGCATGCGCCGCTCGGACTCCTACGGCGACGAAGCCCTGCGCGAGGACCTGGAGGAGGCGAGCGGCCTGCCGCCGACCAGCGCGACGCGCCTGGAGCTCGCGCGCAGCGTGCTCGAGCGCGCGCTCCTGCCGATCTTCCGGCGCGGCGGCTACCAGCTCGAGCTCTTCGCCTTCGCCGAGGGCGCGAACCCGATCGCCGATCTCTCTGCGCTCTCCGGGCGCGGCGGCGCCACGCACCTCGGCGATGCCCTGTACCAGGCCCTCGCCAGCCAGCGCGGCAAGAACGTCACCGACGTGGTCGTCCTCTCCGACGGGCGCTCGAACGGCGGCGCTTCCGCGCTCGACGCGGCGCGCGCCGCCGGCGTGGCCGGCGTGCCCGTGCACACGCTGGTCGTGGGCGACACGCGCGCCGAGAAGAACGCCGTGCTGGAACTGGTGGATGCGCCCAGCGAAGCCCTCGAGGGCGACGAGCTGGGCGTGACCGTGCGCGTGCGCGGGCGCGGGACCTCGTCCGGCGAGCGCGCCCAGCTCCTGCTGGAGGAGCTCGCGGGCGAGGACGAGACGCGCGTGCTGGCGGAAGAAGAGGTCGAGCTGACCGAAGAGGGCGAGCGCGTGGTCCTGATCGCCCAGAGCGCCCCCAGCATCGTGGGCGGCAGCGAGCGGCGCCTGCGCGTCAGCCTGCCGCCGCTCGAGGGCGAGACCATGGTCGACGACAATCGCCTCGAGTTCAGCGTGCACGTCTCGCCCGCGCGCATCCGCGTCCTGTTCGTCGAGGGCTACCCGCGCTGGGAGTACCGCTTCGTCAAGAACCTGCTCCTGCGCGCGGACAAGAACGTCGACGTGCAGTGCTTCTTGCTCTCCGCCACCAAGGACTTCCCGCAGGAAGCCTCGCCCGGCCTCGGATCGTTGACCGCCGTCCCGACCTCGCGCGCAGAGCTGCTCGAGAACTACGACGTGGTCATCCTGGGCGACGTGGATCCCTACGCGGTCTCCCCGGACCCGAAGAAGTGCGAGGACTTCCTGCACGCCCTCAGGGAATTCGTCGAGGCCGGGGGCGGGCTCCTGTTCCAATCGGGCGAGTTCCACAACCCGCGCGCGCTCGCCAACACGCCCCTGGAGGACGTGCTCCCGGTGCAGCTCGACTCGACGCGCATGCTGGCCTTCGAGGGCGATACGCGCACCGAGTTCCGCCCCACGGTCGAGGACCCCACCCATCCGCACGAGATCCTGCGCCTAGCCGCCGACCCGGACGCCAACCGCGCCCTGTGGGAGGATCCCGTGCAGGGCTTGCGCGGCTTCTACTGGTACATGCCGGTGCAGAAGGTCAAGCCGGGCGCCCAGGTGCTGCTGCGCCATCCCTCGGACCGAAACGTGCAGAACGGCGAGAACTATCCCCTGATGGTGCTCGGATACTTCCCCGCGGGCCGCACGCTGTTCCTGGCGGTCGACTCGACCTACCGCTGGCGCTACCGCTACGGCGACCGCTACCTCGACACCTTCTGGCGCAACTGCATGCGCTGGCTGGCCCTCGGGCGCCTGAAGAGCGGCGACCGGCGCTACCGCATCGAGAGTTCGCGCTCGAGCTACGACATCGAGGACCGCGTGCAGCTCGAGGCGCGCGTGCTGGACGAGGACTATCGCCCCAGCGAGGAGCGCACGCAAACCGTCGGCTGGAGCGGTCCCGACGGCCTCGAGCACGAGCTCCAGCTGACGCGCGAGTCCGAGCGCCTGGGCGTCTACCGCGGCGGACTCGAGGTCGATCGGCCGGGCGTGTACCGCGCCTGGATCGAGGGCCGCGTCGACGGCCGCCAGCAACGCGTCAGCGCCACCGAGTTCGAGGTCGTGCTGCCCTCGCGCGAGAACCAGGACCCTGCCCCGGATCCCGAGAGCCTGCGCCTGCTCGCCGCCAAGACCGGCGGCCAGTTCCTCGAGCTCGCACGCGCGCGCGCGCTGGCGAACGAGTTCCCGGGCGGCGAAGAGCGCCGCGAGCCGATCTCGTCGCGCCTCGAGGATGCCTGGGACGGCTGGCACACGCTGCTCGCCGCGCTGCTGCTGCTCAGCGCCGAGTGGATCCTGCGCAAGCGTGCGGAGCTGTTGTGAAGTTCCCCGCCTGGTTTGCCGGCGTCCTGCTCGGCCTGCTCGGCCTGCTCGGCCCGCTCGGGCAGGCTGCGGGCGCGCAGGAGAGCGAGGACTCGGCCCAGCGCTTCTTCGCCTTGCCGATGACGCGCGACACGCGCGAGCTGGCGGCCGCGACCGAGGAACACCTGCAGGCCGAGCGCTACCCCGAGGCCCTGGCCGTCTTGCAGCGCATATTGGAGGAGCACGCCCAGGAAGTCCTGCCGGCCAAGCGCGCGCGGCCGGGGGCGAAATCGACCTACCCCGGCGCGGCCGAGTGGGCGCTGGAACGCATGTTCGCGCTGCCGGAACGAGCGCGCGCCGAGTACTGCGCGCGCTACGAACCGCGCGCCGCCGAGGCCCTGGCACGCGCGTGCCTCGCGCCCGAGCGCTCGAACCTGGTGGTCATCCCGCGCGCCTGGCCGATCGTGCCCTCGGCCGTGCGCGCCTGGTGGGCGCTGGGTGATCTGGAGCTCGAGAGCGGGCAGCTCGAGGCGGCCGAGCTCGCCTGGCGCCGCGCGCTCGCTCTGGCGCAACAACTCGGTCTCGCGCTCGAACCCGCGCCCAGCGCGGCCCGGCTCGAGTGGCTGGAGGCGCGCGCGGCCACGCCGCGCCCGACACGCGCCGCACTGCGCCCCTCGCTCCCACGCGGGGACGCGGAGCCCTGGACGCGCGAGCTCGACATGACGCCGTTCGTGCAGCGCGGCGGCGCACAGATCGGGCACAACCTGCAGCCCTTCTCGACGGGCGAGAAGGTGCTGGTGTGCACGACCCTGCGGCTCTACGCGCTGGATGCCTACAACGGCGAGCTCCTGTGGCAAGCCGGCCCCCCGCGCGGCTGGTCCGCGCTGGCCGGACAGGACGCCGAGTCGCGCCTCTTCGAGGGCATCAACTACCGCCAGCTCGTCTTGCGGCCGGCAGTGGGCGACGGCGTCGCGCTGGCGGTCCTGCAGGAGCCCTTCACCGAGAACGAGAACGAGCAGTGGCAGGGGATCACGATCATGACCGCGATCCCCGAGCGGCGCCTGCACGCCTTCGACCTCGAGAGCGGGCGCGAGCTGTGGAACCACGCTCCCCCGCTCGAGTTCGACGGTCTACGCCAGCGCTGGGACGGCGGCGGCAGCTACGCGCAACGCATGATGGTGGCCGGCACTCCCACCGTGGCCGGAGCGCGCGTGCTGGTGCCCTGCTATCGCATGCAGGGGCGCATCGATTACCACGTCGCCTGCTACGAGCTCGAGAGCGGCACGCTCCTGTGGAGCACGCTGGTCATCAGCGGGCAGCGCGAGCGCAACATGTTCGGGCGCTCGGTGTTCGAGTTCAGCGCCTCCTCCCTGGTCGTCGAGGGGGACCGCGTCTTGGCCCAGACCGAGCTCGGCACCCTGGCCGCGCTGGACCTCTTCTCCGGGCGCCTCCAGTGGCAGACGACCTACAAGCAGATCGCGCTGCCGAGGACGAAGTCCTACCAGCCGCCCAAGCGCGACCTGACCTGGGAGCTCGCGCCGCCCGTCATCGTCGGCGACGTGCTCGTCGCGACGCCCTCCGACTCGCCCGAGATCGTGGCCCTGCGGCTCGCCGACGGGGCGCGCTTGTGGGCCTACACCGAGAAGCAGCTGCAGGATCTCGAGCGCCCGTCCGGCGGGTTCAACGTCCTGCTCGGGGCGGACCAGGACGTGCTCTACCTCTCGGGCGCCAAGGTCTCGGCCCTGCAGAAGCCGGGCGGGCTGGCCTCGACCGCGTTCTTCGACGCGCTGTGGACCAAGCCCCTGGAACGCCCCGACACTTCGCCGCGCGCGCTGCTGACGGCCGACGCGATCCTGTGCCCGAGTCCGCTCGGGCGCGTGGTCTACGATCGCCGCACGGGCGAGCCCATCCCGTCCCTGGGCGGCGGCTGGAAGGGTGGCGAGGCCGGCTACTTGTGGGCCGGCGAGGGCGCGCTCTTCAGCCTGTCCAGCCAGGGCCTGGCGGGCTACTTCGACTGGCAAGCGCAGCTCGAACGCGCACGCAAGCAGGCGCATGCCGCGGCCGGCGAGGAAGATCTCGACGCAGCCGCCGAGCTCTTCTTGCGACGCGGCAAGCTCTTCCTCGAGGAGGGTGCGCTCGAGAACGCGCGCACCACGCTGCAGGAAGCGCGTGAGCTCTTCGCGCGCGCGCGCGAGAAGAACGCTCGCCGCGACGGGCGCGGGGAGCTCGTGTGTGCGCGCGCCCTGGCCGAGGCGCTGGCGCGCTCGAAGCGCGAAGAAGAGGCCTTGGCCGTGCTCGCGGGAGTGCGCACGCTGGCCGAGAATCCGGCCGAGCTCGCGGCGCTGCTGTTCCAGGAGGAGCGCATCCTGCGCGCGCGCGGCGGGGCAGTCCGCATCCGCGTCCTGGACGAGATCGAGGCGAGCTGGGGTGCGCACGCACTGCCCGCGGACGAGCGCGTGCAGGCCGCCCGCAACTGGCTGGCGAAGGCAGCCGGCGGGGAGACCCTCGAGCCCGAGCCGAGCGCGTTCAGGACGGCGCTCTGGGCGGCGCTCGAGCGCGCCGGCGAACGCGAGCGGGCGGGCGAGCTCGCGGCCGCGCTTGCCGACCTGCACGCGGCCCTGACGCACGCCGAGGGAGCGCTCCTGGCGCGCGGCTTCCCGGCAGAAAACGTGGTGCGCGAACGCATCGCGGGGCTCCTGCTCCTGCCCGGCGGCCGCGCGGCCTATGCGCCCCTGGAGGAGCACGCCGCGGCGCTCCTGGCGCAGGCGCGCGCGCACACGGACGAGGGCGGCCTCGCGCTCGTGGCTGAACGCTTTCCGCACTCGCGCGCGGCCGGGGAGGCGCTCACGCTCCTGGTCCAGCGCGCGGCGAGTGCGCACGATGCACGCGCCGTCGCGGCCCTGGTGAGCGCTGCCCTGGCGCGCGGCACGGCGGACGGCGAGCGCGAGAGCGAACTCCTGCTCGTGCTCGCGCGCGCCCTGGGAGAACAGGGCAACCTGGCCTTCGAGCGCGCCCTGGTGTCGGCCCTGGCGCGCGTGGACCCGGGGCGCGTCCTGCCCACCCATTCCGGTCTGCCCGCCCACGCTGGCCTCACCTTGCGCGCACTCGCAGCCGAGCTCGCCAGAGAGGTCAGCGAGCCGACGCCCGCGCCGGTGCGCTTCGACGCGGACGTGCTCTCGAGCGGGATGCAGCGCGCAGGCACGACCGAGTTCCTGGGCGTGCTACGCCCCCAGGGCCAGGCCAGCGAGAGCGCGCCCCTCGAGCTGCACATCTACGCAACGCGCGGCGAGCTGCAGGCCTACTCGAGCGCCGCGCCCGGCCAACCGCTGTGGCGGCGGCCGATCGAGGAAGGCGGCGCGCGCTGCGCCTTCGCGCCCGGGTGCCTGATCGTCGGCACGCAGACGGGACTCGTGTGCCTCGACGAGCGCGCGGAAGAGCGCTGGACGCGCACGATCGCCGACGACCCGCCGCGCGCACTCGCAGAAACAGATGGCGTGCTGGTCGCGCGCCTGCGTTCCGGCACGGTGCTCGCCTGCGACGCGCTGCTCGGGCTCCCGCTATGGGAGAAGACGCTCGGCCGGAGCGGGAACTGGACTGGCCCCGTGCTGGGCGATGGCCACGCCGTCTTCTTCTCGGAACTGCATGCGCTGCCGCCGCGTGCGCTGGTGCTGGATCTCTTCCACGGACGCGTCACGGCGGACATCCGCCTCACCGGTCTCGACTCGCGCTCGGCCCTGGAAGACAGCGCCTGGATCGCGAGCGAGCGCCTGATCACGCCTTCCTTCCAGCTACGGCCCGCACAGCTCGCGGCCTTCGAGCTGGACGGTGGCCGGCGCGCCTGGACGTACCCGTTCGGGCCGGAGGAAGAACTGCACGGCATCGCCCACAGCGAGGGTCGCGCGTTCCCGGTCACCTATGCGGCGGCGCTGGGCAACGCAGCGGGCAACGGCGGCGTGTACGAGCTCGACGATGCGACCGGCGCGGTGCGGCGCGTCGTGCCGCTCCGGCCGGGCGAACGCGTCATGGGTCTGGACGCGCGCGCGCGGGTCGAGCTCGGCGCTCCGTACCTGTTCAGCTTCACCCACTCCGAAGCCGAGCGCAGCGTGCCCATCCGCGCGATACAACTCCCGTACGGCATCCAGTGGACCTGGACCCTGCCGATCGCCGCGCAAGAGCTCTACGATGGCCGCGCCTTGCCGATGCCCGCCGTCTCGGCCGATTGCGTGGCCATCGCCTACCCGATGCGGCGCGCGAACGGCCAGGGCGCGGAGACCACGATCGTGTTCCTCGACAAGCGTGCGGGGAAGAAGGTCGATACCCGTATCCTCGGCGGGGCCTTCGCCCAGGTGGGCCAGCTCGAGCTGCGCGGCCTGGGCGCGGCCCTGTTCGTGCTCGGCAAGAGCTCCACGCCCCGCGGCGGGTGCCTCGAAATCCTGGAAAAACCCCGATGATGCGCAGCCTGTCGATCCTCTCCTGTTGCCTGGCCGCCTCGACCAGCGCCCAAGATATCGGCGAGGGTTTCGACACTCGTCCGATCGAGGTCACGCCCGAGCACGAGCAAGCGGTGGAGCGCGGGCTCGACTGGCTGGCGGCGCACCAGAACGCGGACGGGAGCTGGACGGCCAAGATCGGCTTCAAGCTCAACTCGGAGTACCGCGAGACGGCCGAGGCCGGACACGTGGGCGTCACCGCCCTGGCGGGCACGGCCTTCCTGGCCGGCGGCCACACGCCGGGTCGCGGCGCGCACAGCGACGCCCTGGCGCGCGCGCTCGACTACGTGCTGTCCGGCGTGCAGGAAGACGGCTACGTCACGCTGAACGGCTCGCGCATGTACAGCCACGCCTTCGCCACGCTGTTCCTGGCCGAGATGTGCGGGATGTCGCACCGCCCGGACGTGCGCGCCAAGCTCCAGAAGGCCGTCGACTTCATCGTCGAGACGCAGAACCAGGAGGGTGGCTGGCGCTACGTGCCGTTCACGCCGGAGTCGGACATGTCGATCGTCGTGTGCCAGGCGATCGCACTGCGCGCGGCGCGCAACATCGGCATCCGCGTGCCGAAGTCCACCATCGACCGCGCTGCGCGCTACGTGGTCGACTCGGCCATCACCGAGGCCAGCCAGAGCGGCTACAACAGCCTCTATCCCGACGAGGTCGGAGCCTTCAACTACCAGCGCAGCCGCGGCTCGCGCTCGTCCTTCCCGCTGACCGCGGCCGGCGTCACCGCCCTGCACGGTCTCGGCATCTACTCCGACGACTCGATCCGGCGCGGGCTCGACTACCTGCGGCGCAACCTGGTGGGCTTCAACCTGCAGTACGGCAGGCGCGAGGGCGGCCACTATTTCTTCTGGTACGGCCACTACTACGGCGTGCAGGCCATGTACACGGCCGGGACGGCCTTCCAGGTGAACTACTGGGAGCCGTACTTCGAGGAAGTGCGCAGCGAACTGCTCTCCATGCAGCTCCCGGACGGCTCCTGGCCCAACCACACCGGTCCCGGGCCCACTTTCGGAACGGCCATGGCGGTCCTGGTGCTCGAGATCCCCTACCGCTACCTCCCGATCTTCCAGCGCTAGAGGAATAGAGTGGAGAGCACGATGCGACCGGAGCTCCCCCTGGAGCGCACGCCGACGCTGCAGCGCTTGTTGGTCGCCACGCGCGCCGCCCTGGCGCGCCAGGTGTTTGCCTACGGCCTCGGCACCGTGCTCGGAGCCAGCGCCCTGTGGCTCACCTTCGCTTTCCTGGCCGACTGGGTGCTGCGTGTGCCGCACCCGATCCGGATCCTGCACGGCCTGTGTCTCGCAGCCGTGATCACGCTGTTCCTGTGGCGCGACCTCCTGCGCCCGCTGCGCGCCCTCCCGGGCCAGGAGGGTCTGGCGCTCTTGTTCGAGCGCGCCCACCCCGAGCTGCGCGAACTCCTGATCAGCGCCGTGCAGTTCCAGCGCGCCGGGTCCGTGGCGGACGACGAGCGCGCGCTGGTCGACACGGTCGTGGCCGCGGCCGAGGCGCGCGCCGGCGCGCTCGCGCCGCGCGCCGTGGTCGATCCCGAGGCGCCGCGCGCGCGGCTCCTGCTCGGACTGGGCGGAATGCTGTGCCTCTCCGTGCTGGCGGTCCTGAACCCGCTGCACGCGCGCACCTTCCTCGAGCGTCTGTTCGGTGGCTCGGCCGCCTGGCCGCAGCGCACCAATCTCGTGCTGGAGCTCCCGGGCCTCGAGCCCGAAACGGTGATCGAGCGCTCGCACGAACGCTTGCGCCTGCGCCTGGCGCGCGGCTCGGACATCGCGCTGCTCGTCACGGCCGAGGGCGAGGCCCCCTCCGAGGTCACGCTGCACTTCGAGGGCGGCCGCGACCTGCTGCTCAACCCGACCGGGAACAACGTGTTCCGGACCTTGCTGCAGAGCTGCCAGGAAGATCTCGCCTTCCACGTCACGGGCGGCGACGACGAGGACGGCCTGCCGCGCGTGGAGGTCGAGGTGCTCGAGCCGCCCGACGTGGAGGGGCTGGCGCTCGCGGTCGAGCCGCCGGCCTATTCCGGTCTCCCGCCGGCGCTGTACTTCAACCAGGACGTGGAGGTGCTGAAGGGCTCACGCGTGAGCGTCCACGTCCTGCCCGCACCGCGCACGGCCACGGGCAACGTGCGCTTCCTGCCCGACGACACCTCCCAGGCACTCGTACCCGCACCCTTCCCGAGCCAGCCGAGCGCAGTGGGTCTCGAGCCCGGCGCACCGGCAACGGGCCTGGTGTTCACGCACGTGGCCGAAAAGACGATCGGCTTCCGCATCGAGCTCTCGGACGCGAACGGCCTGAACAACCCCGAGCCCGGCCTGTATCGCATCCGCGTGCTCGAGGACCGTGCGCCCGAGCTCGCCGTGCTGGCGCCCGCGCGCAGCGAGTTCGAGAGCGTGCGCGGTGGCGCGCTGCCCCTGCGCGTGCGCGCCGAGGACGACTACGCCCTGGCCAGCCTCGGCTGGCGCCTGACCAGCGCCGAGGCGGCGCGCACGGACGCGCCGCCGCTGCGCTCCTCCGAGCTCGAGCTCACGCGCCTCCCCGCCGAAGCAAGCGCCAAGGCGGCCCGCGCGGCGCGCGACGTGGCCATGGGCAGCGCGCGCATCGAGATCGATTCGCTGGGAGTGGACGGCGCGCCGCCCGCGGTCGACAGCCGCTTCGAGCTCGAGTTCTTCGCGCGCGACCAGCGCGTCCCGGAAGCGAACGAAGGACGCTCGGCGCCGATCCGCGTACGGGTCGTGACGCCCGAGGAGCTCCTGCGCCGCCTGCAGGATCGGCTGGCCGAGACGCGCATCGATGCCCTGCGGCTGTCCGACGACCAGCGCAAGAAACGCGCGCGCATCGAGGAGCTCCTGGACGCGCTCGACGGCGACGATCCGCTCGAGACAGGCGAGAGCCTGGCGCTCTCGGCCGCCCTGGCGGGCGAGCGGCGCGTGCTGGCCGACGCCCAGGCGCTGGCGCGCGCCCTGGCGGCCGCGGCCGAGGACGTGCTCTACGCGCGCCTGGACGAGAAGGCCGCGGGTCTGCTCGAGTTCTACGACGCGCGCGCGGCGCGCGCCCTCGACGCGCGCTTCCAGGCCGAACCGTGGCGCGAGCTCGCGCGCGAGAACGCGGCCGGAAAACTCGCCGGCGAGGGCTTCGCAAGCACCCTGGTGAAGCTCGTGGCGCTGGCGCTCGAGATCTCGGAGGACCACGCCGCGCGCGCCGTCGCCGCCCTGGATGCGGCCGAGGACGCGACCTCGCGCACGGCGGTGGGCAACGACCTGCAAGCCGCGGCCGAGCACGCCGCCCTGGTCGAGAAGCAGGTCGAGGTGCTGCTCGCGGAGCTCGCCGAGTGGGACAACTTCCAGAACGTGCTGACCCTGGCACGCGACATCCTCAACCGCCAGAAGGCGCTGCGCGAACGCACGCAGCAGTTCGCCACGGAGAAATGAGCATGGCACGTCCCGCCCTCTTCCTCGCCGCCGCGCTGGCCGCAATGCTGGCCCTGCCGCTGGGCGCGCAGAAGAGCGCGAAGAGCGCCACGGGCGAGCGTAGCAAGCCCGCCACCATCACGGGCGAGCGTAGCAAGCCCGCCGCCATCACCGACGAGCGCGACAAGGCCGCCATCATCGAGGAACAAGCGCTGCTCGAGCGCCAGCTCGAGCGCTTGAAGAGCACGATGGAGGTGTTGCTGCAGCGCATCGAGGCCGAGGGCCGCACGCGCACGGCCGAGCTCCTGCGCGAAGGGCTCGCGCTGCTGCAACAGCGCACCGATGCCGCCGGCGGCCAGCTCACGCCCGACGAGCGCATGCAGGAAGCGCGCTCGGCGCTGGAGAGCGGCAAGCCGGTGCAGTCGCTCGAGACCCAGCGCGCGCTGATCCAGGACCTCGAGCGACTGGTCTCGATCCTGCTCGACCGCAAGAACCTGGAGGCGCTGGAGCAGCGCATCGAGAACCTGAAGAAGCTGCAGCAGGAGCTCGGCGCCCTGGCCGACAAGGAAGCGGCGCTGAAGCAGGAGACCGGGGAGCTGCGCGCCGAAGCCGGCGGCGAGGCCCAGCGCGCGCTCGAGCAGCGCCTGGCCGCGCTCGCGGGGAAGGAGCGCTCCCTGCTCGAGCGCAGCGAGCGCCTCGGGCGCGAGGCGGGCACGCTGGAGCTCGAGCAGCTCGAGAAGGAGCTCGAGGCCCTGCTGGCCGACCAGCGCACCGACCGCGGCCTGCTGGAGGAATGGCAGCCCGGTGAATCCGCGCGGCTGGCGGGCGCGCGCGCCGCGCTCGAGGAGGCGCGCCGCGCCGAGGCCCAGGCCGCGCGCCTGGAGGAGACCGAGCGGCGCCTGCGCGCCGCCGCCCAGGAGCTCGAGTCGGGCGCCAAGACGCCCGGCGAAACGCTGGAGAGCCTGCGCCCGGCCGCGGACAACGCCCGCCGTCACGCCAACGTGTCCAAGGATGCGGCCGCCGAGCGCAGCGCGCGCGCGCTCGAGCAAGCGCTGCGCGAGCTGGCCGAAACGAACGGGCAGGAGCCCGCCGCGGGTGAGGCCGCCGAGGAACTGCGCACGCGCGCCGACGAGCTGGAGGGCGCGGGCAAGGAGCCCGAGGCGGCGGCGGCCGCCGCGCGCGAGAAGGCGGCGAAGGAGCTCGCGCGTGCGAGCCAGGGCGACACGCCGGCCGCGCAAGCCGCCCAGGAGGCGCAGCGCGCCCTGGAACAGGCCCAGCGCGCAGCGCAGAGCGGTGCGGACGCGCGCGAGGCGACCGAGAAGGCCGCGCGCACCCTGGAGACGGCTCAGGCCGAGCTCGAGTTCCTGGGCGAGGCCCTGTCCGGCTCGCAGGCCGCGCAGGCCAAGAAGAGCGAGTCCCTGCAGCGCGGTCTCGAGTCCTTGCCCAGGGCCGAGAGCGAGGCCGGCGCGCAGGGCGCGCGCGCCCTGGCACGCGCGGCCGAAGCCATGCGGGCTGCAGCGCAGGCCGCACGCGGCCAGGATCAGGCCCGCGCCCTCGCCGAGGCGCGCGCGGCCGAGACCGCCCTGGAGGAGGCACAGAGCGCTCTGGCGCAGGCCCGCGGCGCGGCCGCGCAGGCCGGACAGGAGTCGGCCCAGGAGCTGGCCGCCGAGCAGGCGCAGGCCGCGCAGGAAGCCGGCGCCCTGGCCGAGAAAGCCTCCGAGGGCGCGCTCTCGAGCCAGGCCGAGCAAGCCGTCGAAGACGCGCTGCGCGAAGCGCAGCGCGCGATGGAGAGCGCAGAGGAAGCCCTCGCACAGGGCAAGAGCGCCTCGGCCGCGAACGCCCAGCGCCAGGCCCTCCAGGCGCTGCAAAAAGCCGGCCGCGCGGCGCGCGAGGGCGTGCGCCTCGAGACGGAGAACGAGCGTCAGCGCGCCGAGGAACTGGCCGCCGAGCAGGAGCGCGTACGGCAGGAGATCCTGGATCTCGCGCGCCGCATCCAGCAGCGCGAGGACCCGCGCAGCCGTCCCGATCTCGCGCGCGCCGAGGCCCAGGCGAGCGCGGCCAAGGATTCGCTCGAGCAGGGCGACCCGGCGCAGGCCGAGAGCCAGGAGGCCGAGGTCGAGCGCGAGCTGCGCCAGGCGAAGAGCGAGCTCCAGGAGGAAGAGGAGCAGTACCAGCGCCTGCGGGCCGAGGAGCAGCTCTTCCGCATCGCCGAGGAGACCGCGGCTCTGCTCGAAGCGCACCGCGTGCAGATGAAGGAGCTCGCCGAGCTGGATGTCGAGCGCGCCGGTTCGGCCGCGCCGAGCCGCGCGCAGAAGATGCGCCTGCGGCGCATCGCGCGCGAGGAGGGCGTCCTCGGCACGCGTGCCGAGGAACTCTCCGCCGCCATCGACAAGGAGGGCACGAAAGTCGCCGCCGGGTTGCTCGCGGGCGTGGCCAGCGATCTCGCGCGCCTGGCGCTGGACCTGGGCGAGGAGGGCGACTACCAGACGGGCGAGCGTGTGCAGGGTCTGCAGCGCGACATCGAACAGGCGCTCCTGTGGCTCCTGGATGCCCTGCGCGCCGAGCAGGCGCGGCGCCAGAACGAGCGCCAGAAGCCGAACGGAGAGCAGCAGCAGCAACCGCAAGACGAACCGCCGCTGATCCCCGACTCGACCGAGCTGAAGCTCCTCCGGCGCATGGAGCTCGAGCTGCGCGAGTCCCTGGACGCGCTGCGTGCGCTGCACCCGGAGATCGACGGCACGGCCGAGCTCGACCCGCTCATCTTGCGCGACCTCGCGCGGCTCGCCGGGCGCCACGAGCGCCTGACCGAGCTCTTCCGCGACCTGCGCGCGCGCGTGGGCATCCCGCCGCCCGAGTCGGCCGAGGACTAACCCGGGCAAGAAAAGCGTGTCCCTCCCGCTCCTCTGCGCTCTCCTGTGTCTGTCGTGGTGTGAGGACGACGAGGGCGCCGGCGCACGACCGCCCCTGCAGACACCGCCCGCGGCGCACGCAACGATGACCTCGGTCGCGACCGAGCGCGCGGTCGAGGCCGGGCTCGCGTACCTGGCGACGCTGCAGGCACGCGCCGGCGACGGCTCGTTCTCTGTTCCCGATGTGGACCGCAAGGACTACGCGCCGCTCGGCGTCGCGGCCCTGTGCGCGCTCGCCTTCCTTGCGGCCGGCAGCGCCCCCGACCGCGGCCCGCACGGCGAGGTCGTGTCGCGCGTGCTCGAATACCTGCTGCTGCACACCGATCTCGCGCGCGAGTCGCCGCAGCGCGGCTACATCTCCGTGCAGGGCGATGAAGCCTCGCAGACCCACGGCCACGGCTACGCCACGCTGGTCCTGGCCGAGGCCTACGGGATGTCCAGCGGCTCGGAACGCATCCGCACCGCGCTGGTCGCGGCCGTGGAGCGCATCCAGCAGAGCCAGGGCGCCGAAGGCGGCTGGGGTTACTCGCCGCGGCCCACGCCCGACCACGAGGGCTCGGTGACGATCTGTCTCGTGCAAGCCCTGCGCGCCGCGCGCGACGCTGGCATCCAGGTCGACGGCGAGGTCATCCGCCGCGCGGAGGACTACGTGCTGCGCCTGCAGTCGGACGAGGGTCTCTTCCGCTACACGCTGGGCGACAAGCGCACCAGCGTCGCGCTCACCGCCGCCGGCATCGCCACCCTCAACGCCGCCGGCCGCTACGACGATCGCGCCATCCAGAACGGCATCGACGCCATCTGGTCGGGACTCCTGTTGCGCTACGACCGCGGCCAGCCAGCCGACTTCCCCGAGTATGAACGCCTGTATCTCGCCCAGGCCTTCTGGCAACTCTCAGACACCAACCACTTCGCGCGCTGGTTCGCGGACGAGCGCGAACGCATCCTGCGCACGCAGCTCGCGGACGGCTCCTGGAAAGGCTCGCGCTTCGGCTCGGCCTACCTCACCGCGGTCAACTGTCTCGTGCTGTCGCTGCCGGACGCCGTGTTGCCCATCTTCCAGCGCTGAGCTCCGCTTCATCCGGGAGCGCCGGGCTCCAGCCCGGCTCCGTTCCCCCTCTTTCTTCTTCCGAAAAAAAAGAGCGGAGCCG
>JANOGB010000483.1:0-4054 GCA_031413955.1 Planctomycetota bacterium | reverse complement strand
ACGCTTTGCGGACCGCAAAGCGATCACGCGAACCCGGTGGTTTTGAACCTGGTTCCGTACCGCCAGCGGCTATCCCGGCGCCCGCGCGCCTTCCAGCAAGCGCGCGATCATCGCGAACAGGACGTGCCGCGGATAGGGCTTGCGCAGCAGGCCCGACACACGCCGCAGGCGCGACAGGTCGATGGTCGAGGCCGTGGCCAGGAGCACCGGCAGGTGCGCCGTGCGCGCCTCCTTGCGCAAGCGCGCGAGCACCTCCTCCCCGTCGAGCTGGGGCATCTCGTAGTCGAGCAGCACGAGATCCGGCAGCGGCTCGCGCTCCAGGCGCGTCAGGGCCTCGAGGCCGTCGCGTGCCACCTCGACCTCGTAGCCGCGCGCGCGCAAGAGCGCCGCCAGCCCCTGAGCCACGTCGGCCTCGTCGTCCACCAGCAGGATGCTGCGCTTCTTCTTCTCCTCTTGCTCGACGCGCGCCAGCTCCTCCATCAGCACGCGCAGATCCGCGTTGGTGGGCAGCGCGGCGCGGTCCCACTGCTCTTCGATCTCGAGCTTCAGACGCCGGTTGTAGCCCTTGAGCCGCTGCCACTCGGCGTACTCGGGATTGTCGGGCCGGATCTCGAGCTGATCGTGGGTGTCGACCGAGAAGAAGTACTCGCCGTTCACCAGGTGCTCCTGGACGACGAACTTCATGAAGGGGTAGCGGTCGTTGCCGAGGCGCAGGGCGTAGCGCTTCAGGCCGCCACCACCGCCCTCGACCTTCTCGAAGCGCGCGAAGAGTTGCTCGAGCTCGGCGAGTCCGCGCAGCTCCTCGAGCGT
This sequence comes from Planctomycetota bacterium, assembly GCA_031413955.1. Lineage (GTDB taxonomy): Bacteria > Planctomycetota > UBA1135 > UBA1135 > JABFRZ01. Next base: position 3,244 of record JANOGB010000483.1, on the reverse strand, counting down.
GACCGCGCGCGCCCCCGCGGTGCCACGCGGCCAGGCGACGAGCAGATAGATGTCCAGTGCGCGTCGCACGTGGGCCGGGGTCAGGTTCTCGAGCCGCATCGTGTGGCCCGCTAGCGAGCGCGCGCCTGGCCGGAAGCGCGGGCGAGCAGCTCGCGTCCATCGTGGATCGTCCCGACCAGATCGCAGACGCGCGCGACGCCCTCGCCCTCCAGCAGGCACGCCATCTCGCGCGCGATCTTCCCGGGCAGGGCCGGATCGGCGAACGAAGCCGTGCCCACCTGCACCGCGCGGCAGCCCGCGACCAGGTACTCGAGCGCATCGGCGGCGCACTGGATCCCGCCGCAGCCGATGACCGGGATGGTCACCGAGCGCGCGCACTCCCAGGCACAGCGCAGCGCCACGGGCTTGATGCCCGGCCCCGAATAGCCGCCCTGCACGGTGGCCAGCCCCGGCCGGCGCGTGCGCCAGTCGAGCGCCAGCCCGAGCAGCGTGTTCACGGCCGTGATGGCGTCGGCGCCCGCGCCCTCGACCGCGCGCGCGATCTCCCCCAGGCCAGCCGTGTTGGGCGAGAGCTTGGCGAAGATGGGTTTTCGGGTGGCGGCGCGCACGGCGCGGATGACCTCGGCCGCCAGGCGCGGATCCGTGGCGAAGGGTAGTTTTCCGCCCTGCACGTTGGGGCAGGAGAGGTTGACCTCCAGGGCATCGACCGCGGCCTCTCCGTCCAGGCGCCGCGCGAGCTCGACGAACTCCGCCACGCTCTCACCGCCGATGTTCGTGACCACCACGGTGTCGGCGCGCGCCATGATCGGCAGGGTGTGCGCGACGTAGTGCTCGAGGCCGCGGTTCTCGAGCCCGATCGAGTTGAGCAGCCCCGCCTGCGTCTCGTGGATGCGCGGCGAGGCGTTGCCGCCGCGCGGCTTCAGCGTGACCGTCTTGCTGACCCAGGCGCCCAGCTCCTCGGCCGCGGTGAAGCTTTCCATCTCGAGTCCGTGCCCGTAGGTCCCGGAAGCGGACAGCACCGGATTGCGCAGCTCCAGCCGAGCGATGCGCAGCGAGAGATCGCAGGGCGCCACGAGCCGAATAGCGTAGTGTCCGCGGCGCGGGAGTCCATCGCCGCACGCACACGCACGACGCTCAGCTCGCTGTGGGCGCGGCGGCCGTACTGCTCTTGTGTCGAAAACCTGCCAGGATCCAGGCGCAGGCCCCGACCGTGATGCACGAGTCGGCCAGGTTGAAGGCCGGGAAGTGGTAGTCGACGCCGATCAGGGGCCCGAAGTCGACGGCGACGAAGTCGCGCACGCCCTGCAGCAGCTCGGGATGACCGCGGACCGGGCAGCCCGTCCACAGGTTGTCGATCAGGTTGCCGAGTGCTCCGGCCAGCACGAGCGCCATGGCGGTCAGCACCAGGCGTGGGCGCTCCTCGGCTTGCCAGAGGAGCCAGCCGAGGAACAGGACCGCCGCGGCCCGGCCGATCACGAGCACGGTCGGGAACTGGCTGAACTGGCCGAAGGCCGCGCCACCGTTGCAGGAGTTCCAGAAGCTGAGCCACTCCGTACCGAACAACGCACGCCGCAGGGAGTCGCCCCTGTCCGAGAAGCCCGAGTCGTAAGCCGCCGACTTCGACCACTGGTCGAGCACGACCAGCAACGCCACCGCGCCGAAGCGCAGCAGCGGCCAGCCTTTCGGAGGGGCCATGAGCGGGGGTCTCAGCGCCGACGCTCGGTCTTGCGCTGGCAATCCACGCAGAAGCGCGCGTGGGGCACGGCGTTCAGGCGCACCTTCGGGATCAGCTCGTCGCAACCCTCGCACAGCCCGAAGGCGCCGTTCTTGACGCGCTCCAGCGCCTCGTCGATCTCCACCAGCGTGGCCTCGTCGCGCTGCAACAGCTCGAGGCTGAACTCCTGGGCGAAGCTCTCCGAGCCGATGTCGGCCGGATTGTCGACCGAGAGGCGGTCCCCGTCGGTCGAGAATGCATCTGCTTCCAGGTCGCTGATGTCTCCTGACATCTCCCTGCGGAGCTGGGTCAAGAGCACCTTGTACGACTCCAGGTCCCGAGAGTTGAGCTTCTTGGACATGCTTCGAGGTGTGCGCGGCTTTTTTGAGGGGCGGGAGTATAGGCACGCCCCCCTGACGCTCTCAAGCAATTGCCGCTTGTCTCCGGGCCTCGTGCAGAGCGAGGGTAGGGCCTGCATGGCCAAGGCCCCTGAGGAACCGTGCGGCACGTTGCCGAGCGCGGCCGAGCGTGAGCGCGCAGGCGAGCTCTGGCGCGGCCTCGAGGATTTCCTGGAGGCCATGCGCGTCGAGGCCGGCCTGGCGAAGAACACCCTGAGTGCCTATCGCGGAGACGTGCAGCGCTTCCTCGCCTTCGCCGGCGCGCGCGGCGTGCGCCGCTGGCGCGAGCTCGACCCCGAGCTCGTGGTCGCGTACCTGGAACGGCTGCGTCTCGGCGGCGCGGCCGAGACCAGCGTGGCGCGCGCGCTCTCGGCCCTGCGCATGTACCTGCGCCACCAGGTGCTGGAGGGGGTCCTCGACACCGACCCGCTCGCGCGCCTGGAGGGCCCGCGCCTGCGGCGCAGCCTGCCACACGTGCTCGACCCCCTGGAGGTCGGACGCTTGCTGGCCGTGGAGGGCACCTCCTGGCGTGCCCAGCGTGACCGCGCGCTGCTGGAAGTCCTGTATGCCTGCGGCGCGCGCATCAGCGAGGCGGTCGGCTTGCGCACGAACTCCATCGAGCCGTCGCTGCGCGTGCTGACGCTCAGCGGCAAGGGCGGCAAGGCGCGCCTCGTGCCCCTGGGGGGCCGCGCGCGGGCGGCGCTCGAGCCGTGGCTGCGCGGCGGACGCGTGCAGCTCCTGCGTGGAAGGAAGAGCGAGCACGTGTTCCTCACGAAGAGCGGCCGGCCACTCGATCGCCTGACGGGCTGGCGCGCGGTCAAGGCGGCCGCCTTGCGCGCCGGACTGCCGAGCGCGGTCTCGCCCCACTGGCTGCGGCATTCCTTTGCCTCGCACCTGCTCGAGGGCGGCGCGGACCTGCGCGCGGTGCAAGAGATGCTCGGTCACGCCTCGATCGCCACCACGGAGATCTACACCCATCTGGACGCCGAGCACGTGCGCAGCCTGCACCGGCTCTACCACCCGCGCGGGTGAGCTCACCCGGGAGCGCCGGGCTCCAGCCCGGCTCCGTTTCCTCCGCTTATTTCTCACTCCAGGTCCTCCGGGATGCGGAAATGAGGAGGAGGAGGCCGAG
>JANOGB010000482.1:0-4445 GCA_031413955.1 Planctomycetota bacterium | reverse complement strand
GCGTGCGCAGCCGGCTGAGTCGCGTTCGCACCCCCGGTCTCCTGCGTGCTCCAGCCGTCGTTCGAGCTGGTGTGGATGCCGAGGTAGGCGATCGAGAGTGTCGTCTGCACGTCGGTGAAGTACTGATCGCTCGCCGCGCCGATGAGTCCGGTGACGTAGTTGGTGAGCAGGGTGCTCGAACCGAAGTCCTGGAAGAACTGGAAGTCGGTCTCGAGGGCCAGCGTGCAGTCGGCCACGGTCAGCGCGCTCGTCGAGGGCGCGTCTTGCAGGCCGAGCGGCTGGACCAGCGACTGACCCGGGGCGAAGCGCTCCCCGGCGCAGAAGTCCTGCGGCGGCTGCAGTCCGAGCGCCGCGAGTTCCGGCTCGCGCAGGAGGCGCACACGACCCGGTCCGTCGCCGAAGAAATGCACGCGGTCCTGGAGCAAGGGCAGGTCGACGAAGCCCTGGGCTCCGCTGCCCGAGAGTGCCAGGAACACGCGCGAGCCGGGCATCCCGGCCACGGCTCCGCGCCAGATCTGCAGGTCGCCGACGAGCGTATGCACGCCGCCCGCGATCTCTCGGCCGTCGATGACGAGCTTCGCGTCCTTGTTGAGGGGCAAGGGCCGGCGCTCGAGCTCGAGGGTCACCGGACCGAGGTCCGGCAGCGCGAAGTCGTGCAGCGCGACCCGTTCCAGCTCGCCGAGGCGCGCGAGCGCCGGTCCGTCGAGATGCACCGCGAGGCCCGGGCCCGTGTCGCCGGCCAACGGAAGCATCGGGGTCTTCTCACCTGGGAGCGCCGGGCTCCAGCCCGGCTCTGACTCTCTTCCGCTCTCCTTCTGACCAAGAGTAAGAGCCGGGCTGGAGCCCGGCGCTCCCAGTAGAGCCAGAGCGCTCGAGCTCTCGATCTCGACCGCGAAGTCGTTCGGGTGACTGCCGATGAGACTCGGCGCCCCGAGCTCCATGGCCACGCCACCACCATTCGTGACGCGCACCAGCGTACCTGCATTCGGCCCGGCGCCGACGGTCTGCGACCCCAGCGATACGAGCTCGTCGTAGGCGAGCGGGTTCTCGGTGCCGCTCGCGCCCTCGGTGCCCAGGAAGACCGCGTTGGTGCCCAGGTCGTCGTCCTGGATCGTGAGCACGTGCGTGGCGATCGCTCCGAGGGTGCAGGTCGCGGACGGGGCAGAGAGCCCGAGCTCAACCGTCTCGTCGATCTCGAACGCGCCGTTGTCGATCACCTGCACGTTCACCGTCAGCAGGGCGCTGTCCGCGCTGCCAACGGGAAAAGTGATCGTTTGCGCGGGGAACGAGGAGTAATCGCTCGACGGAAGAGCCGAGCCCGTGCGCAGGTCCGAGACGCGCACGCTTACCGCCACACCGAGCGTCACGCCCGGGCCGCAGTCGAGCTCCAGCGCGACCGCTTGTGCGCCGCTCGACTCGTCCGGGGTCGCCGCGCTGGCCGTGGCGAATGCGATCGAGGCGGAATCGGCATCCGTCAGGGTCGCCGTGAGCAGCGCCGTGCCGTAGGGCGAACCCCCGACCGCGTTCTGCATCCCCAGGCGGATCGTCTCGTTCAGCGCATCGACCAGGTCGTCGTCCAGCGGGTCGAGCATCACGTCCTGCGTGGCGCCCTCGGTCGAGCCCGCCAGAAAGGTGATCGCCTGCGCGGGGAAGGCTGCGTAATCGGCCCCGGACGTGGCCGTGCCGGTGCCGAGGTCGACCACCTCGAAGGTCGCATCCATCGTGAGCGCCGGCAGCGTGGTGTGCAGTACGACCTGCACAATCGTCGGGCCGTCGCTCTCGGCCAGGGTCGCTGCGCCACTCGCGAAGGAAAAGCTCACCGCGGGCGCGCCGCCGCCGCCCCCGCTGCTGCAGCCGCCGAGTAGCGCGAATGCCAGGAGTCCCGATCCAACGAATGCGCCGCTCCGGACCAGCCGCTCCTTGCCCATGTTTGCTTCGCGGCGGGGCGCTTGGCTCCTGGCGGACTGCCCGCGACTTCGCGAGCTGGGACTTCCGACACGCTCCCCGACCGGCCTCCTCGATCGGAAGGCGCGAGCTCGAAACTGGATCGAAGCCGCGGGACCTGGTGCGAAAACGGGCCGTCACCGGCGCTCGAGACACGCGAGAAAAAAAGAGCGCTGCTCCGGGATCACGCGAGCAAAGCGGCCCTTCGAGCCCGTGCGCTCGAACGCCAACCGTACGAGGCCGGAGTTCGAGATGGGTTCGAGCGCGGCCTCGGGTCGCCACCCGCAGGCGCCCTGCGCCTAGCATCCGTGCTCCCGCCGAGGAACCCCTGCATGCTCTCACTTGCCCCGCTGTCGTTCTGGTTCGCCCTCGTTGCGCAGGACGTGAGCACCGCCAGCGCTCCACGTCCCTTGTTCGAGCCCGAGCTGCGCGTCCTGCACGAGTTCGTGGGCGAGGCCGCCGGCGATCAGTACGGCTGGATCGGGCGCAACGCGGGTGACTGCGACGGCGATCGGGTGAACGACGTCCTGCTCTCGGCTCCCACCAAGGCCATCGGCGGTGCAGCGGCGGGGCGCGTCTACGTCTACTCGGGCAAGAGCGGCAAGCTGCTCTTCACCCACCAAGGCAAGCCGGGCGATCTTCTCGGCTGGGGGATCGAGGGCGCGGGCGACGTCGATGGCGACGGGCGCGCGGACGTGATCGCGGGTGCGCCCGGCGCGACGCGGGGCCGCGGTCAGGCGCTGGTGCTCTCGGGCAAGGACGGCTCCGTGCTGCGCACGCTCGAGGGCGAGGCCGCGGGCGATGGTTTCGGGCGCAAGGTCTCCGGTTGTGGCGACGCGGACGGCGACGGCCATGCGGACCTGCTGGTCGGAGCCGACAACTGCGACTCCTTCGGCGCAGATGCGGGCCGGGCCTATCTCTTTTCCGGCAAGGACGGGAGCCTGCTCTTCTCACTGGATGGCGAGGAAGCCGGCGACAAGTTCGGCGTCTCGCTGTGCGGAAGCACCCTGAAGGACGGGACGCTGATCGCGGTCGGTGCGGCCGGGGCCGGCATGAGGAACGCCGGGCGCGTGTACGTCTTCCTCTGGAAGCAAGGCGAGGTCGAGCTCGTCTACCAGATCGAGCCGGACGAGACGGGCTCGGCGCTGGGCGTCATGTTCCTCTCCATCGTCGGCGACGTGGACGCAGACGGGTATCCGGACGTGTACGCATCCGACTGGCCCAACAACGCCAAGGGCAACGCCACCGGGCGCATCTACGTCTACTCGGGCCGGGAAGAAAAACGCCTGCTGATGCTCGAGGGCGAGCACGCCGGCGACGGCTTCGGCATCGGCACGGCCGAGGCCGGCGACGTGGACCGGGACGGACACGCCGACCTCCTGATCGGCGCCTGGCAGAACGCCGAGGGCGCGCCCTCGGGCGGCAAGTGCTACCTGTACTCGGGCAAGGACGGCACGCTGCGCGAGTCCTGGTGCTGCACGGTTGCCAACGAGACCTTCGGCTTCGACACCACCGGCATGGGCGACGTCGACGGCGACGGAGCGATCGATTACTTGATCACGAACGCCTGGAGCGAGATCTCCGGCAAGCAGTCCGGCCGCGCGTTCCTGCTGGCGGGCAAGAAGAACGCGGTCCCGAAGTAGGCAACCCGTCCAGCCTCACCGGTCCCGCTTCGCGCCTGGTATCGTCGCGGTTTGGGCGTCGACGATGAGCCTCGCGCAAGAATACGAGCGCCAGTTCGGCTGGCGAGACTGGGCCGCGGCCTTCGATGCCCTGCCGGCGTTGCGCGGCAAGACCGTGCTCGATCTCGGGTGCGGGATCGGCGCTCAAGCCGCCGAGCTCGTGGCTCGGGGCGCGCGCGTGATCGGTTTCGACGGGAACGAGGAGCTCCTGGGAGTGGCGCGTTCACGGTCCCTCGCGAACGCAGAGTTCGAGCACTGCGACCTGCACGCGCTCCCGGATCTCGGTCGCGAGGTGGACGGAGTGTGGTGCAGCTTTGCGGCCGCGTACTTCCCGGACCTGCCGGCGGTCCTCGCCGCGTGGACGCGGCACCTGCGCCCCGGCGGCTGGGTGGCGCTCACGGAGATCGACGACTTCTTCGCGCACGAGCCCCTGGGCGAGAGGACGAACGAGCTGCTCGAGAGCTACGTCCACGACGCGCTCGCGGCCGGGCGTTACGACTTTCGGATGGGGCGAAAGCTCGCGCCACACCTGGAGCGGGCGGGCTTCGCGGTCTCGCGGGTGCTGAGGCTCGCGGATCAGGAGTTCTCGTTCACCGGTGCGGCCCGGCCCGAGGTTCTCGCGGCCTGGCGCGGCCGGCTCGAGCGTATGCAGCTCCTGCGCGAAGCCTGCGGCGCGGAGTTCGAGCTGCTCGAAGACGAATTTGTCGGCTGCCTGGCGCGCGCCGACCATCGCTCCCGCGCCAAGGTCACCTGCTGCATCGCGGTGAAGTGAGGTTCTCAGCCGGGAGCGCCGGGCTCCAGCCCGGCTCCGTTTCTTTT
>JANOGB010000481.1:0-5697 GCA_031413955.1 Planctomycetota bacterium | reverse complement strand
GATCGTCCGGCCAGCGCAGCGTGCCGAGCGCGGGCTCCGGGTGCGCGGTGAGCAGCCGCCGCAGCGTCTCCTTCGCGGCGCGACTCTCGGGCGCGACGAAGTACGGATCCGCGACCCAGCGCTCGATCGTCCCGGCCACGTCGCCGGCGTAGCGATACGGCCGCCCGTTCGTCAGGCCGCGCGCGCGAAAATGTTCCGAGTACGAGCCGCCGCTGACGACTGCGCCGATGAGCACCAGCGCCTCGACCCGCTCCGGGTGGGCGAGCGCGAAGTCGACCGCGAGCCCGCCGCCGGCCGAAGATCCCACCAGCGTCGCGCGCACGATGCCGACGTGATCGAGCAGCGCGGCGAGGTCGGCGACGTCGGTGTAGCTCGTGCGCGCCGGTTCCGAGTCGCCATAGCCGCGCCGGTCGTAGCGCAGCGTGCACCAGCGCGAGCAGAAGAAATCCAAGACCCCATCCCAGCTCTCCGAGGAGAGCAGACCATCGTGGATGAGCACGAGATCCGGGCGCCCCATCACGCATTCGTACTCGTAGCTGAGCGTGATGGCCTGCGAATCGGGGGTCTGAGGCTCGGCCCGCGCGAAGCTCGAAAAGAGAGGAAGGAGAAGGGCGACACCGATGCGTGAGCTCTGGGCCATGGCACCAAGGTAGCCCGCCTCCTGCTTCCGAGATTCCCTGCAACCGTGGACGCGCTCCCCCGGTCGATGGAGCATGGACACCAGCATCGAACCCTTCCCGAACATCGTTGTCGTCGCCGGGCCGAACGGGGCCGGCAAGTCGACCACGGCCGAAGCCCTCTTGCACGGCACGCTGGCCGTCGCCGAGTTCGTCAACGCCGACGTGATCGCGCGCGGACTCTCGGGCTTCGCGCCGGAGGGCGCGGCGGTCCGAGCCGGGCGGATCCTGCTCGCGAGGATCCGGGAGCTGGCCGAGCAGCGGGTCAGCTTCGCCTTCGAGACGACGCTGGCGAGCAGGAGCTTCGTGCCGTGGTTGCGCTTGTTGCTCAGCTCCGACTATCGAGTTCACGTGCTCTACATCTGGCTCCCCAGCCCCGAGCTAGCCGTGCTGCGTGTTCGTGAGCGCGTCCAGGCCGGTGGACACGCTGTGCCCGAAGAGACCATCCGGCGCCGCTACTCGCGTGGAATCAGCAACTTCTTCAGACTCTACAAGCCTCTGGCGACTTCGTGGCACGTGTACGACAATGCCACCCCCGTCGGAGCCCGCCTGATCGCAAGGGGCAGCGCGGGAGTGGCCGATGAAGTCATCGATGCGTCCCTCTGGCGAGAGATCGAAGCCCGAGGCAGGGTCCGAGATGCTCGTTGATTCGGTCCTCGAGCGCTTGATGAACGGCCGTCTGGTCGAGCAAGCGATGCAACGCGGCGTGCGCGAGGCACTGATCCGCCACAAGAAGCTCGGCGAGTCCATCGCCGTGTGGCAGGACGGCAAGGCCGTGATCCTGCCGCCCGAAGAGATCCCGTACTGAGCTTCACCGGAGCCGAGCACTGCGGCTCCTCGGGCCCTAGAAATGGACCTGGAACCCGAGCGCGAAAGTCGAATCGTCCTGCGCGTCGAGCGGCAGCCGCCCGGTCGCGTAGGTCAGGAACCAGCCCCGGGGCAAGTCCAGGCTGATCTGCAGGTGGCTGTGCACGTCCGTGTCGGCCTGGCGCACGGCGGAGGGAGCGTCGATTTCCTGGTAGAAGCGCCAGCCCGCGGAGAGGAAGAGCGCCTCGTCGTCGAGCGTGAGCACGCGTGACTCGAGCCCGGCTTCGAGGCGCGCGCGCAGGAAGGACTCATCGTCGGTCGCGGCGCCGCGCGTCTCCTCGCGCGCGGCATCGACCAGGTCGAGGCCGGCGACGAGCGTCGGGTAGCCTGCGCCGGAGGTGCGGAAGCTCTCGTCCTGGCCCGCCAGCCAGCGCAGCGCCGCGGCGGGATAGTCGAAAACGTTGTAGCGGCTGAGGGGCGCGTCGGGATCCCAGCTCACGAAGCGCCCGCCCAGCGCGGCTCCGAGCACGACCTGGCGCGAGGAGAAGTCCTGGTTCGATTCGAGCCCGGCGTGCAGATCGAAGTCCCAGGCGAGCTCGGGCGGGAGCTCGCTCTCGACGCTCTCGATGTAGCCCTGCGCGAGAGCCTGGAAGTCGGGGTCGGCGCGGATGGCCGCGCTCGAGGGTTCCTGCGCGAAGCGCGCGGAGAGCTCGGCGAAACGCTCGGGATCGGAGGTCGCCAGCGCCTCGCCCTCTGGATCGGGCAGGCTGCTGGCCCTGTCCGCACGCGTCTCGCCCGCCCCGAACGCGCGCGTCCCGAACCAGCGCAGACGCACTGCCGTCCAGAGGAAATCGTCCGGGTTCACGTCCTGCTCGAAGGCGACGTTGCCGCTGGCGACGAACTCGGCCGAGCCCGCGCTCGCGTCGTCCGAGACGAGCAGGGCCTTGGCGAAATCGTAGGAGAAGCCGAGGCCGAGGTCGCCGTCCGCGGCGCCCTCGAAGGTCCGGAACTGGATGTGCAAGTCCTCGATCAGGCGCGTGAGCCGCCCGGCGGTGGGATTCTCGTTCACGCGCTCGAGGAGCGCGGGTTCCGCCAGGCGCGCGCGCGCGGCGTCTCCGAGCTCCTGGGCGAGCGTGGTCCCAGCCGGATCCTGGGCGCGCGCCTCGGCCGCCAGCGCGACGAGCGCCGCCGTGATGAGGAGGCTGCGGGGCATCACGGTTCGTCCTTGAAGCGAAAGGCCAGGCCGTTCCACCACGCCATCTGCCGCATCGCAGGGGTCTTCTTCCGAGCCATGAGCGATCCACTTCTCCCGAACCGCATCGTCCGCGCGCGAAGGAGAGACGACTCCTCGCCGACGAGGCGCAGCGATGCGCCGCGAGTCTAGCGAGCGGCGCCGCCGCATGGCCAGGCGCTCGGCGTCAGATCGACGCGCGCACGCAGGACCAATCGACCAGCTTTATCGTTCCTTGTCTTGCGAGAGCTCGTCCCTTCACTCGCTCATGAGGCCGAACGTGCCGAGGAACGCGCGCGCGAAGGGTGAAGCGCGCACGCCCTCGCGCGTCCAGGCGAAGGACTCGCTCAGACGGTCGTTGTTGGCGAGCAGCAGGAAGGTGAGCTCCGCGGCCGGGACCTTGACGTAGAGCGCCGAGACCGAGGGCGGCAGCCAGCCGTAGTGCCACATCACCTTGCGGCCCGCGATCTCCTCGACGAACCAGCCGAGCGCGTAGGGCAAGGTCTTGCCGGCATTCGAGACGGCGGGCGTGAACATGCGCTCGCGGCTGTGCGCGCTGAGCAGGCGATCCTCGTCCAGTGCGATGTCGAACTTCGCGAGGTCGAGCACGGTGCTGGTCGCCTCGCCGGCGGCGCTCACGGCGTTCAGGTGCAGGAAGCCGTCGCCGAGCAGCAACCTGCGCGCGGCGAGCATATCCTCCGGCATGCGCACGACGGGATCGAAGTCCGCGAGGTCGAGCGCCGGGTCCGGATCCATCATCTGCCAGGTCGAAGGCACGTGCTCCTTGCCGTCCCAGCGATAGGGCCGCGCCAGCTCGGCGAGCTCGGTCGTGCCGGGACGCACGTGCCCGGGCACGGAGTGCTCCATCCCGGCGCGGTCGAAGATGCGCTCCTGCAAGAGCCGCGGATAGGCGGTGCGCGTCACCTCCTCGAGCACCCAGGTGAGGTCGCTGTAGATGTTGCCGCTGTAGGAATAGGCCTCGCCAGGCAAGCCCTCGCTCGTGTGCGTGAGGACGTGGCGCAGGAGCACGGGCTGCTCCTGGTAGCGCACCGGATCCGGCGCGAACCAGCGCGAGAGGTGATAGTCCTTCATCGGCGCGTCGAGCGAGAGTCTTCCCTGCTCGACGAGCTGCAGGGTCAGCACCGCGGCGAAGGGCTTCGAAACGGAGGCGAGGCGATAGCGCGTCTTCGGCTCGGCCCACAGGCCTTCCTCGAGGTCGGCGTAGCCGAAGCCCTGGCTCCAGGCGAGCGCGCGCCGGTGGACCAGCGCGGCGGACATCCCGGGGATGTGGAACTGCTCCATCAGGCGCTCGAGCTCCGCGCGGAGTTCCGCCAGCTTCGCGGCAGGAAGAGAGGAGTCCTGGGCGGCGCGTTCCTGCCGAACCGGAGCCGCGGAGCAGCCCGGTTCGTGCAGCCCGGAGGCGCCCGCGAGCGCGACGGCAAGGACCAGGAGCAACATTGCGTCCGCCCAGGATGCGCCTTGCCGGACTCGTCCAGGAAGAGCGCTCTCCCGGGTTCGGACGCGCTTGCTCAGGACTGACGAACCGGAGCGCCCGGGGACCGGGTGATGGCGCTCAGGCAGACCCGGTTGGCGGCCGAAAGGCTCACCCGGCCATGCGCTTCCCGGTGCTGATCGCCTGCACGCTCTCGGCTTGCGCGTCCACCCCGCACCGCACCGAGGAGTTGCGCGGGGACGTCGCCGCGCTCGAGCTCGCACCGCCCGCTGCGGACGGGGCCTCACCCTGGGAAGGCGACGGCTTCCGGCGCGCCGAGACCGACGAGGATGCGCTGGTCGCCTGGCGCGCGCTCGGCGGCGAAGTGCCGAAGAACCGCCACTTCGACCTCGAGGTGTGGGTCGTGCGCGCAGGCGTGCCCGTCGGCGGCGCCGAGCTCATGGTGCGCGCCACGATGCCCGAGCACGGGCACGGCATGAACGTCGAGCCGCGCGCTCAGCCGCAGGCCGGCGGCTCGTATCGCGTGCGCGGAATGCTGCTCCACATGGGTGGACGCTGGGAGCTCGTGATCCACGTGGTCGAGCTCGGCCGCTTCCAGCGCGCCACCTTCGAGCTCCACCTCTGATGTTCCTCGCCGCGCTCCTCGTGCTGGCGGCCCAAGCGCCGGCCTCACCCGAGCTCACGCCCGAGGAGCGCGAGCGCGTGCTCGCCTTCTCGCCGCTCCCGCCGCCGCCGCGAGACTCGACCAACGCCCACGAGGAGAACCCGCTCGCCGCGCGCCTCGGCCAGGCGCTCTTCTTCGATCGGCGCTTCTCGAAGAACGGCACGATCTCGTGCGCGCACTGCCACGATCCGGCGCGTGGCTGGAGCGACGCGCGCCAGCGCGCGCAGGGCCTCGGCGAGGTGCGGCGTCACACGCCAACGCTCTGGAACGTCGCCCAGAACCGCTGGTATTTCTGGGACGGGCGCAAAGACTCGCTCTGGTCGCAGGCCCTCGCGCCGCTCGAGGATCCGGCCGAGCACGGCGGCAGTCGCTTGCAGTACGCGCACCTCGTCGCGGTGGACGAGCGCTACCGCTCCCCCTACGAGCGCGTGTTCGGGCCGCTGCCCGACCTCTCCGACCCCGAACGATTCCCGCCCCGCGGCCGGCCGGTCCCCGGCGTTCCGGAACACCCCTACGCGCGCACCTGGAACGGCATGAGCGCCGCCGACCGCGACGTCGTCGACCGCGTCTTCGCCAACCTCGGCAAGGCGCTCGCCGCCTACCAGCGCCAGATCGTCTCGCGCCGTGCGCCGTTCGACGTGTTCGTAGCGGGCCTGCGCGAGGGCGACGCCGCGAAGCGCGCCGCGCTCGGTCGCGCCGCCGTGCGCGGCCTGCAGCTCTTCCTCGGCAAGGCCCGCTGTCACACCTGCCACGACGGCCCGCACTTCAGCGACCTCGAGTTCCACGACGACCGCGTGCCGCCGCTCGCGGCCGCGGACGAGCCCGATCCCGGGCGCCACGAAGGCATCGCGCTCGTCCTGGAGGA
>JANOGB010000480.1:0-1712 GCA_031413955.1 Planctomycetota bacterium | reverse complement strand
GCCTGCGCGTCGACGCCCAGGGCAGGGACGAGATCGGCGACGTGGCCCGCCAGTTCAACCGAATGCTCGACGAGATCGCGCGCTCACGCGACTCGCTCAAGGCCAAGGAGCGGCTGGAGAAGGAGCTCGAGGTCGCGCAGGTCATCCAGACCTCGGTGCTGCCACCCACGCCCATCGAGGCCGGCGAGCTGAACATCGTGGGGCGAATGCTCACCGCGGAGGAAGTCGGCGGCGACTACTTCGACGTGGTGTCCAGCCCGCTCGGCTGCTGGGTGGCCATCGGCGACGTCTCCGGCCACGGCCTCACCTCCGGCCTGGTCATGCTGATGGTGCAGAGCTCGATCGCCAGCCTGACCCAGCGGGATCCCGAGGCCTCACCCAGCGATGTGCTCGAGCACGTGAACCGGCTGCTGCACGAGAACGTGCGCATGCGCCTGCGCGCGCGCGAGCACATGACCCTGACGCTGCTCAGGCACATGGGCCATGGGCGCTTCCTGTTCGCCGGCGCCCACGAGGAGATGATCGTGTGGCGCAAAGCCACCAACCACTGCGAGCTCGTGCAGACGCCGGGCACCTGGCTGGGCGTGCGCCGCGAGATAGGCAAGTACACCCACGACTCCGAGCTGGTGCTCGACGGCGGTGATCGCCTCATCCTGTACACCGACGGCATCACCGAGCAGAGAAACGGCGCGCGCGAGCAGTTCGGGCTCGACCGGTTCACGGCGGCGGTGGAGTCGTCGAGGGGCGAGATCGACACCGTGGTCGCCAGCGTGCTCGACGCCGTCGATCGCTTCTCGCCCACGCCGCGCGGCGACGATCAGACCATCGTGGTGGTCGAGCGGATCAGTGCTCCACGCTCACCAGCGCTGGGGCAAAACACTTGATGGCGTGCAGGCTACGGCGCTGCCACAAGACGCTCTCGTCGGACAGGAAGCGCACCTTGTAGCGGCGGGCCGCGTCGACCTCCTCGAGCTCGCTGATCCAGCTGACCAGGCTCTTGAAGCACGACGAGTTCATGAACTCGACCTCGCGCAGGTCGACGGCGACCTCGCTGGCCGACTTCTCGAGGCTCGCCTCGTGCAGGACCTTGAGGAGCGCGTCGAGCGGGGCGGGATCCTGGTACTCGGCCGCACCTCGCAGGTGCAGGACGACCTTGTCGGCCTCGACGGTGGCCTTGGCCCGCAGATCGCCGGGCAGGGAGGGGAGAGTGATCACGGTCATGCGGTCGCTCCTGCGCTGGCCTGCGTGGCCCGTGAACGCGCTGTGATGATCACCAGCTCGTTCTCGATGGTGAGCTCGAGGTCGAAGTCGGCCTCCGCCCAGATGCGCGCCAGGCCCAGCCCGGAGCCGTGGTTCCTGGTCACCGACGAGCGCATGCGCTCCTGGTAGAAGGCCTGCGCGTCGCCCATCTCGCGCATCTTGGCGAAGACATCGCGCAGCTCGACGATGTTGGCCTCGGCGGCGCGGCTCTCCACGCGCACCATGACGTGGCCCTTGCCGTCGTTGGTCACGCCGACGTAGACCCTCGCGTCGGGATCGCGCGAGTACTTCACCGCGTTCTCGAGCAGCTCGTGGGTGGTGAGCGCGATGCGGAAGGCCATTTCCTTGGTTACGAATCGATCGTAGAAGGAGCTCACGAACTTGCGCACGCTGGGGATCAGGTCCCAGCAAGGCGAAAAGCCGATATCGATATAGTTGGCGAGCTTCTCGTC
>JANOGB010000479.1:0-15412 GCA_031413955.1 Planctomycetota bacterium | reverse complement strand
CTACCCAACCCGCGTATTCGCCACCCCTATCCAGAGCAACGCCTGTGCGTCACCACCTGCGGCAGGAGCCTAGTGCGGTAGTCCCGCTCGCTGGGATCTGTGCGGGGGGCGCTGGGCAACCAGCGTCCCTACCGCGATACTCAACGCTCCTACGGCGTCAGCCGGTAGCCCGTGCCGCGGATCGTGTGCAGGTAGCGCGGTTGCGCCGGGTCTGGCTCGAGGATGCGCCGCAAGCGCACGATGAAATTGTCGATCGTGCGCGTGGTCGGGAACGCGTCGTAGCCCCACACGCGATCCAGGATCGCGCTGCGCGACACCACCTCGCCGGCGCGCTCGGCCAGCGCGCGCAGGATCAGCGTCTCCTTGGTCGAGAGCTTCGTCTCGCGCCCGCCGACGTGCGCCGTGTAGGTCGCGAAGTCGACCACCGTCTCGCCCAGCACGAGCTTGTTGCCCGCGAGCGGCGGCTCGCGCAGCCATTGCGCGCGCCGCAGGATCGCGCGCACGCGCAGGATCAGCTCGCGCAGGTCGAAGGGCTTGCCGAGGTAGTCGTCGCCGCCCAGCTCGAGCCCGTGCACGCGGTCCTCGTTCAGGTTGCGCGCGGTCAGGAACAGGATCGGCACCGCGCAGCCCTCGGCCCGCAACCGCTCGCAGACCGCGAACCCGTCCAGCCCGGGCAGCATCACGTCCAGCACGATCAAGGCCGGCGGCTCGGCGCGCACGCGCTCCAGCGCCCGGTTGCCGTCGCCCACGACCTCGACCGTGTAGCCCTCGATTTCCAGGTTGTCGGCGATCACCTCGGCGAGGTGCGCCTCGTCCTCGACCACCAGCAGACGCTCGGACATGGAAAGGAGTGTGGCGCGCGGGCCGCAACGCTTCCAGCCCGTGTGGCCCGCTCAGGCTCTCGGGGTCGAGAAGTGCCCCCTCGGCTCCACGACTTCCTCTACCGAGCGTGCGTCCGGAGAATGCACTCCACTCGCGCCGCCTCCCGCTGCTCGCCGGCCAGCGCCGGCAACGCCTCGGCCAGATCGTCCCGCGCCGCCATCTCCGCCCGCAGGGCTTGCCAGCGCTCGTCGTCGAGCCGGCTCGCGACGCGCGTGCGCGTGTCCCAGATCTTCACGGTCTCGTCGCCCGAGACGGTGACGAGGCGCGTGCCGTCCGGGGTCCAGGCGAGGGAGTAGACGTAGGCGTAGCTGGCGGGCCCGTGCGCGCGCCACACGAGCTGCTGGGTATAGCGCTCGGTCTCGAAGAAGAGCACGTTGCCGAGGTTCGTCCCGATCGCGAGCACGCTGCCGTCGGGGCTGTAGGCGGCGCACCAGGGGCTGTCGGCGAGCTCGCGCTGCGCCAGGACTTCGCCCGAGCGGGTGTCGAGCACGGTCAGACGGCCCATGCGCGACACGCCGATGCCGACCAGCTGCACGACGGCGGCGCGCGGAAGGCTCGGATGCACGCAGAGTCCGGGCGCATGCCCCTCGATGGCGGGAACGAAGCGCCAGCGCTGCCCCTCGGGCGGCCGCGGCATCTTGGCGGTGTCGAGCCCTGGTGTCGGCGGCTGGAACGCCACCAGCGCCCGGCCGTCCTGCATCGCCACGCGCTGGCTCAGGCGTGTCTTGTCCTTCGGCGCGAGCGCCTCGATGAAGCGGTCGAGCAGGAGCAGGTGGCTGGCATCGATCGGCAGCGGATCCGCAAGCTGCGCGACCTCGCCCGTCAAGAGATTCCAGTCGACCAGACACAGGCCCTTCGCGCCGAAGGGCGTGGTCACGAGCAGGTGCTCGTCGTCCGCGCGGAAGGCCATCAGGGCCTCCCAGCTCCCGGGATTCGTGACCGCGACCGGGTCGCAATGGCGCTCCAGCGTGGCGATGCACTCGCCCGTGCGCGTGTCCCAGACGCGGATGTGGAGATCCTCCGGCGCGGCCGAGGCGATCAGGCTGCCGTCGTTCGAGACGGCGAGGTGATAGATCCAGCCGCTTCCTGGCTTGCCCTCGGGGTTGGTGTGCCCACGCAGCGTCAGGGCGCGCGGATCGAACTCGGGAAGGCTGTCCCGCGGATCGAGCTCGACGATCTTCGTCTGCGCCAAGCCGCCGTAGACCGCGAGGCGGCAGCCCGAGGGGGACACGTCGACGAGTTGAGCCATCCCGTCGTCGAACGGGAGCCAGCTCGCACCCTCGGGGTGTTTCTCCAGCACGGCGAACGGGAGCGGCGCGCCGGTCTCCGTGCTCGCCAGAAAAGCTCCTCCCGTTCTGTACGCGGGCGAGGCAGTGCAGAATCGACCGTCTCGGGGATACGAGATCGCGCGGTGGGGAAACGTCACGGGCGAGACGAACCCCGTGGCAAACGGATCGGCGGGTTCCACGGGCGCGGCGCCGTCCTCGAGCTCGAACCGGCGCCAGACCTGGCGAGCAGAGAAGGAGTAATCCTCCAGCGCACTGTGGAGCAGCACGCCGCCGCGCACGGGGATGCCCGAGGCGCCCGGATCGGCTGCGAACGCGTAGTGGAAGCGCACGGCTCCGCTCGTGACGTCGAGGGCCGAGACCTCCGCTCTTCGATTCACGACCAGGAGTTTTCCGTCCGGACCGAGGTGGGCCGCCTCGAAGAGGCCGAGGTCGCGGACCACGCGCACGACCTTGCCGTCCACGCGGATCTCGGCCTCGCTCGCGCTCGTGTACCAGAGGATCGTGCGACCGTCGTCGCTCGTCTCCGGGTAGCGGTCGAAGAAAACCTCCCGGATCTCCCCCGCCCCCTTCTCGCCCGCGGGTACGGGAACGGAGCCTCGGAGCGTCCAGACGGGTCCCTTTTCGAGAACGGCCTCCCGCTCGAGATCCAGGAGCAGGACATTGTCTTGGTGTCCCGTATCGTCGATGGTCACCGCGATCACGAGGCCGCAGCTAGCTGCCCTCTGGATCCTGTAGATACCGATCCGGGGGAAGAGCTCACGGACCGTCCTGTGCTCGACCAGTGAGTACAGGAGAAGGCTGCTCCTTTTCATGTTCGAGTGATCCGTCGGCAAGTCCCTGCGCACTCCGACCATGTGCTCGTCATCGACGAAGAGCCAATATCCGGGCGTCTCGTCGATCACGAAGGGCACCGCCCGATCCAGGAAGCGCCAGGCCACGCCGCGCGCCTTCTCGGGTACGAGCCGGAGCTGCGTGAGCGCGTCCCGCTCCCGGCAGGCGTCGAGCAGGATCTGCGCGGACTGCAGGAGCCCGTTGAGCGCCTGGCTCTCGCTCGCGCTGGCGCGCTCTTCGCTCGCCAGGGCGAGGTCGCGCTGGTCGCGCGCTCGATGGGCCTCGATCCAGGCGGCGATCCCGCCCGCCAGCAGCGCGAAGAGCGCCGTCAGCGTGCCCGCCACCAATCCGCGGTGGCGCCGCGTGAACTTCCGGACGAGATACATGCGACTCGGCGGCCGCGCCTCGATCGGCCGGTGCGCGAGATGGCGGCGCAGATCAGAGGCCAGCGCGCCCGGACTGGCGTAGCGGCGCGCGGGCTCGGTCTCGAGCGCCTTGCCGAGGATCGTCTCCACGTCGCCGCGCAGGCTCCTGTCGAACGTGCCGGCGTGCGCAGGTTCGCTCGTCGCGAGCAGCGTGATCGCCTGGGAGAGCGACAGGTCCGCGAGCTCGCGCGGCAAGCGACCGACGAGCAGCTCGAAACCCAGCACGCCGAGCGCGTACACGTCGACCCTGGGCGTCACCGCATCCGGCGCCTGGCTGAGCTGCTCGGGCGCCATGTAGGCGAGCGTGCCGACGAGCTGGCCCTCTTCGGTCAAGAGCGTCGAGAGCGTCCCCGAGTGGCCGCTGGCGCGTGCGATGCCGAAGTCGAGGATGCGCGGGTTCCCGTTCGCGTCCACCAGCACGTTGTCGGGCTTGATGTCGCGGTGGATGACGCCGCGCTCGTGCGCGTACTGTACTGCATCCGCCACGCGCGCCAGGAGCTCGATGCGCGCCGCGCGCTCGAGTCCGTGTCGCTCGCAGTGCGTGCGGATGTCGACGCCCTCGACCAGCTCCATCGCGAAGAAGGGCTGCGGTCCGCGGCCGACGTCGTAGTGCCCGGACTCGAAGATCTGCGCGATGCCCGGGTGCTGCAGCCGGCCGAGCAGCTCGGCCTCGTGCCGGAAGCGGCGCAGGCGCTCGGGCGTCGCCTGCATCGGGTGCAGCAACTTGAGCGCGACGCGGCGGCGCGGAGAGGCCTGCGCAGCCTCGTAGACGACACCCATGCCGCCCCGGCCGATCTGGCGCACGATGGTGTAGTCGCCGATCCTCGGCGGCAGCCAGTCGGGCGTCGCGCTGGCCAGCACCTCTTCGAACCCTCGCCGCGCTGCCGCCACGCTCCGCTCCGCGAAGGAATCCTCGCACTCGTCATCCGAGCCGGCCGCCAGCAGCGCCAGCACGCGTCCTCGCAGCGCCGCGTCGCCGCCGCAGGCCTCGTCCAGGTAGGCCACGCGCCTCGCCGGTGGCAGCTCCCGGACCTCGTTCAGGAGCGCGAAGGCCCGTCCATATTCCTCGGCCTCGCCGCTCATCGGGTCGTGCCGAGCTCGATCCCGAGCCGGGCCTTGGCCAGGAACCGCAATAGTCGAGTGATGGTCTGCCGATCGGCTGAAATCATGACGGGCAGGGTGGAGGGGCTCCCAGCCTGCGCCTGCCTGGATGCCCAGGATAACGCCCCAGGGACCTGGGCGGGCCGACACGCTGTGGTGTATCGGGTAGCGGTCGCACTCCCGAGCGCCAGGGCATCGAGACCGAGACGTCTTCTCTTCCTCTTCTTTCTCTTCCTCTTCTCCCCGAGCTCCCCGGTGGAGGGACCTGTTGCGGCGAGTCGCCCCTGGATCTGGTCATGAGCCGAGCCGTGAAGAACCGCTGCTTCCTGGGGAGGCCGCTCCTGATGTGGTGTGCCCTGGAGCATGGTGGTCCAGATCCCGTTGCCCAAGGAAGCGATCGTCCGCTTCTGCACCCGGCACCACATCCAGCGCCTCGCTCTCTTCGGATCCGTCCTGCGCGACGACTTCGGTCCGGAGAGCGACGTCGACGTGCTGGTCCAGTTCGAGCCGGGCGCGCCCTCTTGCTCGCGAGACACTCGCCGAGGATCACGTGGAGACGCTCGCCTTGACGCGACTGCTCGAGATCGTTGGCGGGCCGCGGGCCGGTGCCGGAAGGCCTTCGTCGCGAACACCCAGAGACGCCCGTAGATCCGGCCGCCGCAAGGGAGTTGCCCTGTTACCTGCAGGAGATCCGCTCGTCCATGGGACCTCGGCCCGCGCTCGGGGCCGGCGTCCCGTGAACTTCAAGAGGATCAGGATCACCGAGCACGCACAGGAAGAGGCCTCCAGGCGGGGGATTCCTCTGGGGTGGGTCGTGCTCGTGGCAAGCGAGCCCGAGCAAATCCTGCCCGTGCTTCACGGGCGGGAGGTCCGTCAGTCCCGCTTGCCGTTCGCTCCGCAGGGGCGCATCTACCTGGTGCGAGTGATCGTGGAGCGCGAGGAACGGTGGGACCTCGTGGTCACCGCCTATCGAACGAGTAAGATCCAGAAGTACTGGGCTCAGCCATGAAGGTGCGCTACGACACGAGGACCGACACGCTGACCTTCATCTTCCGCGACGTTCCGGTGGAGGAGAGCGACGAGGAGAAGCCCGGCGTGATCCTGGATTACGACAAGCAGGGGAACATCGTCTCGATCGAGGTGCTCGAGGCCTCTCGCCGGGTCGAGGATCCGCGCAAGGTCACGCTCGTCACGGAGTGAGCGGCAAGCCTCCGGGGCCGGCTCGAGGGGCAAGGGTTCCGGCGCCCTGGATTGCCAGCCGCAGCTCGCCTTCTACCGCCATCAGCGCGGGAACGAGGACGATCTCGTCCTCGAGCACGCCCGCGCGCGCCTCGCAACAGAAGGCGCCCTCGAGGCTCGTCGCCTACGGCGGCGAGCACGGCCAGGGCCGCTCCGACACGCGCATCCTCGCCTGGCGCGAGCTGGCCGATTTCGACCGGCCGGCATGGAAATGAGCCGGCGTGCAGGTAGTTACGGAACCAGGTTCATCGCCACACAGCGCGCGGAGTTGGAAGGACGAGCCGCCTATGCGGTCACCGTCATCGAGCCAGCGCGACGCGGATTCGAGGGCTGGACAAGGCATCGGATTGACCGGCCCCCCGCCTGCTCGGCGGTGGTGTGTGGTGTGCGGCGATGAACCTGGTTCAGTACCCACCCGGCGGGGCAGAATCTGTCGCTCCGGCCGATGCCGTTCGTCGCCCTCTGTCTCGCCATCGCAGCTCCGCGCCCGTCGGATCCGATCGTCGTGCGCGAGGTCCTGGCGGTCGAGAAGCTGGGCGAGCGCACGCGTTCGCCGGTGTACACGGATGCGCTCGAGGCCATGCTGGCGCGCGGCGCATGGCACGCGCCCGAGGAGGGTGAGGCGATCCGCGCTGCTGGTGGAGAAGAGCGCCGCTGGACGAAGTTCGAGGCCGACGCGGACGGGTGGTTCTCGGGCGCGCCCTTCAGCGGCGGCTGGGCCTGGGCCAGGCTCGAGGTGCCCGAGGGCGGCGCCTGGCGGCTGGATGCGGCCGGACACGCCGACGTGCTCGTGGACGGCGAGCCGCACGCGGGCGACGTGTACGCGCTCGGGATCACGCGCGTGCCGCTGGCGCTCACGAAGGGAACGCACGAGCTCCTCTTCCGCTGCGGACGCGGACGCCTGCGCGCGACGCTCGAGCCGGCGCCGGCGGCGGTCTACCTGGAGGAGACGGACCGCATCCTGCCCGACGTGATCCGTGGCGAGCGCGAGCCGCTGTGGCTCGGGACGATCGTGAGCAATGCGGGCCCGGAAACCGTGCGCGGTCTGCGCCTGCGAGCCGTGGTGGGCAGCCGCACGAGCACGGCCGACGTGCCGCCGCTGCTCCCCTCCTCGCTGCGAAAGTGCGCGCTTGTCGTGGAGCTCCCCGCGGAGTTGCCCGAAGGCCCGGACGAAAACTCCGTCGAGGTCGAGCTGGAGCTCCTCGCGCCCGGCGGCAGCGTCGCGCATGCCTCGCGCTTCGCCCTGGCCGTGCGCGCGCCGGACGAGCTCCACGTCCGTACCTTCCGGAGCGCCATCGACGGCAGCGTGCAGTCCTACGCCGTCCTGCCGCCGAAGGAGCCGATCGAGCACCCCGCGCTGGTGCTCAGCCTGCACGGCGCCGGCGTCGAGGCGCGTGGCCAGGCGGCCTGCTACCGGCCGACCGACTGGGCCGTGATCGTCGCGCCCACCAATCGCCGCGCTTTCGGCTTCGACTGGGAGGACTGGGGGCGCCTCGACGCGCTGGAGGTCCTGGAGCTCGCGCGCGCGCGCTTCGCCACCGATCCGCGGCGCACGCTGCTGACGGGGCACTCGATGGGGGGGCACGGGACCTGGCAGCTCGGCGCGCATTTCCCCGGACTCTTCGCGGCGCTCGCACCCAGCGCGGGCTGGCGCGACTTCTGGAGCTATTCCGGGGCCGGGACCTTCGACGAGAGCGATCCGATCGGTCCGCTGCTGGCGCGCGCGGCGAACGCGAGCCACACGCAGCTCCTGGAGAAGAACTACGCCGCGCTGGGCGTCTACGTGTTGCACGGCGACGCCGACGACAACGTGCCGGTCAGCGAGGCGCGCGCGATGCGCGCGGCGCTGGGGAGCTTCCATCCGGATTTCGCCTACCACGAGCAGCCGGGCGCCGGGCACTGGTGGGGCAACGAATGCGTGGACTGGCCGCCGCTGATGGAGTTCCTCGAGCACCATCGTCAGAGCGAGCGCCCGCTCGAGCTCGACTTCACGACCATCGACCCGAGCGTTTCGAGCCGCTGTCGCTGGCTCTCGATCGAGGCTGCGGAGAGCTGGCTCCGCCCGGCCCACGTCCACGCCAGGCTGGACCTCACCGCGCACGAGCTCGCGCTCGAGCTGGATAACGTCGCGCTGCTCGGGCTCGATCTGGCCGCGTTCGCCGACGACCTGGCGGGAGCTCCGCTGAAGCTCCGCAGCGGGGACGCAGAGCTCGAGGTCGACCCGGCCACGCCGCTCTTCCTCGGCCGCGCGCCAGACGGCGCCTGGCGCGTCGTGCCGCCGCGCGAGGCCGGGCACAAGTCGGCCCGGCGCGCCGGACCCTTCAAGGCCGGCTTCCGGAACCGCTTCCTCCTCGTCTACGGCACCCGCGGCACGCCCGCGGAGAACGCCTGGGCCCTCAGCAAGGCGCGCTACGACCACGAGCAATGGCGCTATCGCGGCAACGGCGCGCTCGACGTGCTCGCCGACGTCGATTTCCAGCCGGCGCAGTACGCCGATCGCGACGTGATCCTCTACGGCAACCAGGACACGAACGGCGCCTGGGCCGCGGTGCTGGAGTCGAAGGCCTTCCATCTGCGGCGCGCCAGCGTGCGCGTCGGCGAGAAGACGCTCGCAGGCGATGACCTGGCGCTCCTGCTCGTCCATCCGCGCCGGGAGAGCGCCGTCGCCAGCGTCGTCGTCATCGGCGGCACGGGCCTCGCTGGCGCGCGCACGACGACCTTCCTGCCGTACTTCGTCTCGGGCGTCGGCTATCCCGACTGGACCGTGCTCGGGAGCGAGTTCCTCGACCAGGGCCTGCCCGGCGTGCGCGGCGCCGGCTACTTCGGCACGGACTGGTCCACCGAGCTCGGCGCCGAGGCCGGCTGGCGCTGATCACGATCACTCGATGGCGGTGCTCGGATCGATTCTCTGTTCGGCGTAACATGAGAGCGTGACCCCGACCGAGCTCAAGAAGCGCGTCGATGAGCTGGCCTCCGAGCCGGATCGGATGCGGCGCAGGCTCGTGGCCCTCGGTGCCCTGACGGCGCGCCTCGCCCCGCAGTCCATCGAGCCCATCCTCGTGGGTGGTTGTGCGCTGGAGCTCTACACGGAGGGGGGCTACAGCACGTCCGACGTGGACCTGGCCCTTCCGAGCGGCCCGGAGGTCGATGCCGCCTTCGCCGACCTCGGCTTCGAGAAGCGCGGGCGGTTCTGGGTGCGCCCGGAGCTGGAGCTCTACTTCGAGGCGCCGGCTCCAGCCGGCCTGCCGGGCGAAACGGCACCGCGTACCGAGCTCGAGATCGACGGGCTGCGGATCGTCGTGCTCGGCGTCGAGGATCTGCTCATCGATCGCCTCCGGGCCTGGGTGCACTGGAAGAGCGACGAGGACGGCCGCTGGGCAACCAGGCTCGCGGCGCTCTACGCAGCCGAGCTCGACTGGACGTACCTGCGCTCGCGCACCGCCGATGCCGGCGAGCGCGCCGCCCTCGAGCAACTGGAGCGGGGCGCGCGATGATCCCGTGGAGCGAGTTCCGCGAGCGGGTCCGGCGCCTCAAGGCGGAACGGTGGGCCGACATCCTGGCCGCCGAGCCCGTGGGCCGCGTGCCGGGGCGGCGCCCGCGCGATCCGGAGCAGGAGGCCCTGCTCACCGAGCTGGATCGGCACAGGATCGAGCAGAGCGATCTCCTGTCGAAGGCCAGGCGCGTCCCCCCGCGTCCGGACGAGTGACGGTACGGAACCAGGTTCATCGCCACACAGCGCGCGGAGCTGGAAGGACGGCCGCCTACGCAGTCGCCGTCATCGAGTGGTGTGCGGCGATGAACCTGGTTCCGTACCAGGCAAGCGCACCTCGACCTCGAACCCGCCGCCCTCGGCCGCGTTGCGCGCTTCGGCCCGGCCGCCGTGGGCGCGGGCGAGCTCGGCCACCAGGTACAGGCCCAGGCCCACGCCCGGCTGGCTGCTGACCAGCGGACCGTTGCCGCGCACGAAGGGTTCGAAGAGCTTGGCGGCGTCGCCGCGGATGCCCGGGCCGAAGTCGCGCACCAGGAGGCGCGCCTCGCGGCCGGCGCGCTCGACGCGCACCTGGACGCGCCCGGATTCGGCCGCGTACTTCGCGGCGTTGGCGAGCAGGTTGCGCAGGATCGTCTCGATCGCCGCGGCGTCGGCGTCGACCAGCACGGGCTCGCTGGCCGCGAGCTCGAGCGCGAGCTGCGGCGCGACCTCGGTCGCCAGCGTGCGCGCGCGCCGCGCGACCAGTTCGGAGAGGTCCAGCCGCTCGAGCGTCAAGCGCGCGCGGCCCGAGGAGATGCGCGAAGTTTCCAGCACGCGCTCGACCAGTTCCGACAGTCGCGCCAGATCGGCCTCGGCGTTGGCGAGATAACGCTCACGCTTTTCCGCTGCCACGCGGCCGAGGGCCAGGCTCTGGATGGCGAGGCGCGCGGAGGCAAGCGGCGTGCGCAGCTCGTGCGTGACGGCCGAGAGGAACTCGCGCTGCGCGCGTGCCAGCAACACCTCGCGCCGCATGGCGCGCAGCATCAGCACGACTCCGGCCAGGAAGACCAGGAACAGGAACCCGCCTTCGTAGAGGAACATGCGCAGGCTCTGCTGCGCCGCCTCGCGCACGGCCGTCGCCTGGGCCGCGCTCAGGGCCGCGCCCGCGCGGTCGGCGCGCTCGACCAGCACGCCGCCCTGGCGCACGAAGAACACGACCCACCACGCGAGGATGAGGGTCAGGGTCGCGACGACGATCCCGTACAGGATCAGTGCGGAGCGCGTCTTCACGGGGCTTGCTCCGCGTTCAACTGGGAGCGCCGGGCTCCAGCCCGGCTCCGCTTCTTCTCTTCTTCCCTCGCCCGCGGAGATCGGCAACTAGCCAAGAGGAAGAGCCGGGCGGGAGCCCGGCGCTCCCGGATGAGCGATCTCATCGCGCTCCCGCTTGCACGGCCGCCAGGGCTTCCTCGAAGACTTGCAGCACGCGCGCGAGGTCCGCGCGCGTGTGCGCCAGCGACAGGAAGGCCACCTCGAAGGCAGAAGGCGCGAGCCACACTCCGCGCCGCAGGCATTCGCGGTGCAGAAGGGCGTAGCGCTCGGCCCCCCCGCGATCCACCGCGTGCCAGGCGCGCGGCGCCGGACCGCGCTGCAGTGCCAGCCACAGGATCGAGCCGACGCGCGCCACCGCGCCCGGCTCGCCGGCTTGTGCGAGTGCGCGCGTGAGACCGAGTTCGAGCTCCGCGCCCAGCGCTTCGAGGCGTTCGTAGACACCCGGCGCGAGCAGCGCGTCCAGCGTCGCGATCCCGGCCGCCATGGCCACGGGATTCCCCGACAGGGTCCCGGCCTGGTAGACGGGGCCGTTCGGCGCGAGGCGGTCCATCAGCTCCGCGCGGCCGAGATAGGCCGCCGCCGGCAGCCCGCCGCCGACGATCTTTCCGAGCGTGACGAGATCCGGAGTGATGCCGGTCAGCGCCGTCATGCCGCCCGGCGCGACGCGAAAACCGGAGATGACCTCGTCGAAGACGAGCAGCGCCCCGTGGCGCTGGGTGAGCGCGCGCAGGCTGGCCAGAAACTCGCGGCGCTGGATCAGCAGCCCGGCGTTGGCCGGCAGCGGTTCGATCAGCACGGCCGCGATCTCGCGCCCGCGGCGCGCGAAGAGCTCCTCGGCCGCTCGTTCGTCATCCAGGGGCAGGACGTCCGTCAGCGCCGCGATCTCGGCCGGCACGCCGGCCGAATCCGGCTGCGCGAAGGTTGCCAGGCCCGAGCCCGCCTTCACCAGCAAACCGTCCGAGTGCCCGTGGTAGCAGCCGTCGAACTTGACGATGCGCGCGCGTCCCGTGGCGCCGCGCGCCAGGCGGATGGCGCTCATCACCGCCTCGGTGCCGGTCGAGACGAAGCGCACCTTCTCGGCGAACGGAAAACGCGCCAGCACGCGCTCGGCGAGCTCGATCTCGCGCGCACACGTGGCACCGAAGGAGAGCCCGTCGCGCGCGGCGCGCGCCACCGCCTCGACCACCGCCGGATGCGCATGCCCGAGGATCAAGGGGCCCCAGGAGCCGACCAGGTCGACGTAGCGCTTGCCCGCAGTGTCGACGATCTCGGCGCCGCGCGCGCTGGCGATCACGGGCGGCGAACCGCCCACGGCGCGGAAGGCGCGCACGGGGCTCGAGACGCCGCCCGGCATGACGCGCTCGGCGCGCTCCCAGTCGCTGCTCGCTCGCTCCGTGCTCGCCGTGCCCTTCTTCACGCGATCCAGCCTTTCTCCAGCGCCTCGCGCCCATGGTAGCTGATGACGAGGTCGGCGCCGGCGCGCACCATCGAGCGCAGGATCTCGGGCACGACCGCGCGCTCGTCGACCCAGCCTTGCGCCGCGGCGGCCTTGACCATGCTGTACTCGCCCGAGACGTTGTAGGCGGCGAGCGGCAAGCTCGTGTGCGCGCGCACGGCGGCGATCACGTCCAGGTACGCGAGCGCGGGCTTGACCATCAGCATGTCCGCGCCCTCGGCCTCGTCGAGCACGCTTTCCCTGACGGCCTCGCGCGCGTTGCGCGGGTCGAGCTGGTAGCTCGTGCGGTCGCCGGCCTTCGGGGCTGAATCCGCCGCCTCGCGAAAGGGCCCGTAGAAGGCCGAGGCGAACTTGGTCGAGTAGGAGAGGATCGCGGTCTGGTCGCAGCCGTTCTGGTCGAGCACGTCGCGGATCGCCGCCACGCGCCCGTCCATCATGTCGCTGGGCGCGACCACGTCCGCGCCGGCGCGCGCGTGGGCCAGCGCCATCTCGGCGAGCAGCGGCAGGGAAGGGTCATTGAGCACGTGCCCGTGCTCGAGCACGCCGCAGTGTCCGTGGTCGGTCGAGGCGCACAGGCACACGTCGGTGACGATCGTGAGCGCGTCTCCGCAGGCGTCGCGCAGGGCACGCACGGCGCGCGGCACGAGCCCATCGGCTGCGCGCGCGGCCGTGGCGCGCGCGTCCTTCGCGTCGTAGAGGCCGAAGAGCAGCACCGTGGCGAGACCCAGCTCGAGGTCCGCGCGCACGCGCTCGAGCAGCACGCGCACGCCCATGCGCTCGATGCCCGGCATGGCCGAGATGGGACTGCGCGCGCGCTCGTCGGGCAGCACGAAGTGCGGCTGGATGAGCTGCGCGGGATGCAGGCGCGTCTCGGCCAGGGCCTCGCGCAGGAGCGGGGTCCGGCGCAGGCGGCGGGGGCGGATTCTCATCGGCTCGGGTCCGGAGTGGCGGGAACGCGGCGCGGGAACTCGGCGCGCACCAGCGCGTCGAGCAGGTCCGCGGTGTCGGTGCCGGGCGCGACCTCGTGCGCGAGGCCCGCTTCGACCAGGGCTTCCGACGTGGAGGATCCCAGCGCGACGCGGCGCGCGCGCGGGAACTGCGCGCGCTCCCAGCCCAGGGTGGCCTCGACCGCCGAGGGGCTGAGGTAGAGGCGTACGTCGGCCTCGCGGTGCAGGGCGGCGTCGGGCTTCGCGCGTGTGCGGTAGAGCACGAGCCGCTCGAGCGCCACGCCGCGCGGGCGCAGCGCGTCCTCGAGCTCCCCGCGCGCGTTCTCGGCGCACGGAAAGAGCACGCGTGCGCCGCGCACGAGGTCCAGCGCGCGGGCCAGCTCGCGCGCGCCGCTTCCGCCGACGAGGTCGACCTGGAAGCCGGCCGCCGTGAGCTCGCGCGCGGTGGCCTGGCCCACGGCCGCCACGCGCACGCCCGCCGGCACGGACAGACCGCGTAGCCGGCGCGCCGCGTGGGCGCTGCTGAGGACGAGCGCGTCGCCGGCGCGCAGGCTTCCGAGGCGCCGCGGGAGCGCGGAGCCGTCGAGCTCCTCGAGCACGAGCACTTCCTCGCGCACGACGCGCGCGCCGAGCGTGGCGAGACGCGCGGCGAGCTCTTCGACGCTGCCGCGCGAGCCGGTCAGGGCGACGCACAGGCCGGCGAGCGGCCCCTGTCCGGTCGCGACTCCCGCGGCGAGCCGCGCGCCTACCGCCGCCGCGGCGGCGGCGGGATCGGCGCCGGAAGCCTGGCACCAGCGCGCGGGATGGTGCGCTTCGGGATGTCCGGCGCCGAGGAAGGCCGTCGCGCGCCAGGCGCGCTCGGAATCGCGCCGCAGCGCGACGCCGAGTGGCAGGTTGCAGCCGCCGCCCAGGGCCACGAGCAGGGAGCGCTCGGCTGCCACGGTGGCGGCGGCGAGCGGATCGGCGAGCACGCGCTCGCACAGGGTGCGGAGCTCCTGGTCGCGCGCGCGCGTTTGCACGGCGAGGGCTCCCTGGCCGGGCGCGGGCACGAGGAGGTCCGAGGAGAGAGTCAGGACCACGAGCCCGCTGAGGTCGAGCGCGAGCCGCTCGAGCCCGGCCGCGGCCAGGACGATCGCGTGGTAGCGGCCCTCGCGCAGACGCCGCACGCGCGTCGGCACGTTGCCACGCAGCGCCAGGAGCTCGAGGTCCGCGCGCAGCGCGGCGAGCTGGGCCGTGCGCCGCGGCGCGCTCGTGCCGACGCGCGCGCCGCGCACGAGCGGCAGGAACAGGCCTTCCGGGTCGTGACCGTCGGGTGCGATCAGGAGGCGCTCCTCGCTGAGCGCGCGCTCCGGCACGGCGGCGATCACGAGGCCGGCCGGTTGCGCGCTCGGCAGGTCCTTGTGGCTGTGGACGGCGAGGTCGATGCGCTCCTCGAGCAGCGCCTGCTCGAGCTCGCTGGTGAAGAAGCCCTTGCCCTCGACCTGTTGCAGCGGCACGTCGTCGATGCGGTCGCCGCGCGTGACCAGCACGACGATCTCGCTCGCGTGACCGGCCGCCTGCAGGCGGCCCGCCACGTGGTGAGCCTGCCACAAGGCGAGGTCCGAGCCACGCGTGCCGATGCGGATCACGCGCGTCACTCCAGGCCCTCCCATTCGGCGCGCGGCAGGGCGTCGTCGCGTGCCAGACGCTTCAGGGTCCGGAAGGGCACGTGCGCGATGCGGCCGAAGACCGCGCGCGCCCAGCGCTCGACCGAGGCGCGATCGCGCGCCGCGAGGTGCGCGAGCCGACCCTCGCACAGGCGTGCGAGCTCGAGCTCGAGGGCCTCGCGCGCCTCCTCGGCGACCGAGGAGAAGGAGCTTGTCACGTCGTCCACGGTGCGCTCGCGGAAGAGTTGCGCCACCTGCTCTTCGACCAGGAGTTCCGCCTCGGCCGCGGCCGCGGCGCGCTTCTGGCGGTTCTCCTCGGCGCGCGCACGCAGCGTCTCGAGGTCGATCACGTCGAGGCGCGGATCGTCGCAGGGCTCGAGGTCGCGCGGCAGCGCCAGGTCCGCGGCCACCAGGCGCCGTCCGTCACGCGCGCGCGCCGCGAGCGTGCGCAGGGCGGCGGCGTCCAGCACGTACCCGGGGGCACTGGTCGCCGTGACCAGCCCATCCAGCCGCTCGGCCCGCAAGGCTTCCAGCGTCAGCGCGCGCGCTCCGAACTCGGCCGCCAGCTCGCGCGCGCGCGCCGGCGAGCGGTTGACCACGAAGGCCGGCGCGCGGCCGGCCGCGGCCAGCGCGCGTGCCGCGTGCGCGCCGGTCGCACCCGCGCCGATCACGGCGATGCGCGCGTCGGGGAGGTCGCTCAGTCGCTCCAGCACGTGCGCCACGCCCAGGCTCACGACCGAGATCGGATGGCGCGCGAGTTCGGTGCGCGGGGGGCCGCGCGTGCCGAGCGGGTGCGGC
>JANOGB010000478.1:0-5565 GCA_031413955.1 Planctomycetota bacterium | reverse complement strand
CGAGGGCCGCGGTCTCGGGCGCGGCTTCGTGCTCTTCACCAGCGACCACGGCGAAGCCCTGGGGGAGAACCAGGACCTGTTCCACGATGGCAAGCTCTGGGAATCGAAGCTGCGCATCCCCTTGCTCGTGCGCGGACCGGGCCTCGCGCCGCGCGACGTCGAGCCGGTGGTCACGCTGCTGGACCTGGCGCCGACGCTGGCCGAGATCGCCGGCCTGCCGAGCGATCCGGCCTGGCCGGGCGAGTCGCTCCTCTCGATCGCGCACGAGCGCCCGGCGTGCGCTTTCCTGTTGAAGACGAAGTCGCCCGAGGTCACGGTCCTGGAGGGCGGGCGCAAGCTGTTCGCCACGAGTCCCGAAGCCCTCGCGAGTGGCACTTTCGACTCGGCCTTCGACCTCGCGCGCGATCCGCACGAGGAGCTGCCCGTCACGAGCGAAGCCTGGCCGGCCGAGCTCGCGCGGCGCCACGCGGCGCTCGTGCAAGCCCTGCTCGTGCCCGCGAGCCAGGCCGCTCCGGTGCCCTTGACCGGCGCCCAGCAACAGGAGCTGGGCCAGCTCGGCTATGGCGGCGGAGACGAAGGGGAATGAACGGCCAGCGCACGCTCTTGCCAGACCCCAGGGCGGCCGATGAGCATGGAAGCATGAATCGCATCCGGCTCGCGGCGCTGCTGTTGCTCGGGACTGCATGTCAGGCGCCCGCGCCGCGCATCCCCTTCACGGACGATGGCTCACGCTGGCACGCCTCTGTCGTGGGCGGCCAGTGGATCGTCAACAAGAGCTTCGTCGAGGACACGGACTTCGTCGGCGTCGAGGTGGTCCTCGGGCCGCCCGCGACGGGCGGCTGGGCCTGGGAGGCCGGATTTCGCTACGCGACCGGCGACGGGGACGGAAGGCGCCTCACCGCCGACGGGAGCGTGGTCGACTCCGAGCGCGAGATCGACTACTACGAGCTCGACGTGGGCGTGCGGCAGACCTTTCGCGACAAACGGCGCCTGCAGCCTTACCTGGGGGTGGGCGGGTCCCTGCTGCAATCCCGCAGCGAGGAGCATTTCGTGGAAACCGGCGGCGTGCCCACTACCGACCACGAGCGCAGCGAGTACCGCCCGGGAATCTACGGGCGCATCGGCGTGATCTGGAACGCCCTGCGCGATCAGTTGCGCGAGGACACCGAGTTCCCCATCTCCTTCGACGTGCGCGGCCTGCTGAGCATCGACTACAGCTACCTCGAATTCAGCATCGGCATCGGCTTCGGGAAGTAGCCGCCCGCGCTACTCGAGCGGCACGACCTTGTCGAAGAAGCCGATGAACATCTCCTCGAAGGACTGATCGCCCCAGCCCACGGCCTGGGTCGGGTCCGGATTGTTCGGGTTGTCCTTCGAGTTGTCGAAGTGGCCGATGCACTCGAGGCGCGTGCCCGCGGGCAGGAGCAGGGGGTCGGGCAGGATGTAGGCCTCCTGCCACAGGAAGTCGTAGTGCGAGAAGAGCAGCTCCTGCTCGCTCCCGTCCGGGAGATGCGCCACGTAGCGGAAGTCCTTGCCACGCATGTGCATGTGCGGGAAGAGCGCCACCAGGCCGGTGTCCTCGTTGAGGACGCGTGACTCGCGCACCTCGTGCGCGCTCGCGCCGGGCGGAATCTCGAAGCGCTCGTTCACGATCCCGTCGGTCAGGACCTCGAACAGCGGCGCTTCCTTGGCGAAGACCATGGCCAGGCTGGAGCGATCCGTGCGCTCCTTGCCGTTGGGCGTGTAGTGGAGCTGGAACACGAGCGTCGCGCCGGCCGGCAGGCGCTTGGCGTACCCATCGGGATAGACCGAGGGGGTATCGCCCGGTACGTACACGGCGAGGTAGGACTTCTCGTCGATGCCGCCGCCCTTCCTCTGGATCGAGATCAGCACGTGGTGCACCACGTCGGCCGCGCCGGGAGCGACCTCCATGGCCTGGATCCAGCGGTCCTCGGGAAAGCTCGTCTTGGCCGTGAAGAACTGGTAGTCGACCACGCCCTCGCGCGGCACGGGATAGCCCTCGGGCGGCAGCGGCTGATCGAGCAAAGCGTCGTAGTCCGGCTGCAAGACGAGGTCGGGCGTGCCGATCGACCAGCCCTCGGGCCAGCTGCGCGGCGCGGGCTCGTCGGCGGGGTTGCCACGCGGGGTCCCCTGCTCGATCCAGGCCAGCAGCGTCGCCTTCTCGCCGGACGTGAGCTTGCGCTCGTTCGCAAACACGCCGTCGAAGCGCGCGTCCGCGTTCCAGGGCGGCATGATCCCGTGCTCGACCACGCTGGCGATCATCTTCGCGCGGCCCTTGGCCTCGTCGAAACTCGTGAGCGCGAAGGGCCCGACCGCGCCCGGGTGATGGCAGCCCTGGCAGCGGCGCTGCAGGATCGGCGCAACATCTTTGGCGTAGGTGACCGGCTCGGCGAGCTCGTGCTCGGGAAGCAAGGTCAGCACGCAACCCGGCGCCTCGGTCTCGGCCGGCTCGGGCGTGTTCCCGGCAAGGACGCTGTTCAGTGCGCCGATCAAGAAGCTCTGGGTCGGTGCGGGGCGCGCGGCCCCGAGCGAGTACTGGTCATCGACCGCGCCGCGGTAGGCGAGGCGCCCGGCGCCGTCGAACAGGAACACCTCGGTCGTGGTGCGCACGCCGAGCGCGCGCGCCAGCTCTTGACGCGCATCCTTCTGGACCGAAAAGGTCAGCCCGAGCTCCTGCGCCTCGCGCGCGATCTCCTCCAGCGAATCCTGGGAGCTGGCGTCGATGCCGACGAAGCGCACGCCGCGCCCCCCGAACTCCTGCGCCAGGCGCGCCAGGCGCGGCGCCAGCTTGCCGGCGATCGGACAGCCGACCTCGGTGAGGGCGAGCACGACCACCTCGCCGCGCGCGAAGCCCGGCACGAGCTCGCCCAGCGCGCGCGCACTCCCGTCGGCGCTCACGAGCTCGAGCGCGCGCAGTCGCTCTGCCTCCGGGGTGGTGGTGAGACCAGCGGCGAGGTTCGCGCCCGGTCCTTCGCAAGCCTGGGCCACGGGCGAGAGGAAGAGCGCGAGCGCGGGCAGGAAGAGGCGGGCGATCATGAGTGTTGCTTCTGGCGGAACCGGGAGCCTCGACGGTAACGGGCCGAGCTGGAACTCGGAAGTGCCGGGCGGCGCTCGGTGTACCGGCGCAGGCCTGGCTCCGTTACGGGACAGTAGGATCTGCCGGGTGCGCCCCCGCTCCTGCACGGCTCTCGATCGCGCGCGGGCGCAGCGCTGGCGTCCCGCGGCCGGGGGCTGGGTGCCCGTCCTGGCCGTGCTCGCCCTCGCGGCCTGCGGCTCCGAGCCACAGCCTCCGGTCTGGCTCTCCCTGGCGCGCGGCTTCGAACCCAGGACGCTCGCGCAGCAAGTCGCCGAATGGGAGCGCGAGGCCGCCGCTCCGACGGGGACGCGCGGCGAGCCCCTGTCGCCCGGCATGAACCTCTGGCGCGAGTACGCGGCCGCGGAATGGCAGGCCAGCGGAGTTCCAGGCCAGTTCTCGCTCGTGCTGCCCGCCGGCGCTTTCCACGGGAGCGGTGTCCAGCCGCGGCTCGTCGGACGCGGCCGCGAGTTCCCGCGCGTCGATGGCGAGCGCATCCCCGCCGTGGGTGAATTCCGCATCGCGGAGAAGCGTCTGACGCTGCGCCTCTCGGCCGACACGAAGCGCGCGCCGCCGACGTTGCTGGCACTGGCACGCGGCGGAGAGGCGCCGAACGAGCTCGCGCTGCCTCCGTCCGCCTGGCGCACCGGCGATCTGTCCGGCTCGTTCTGGCTCGCTCTGCCGAAGAATGCATCCTCAGCGGACCCGCTCGCTGCCCGTTTGTTCGCGGAACTCGTGCGCGTCGACGAGCCGCGCACGCTGGCGCCGTTCGAGTATCGACTCGCGGGCGAGAACCTCGTCCTGTGCTGGCCGGGCGAAACGCCGCCGCCGGCCGTCCAGCTCGCCGCGCGGCTCGAGAACGGGCGCGTGGTCGACGGCCAGTGGCAGGTGCGCCTCGGGCGCCTCTGCGGCACCGGCATTCCCGTGTGGAGCGGCGAGCGCGAGGAGCTCGTCACCGATCTGCCAGCCGCGAGCGAGCTCTCCTTTCGCTTCGCCCACGGCGCGCGTTCGAGCACCGCAGAGGTGCGCGCACGCATTCTGCTCGGTGATGAAGCACTGTTCGAGCACACCATCGCGCCGGGCGCGAGCACCGAACCCGAGTCCTTCACGACGCCGCTCCCACCCGCGGGCCGCGCAGGCGCACGACTCGCCTTCGAGGTCGAAGGGCCGCCCGGACAGGGCGTCTTCTTCACGCCCACCATCGGTCCGCGCGCGCAGGGCACGCCGGGCGCTCGTCCCTGGCCGGCACGGCCGGACATCGTGCTGTTCCTGGTGGACACGCTGCGCGCGGACAGCCTTGCCTTGCACGGCGGCGACCCGGCCCTGGCGCCGAACTTGAATCGCTTTGCCGAGCAGTGCCTGCGCTTCCCGCGCGCGCGCGCCAACGCGGCCTGGACGCTGCCTTCGATCAGCTCGCTGCTGACAGGCCTCCACCCCGGCCAGCACGGCGCCACTGACGAGGACCTGGTTCTGCCCGCCTATCACACCACGCTGCCGGAGTTGCTGGAGCGCGCCGGCTACCGCACGGGCGCGATCACCGATGGCAGCTTCTTCGCGCCGACCTTCGGGCTCGACCAGGGCTTCGAGTGGTTCGCGCAGCACGATCCACCGCACTGGAACCTGGACCGGACTCTGGCCGAGGCGCGGGCCTTCCTGCAGCACGACGACGGCCGTCCGCTGTTCCTGGTCGTACACACCTACCGCGTGCACCAGCCCTATCGCACGGGCCCAGAAGAGGACCCGAGCGCCTACGACGCGCTGCTCGCGCGGGTGCGCCTCGCAACCGGGACGGACTCGCCCGGGCCTGCGGCCGGACGCGACGCGCTGGTCGCAGTCCAGGCCGAATTGCGTGAGCTCTATCGCGCGGGCGTGCGCGACCTCGACCGCGGCTTCGGCGAGTTCCTCGGGTGGCTCGAGCAGCGGCGCTTCTTCGAGCACGGCACGCTGGCCTTCACCAGCGACCACGGCGAGGCGCTGGGCGAGAACCACGACTTCTTCCACGGCGGACACCTGTGGGAGACCAAGCTCCTCGTCCCGCTGCTGCTGCGCGGCCCAGGTATCGCCGCGCGCGAGTCGCCCTACCGTGCCGGCCCGCTCGACCTCGCGCCGACCTTCGCCGCGCTCGCGGGGCTGCCGCCGGACCCGGACTGGGTGGGAACCTCGCTGCTGGCCCTCGATCACGAGCGTCCGGCCTTCGCCTTCCAGCTCGGCGCGCGCAGCCGCCAGGTGGCGCTCCTGGATGGCATGCACAAGGTGATCCTGACGCCGGACGAGGAGCGCCTCTCCGGCGGGAACTGCGAGGAGGCTTTCGACCTCGCCAGCGATCCGCTCGAGGCCCACGACCTGGCCGCGAGCGAGGCCTGGCCGGCCGAGCTGACGCGGCGGCTCGCGCCCGCGGTCCTGGGCTTCCTGAAGGCGCGCGGCGAGCCGCAGCGCGCGGGCGTCACTTCCGAGCTGCGCCAGCAGCTCGA
>JANOGB010000477.1:0-67240 GCA_031413955.1 Planctomycetota bacterium | reverse complement strand
CGTCCAGCGGATCGAGCTCGCTGGCCAGCTCCTCGACGATGGCGCGGAAGGGATCGAGCTCGCCGGCCACGACGGCCTCGCGCAGGGATGCGCGCGTCAGCTCGAGGCGCCGGTTGCGCAGGTCGGTCACGGTCGGGATGGTCTCGACCGCGATCTTCTGCCCGGTCGCGAACTGGATGTTCTTGAGCAGGCGGTGCTCGCGCGGCGCGGCAAAGGTGATCGCCACGCCCTCGCGGCCCGCGCGGCCCGTGCGGCCGATGCGGTGCACGTAGTCGTCGGGGTCGGAGGGCACGCCGTAGTTGACCACGTGCGAGACGTGCTCGATGTCGAGCCCGCGCGCGGCCACGTCGGTGGCCACCAGCAGGTCCGTCTGCTCGCCGCGGAAACGCTTCATCACGCGATCGCGCTGCTCCTGCGCGAAGCCGCCGTGCAGGGCCTCGGCGCGGTAGCCGCGCGCGTTCATGGCCTCGCACAACTCGTCGACTTCGATCCGCGTGCGGCAGAAGACGATGGCCGAGGTGGGCTGCTCCATGTCGAGCACGCGCCCGAGGGCGGCGTGTTTTTGCGCCGGCGGCACGATGTAGGCGACCTGACGCACGCGCGGCACCTCG
This sequence comes from Planctomycetota bacterium, assembly GCA_031413955.1. Lineage (GTDB taxonomy): Bacteria > Planctomycetota > UBA1135 > UBA1135 > JABFRZ01. The sequence goes on along the minus strand of JANOGB010000477.1, from coordinate 66,629 downwards.
CCGGCCTGCTGCCGTTCGCGCGCGATGGCGATGCGCACCGGATCGGTGAGGTGATGCTTGGCGATGGCCAGGATGCGCGGCGGCAGCGTGGCCGAGAACAGCGCCGTCTGGTGCTTGGAGGGAATGGCGCGCAGGATCGCCTCGATGTCCTCGGCGAACCCCATGTCGAGCATCTCGTCGCCCTCGTCGAGCACGACGAAGGAAACCGCGTCGAGCACGAGCGAGCCGCGGTTCAGGTGATCGAGCGCGCGCCCCGGGGTCGCGACCACGATCTCGATCCCGCGGTCGAGCACGCGCAGTTGCTGGCCGATCGACTGACCGCCGTAGATCGGCAGGACCGTGGCGTGCTTCTCGCGCCCGTAGCGATGGATCGCCTCGGCCACCTGCATCGCGAGCTCGCGCGTCGGCACCAGCACCAGCGCGGAAGGGTGATTGGGGCGCGGCGCGCCGCTGACGGCGAGCTGCAGGAGCGGCAGCGCGAAAGCCGCCGTCTTGCCCGTGCCGGTCGCGGCCTGACCGAGCAGGTCGCGACCCGCCAGCAGCAGCGGGATGGCCTCGCGCTGGATCGGAGTGGGCTCCTCGTAGCCGAGCGTGGCCAGGGTGCTGACCAGTTCGGGAGCGAGGCCCAGCGCGGCGAAAGCACTGGGAGAAGTGGCGGCGGGTTCGGCGTCGGTCATGAAACGTTCCTGGCCGGTCCCGGCCGAGTCGGGCAGCATCGCATGCGTGCGGTCGCTTGGGGAGGGAGCGCGGGGCGAATCACGTGCGGAGAGGGTGAGAAGCAGGATGTTCGCCGATCCCGCGCACGAGCGGGGCCCGGGAAGCCGCTACCCCAGCTCCCCTACCCTACCTCACCCTCCGCCTTCCATCCGCGACCCCATCCTCGAGATCGATCTCCTTCAACGTCTTCGCGAGCTCGTCCGAGCTGCACACGCCCTTCTCCACCAGCATCCGCTGCAGCGCCTTGGTCGCGAGCGCCAGCTCCTCCAGCGTCGCTTGCAGCCTGGCTGCATCCACGCTGCCGCCGCTCGAGCGCACCGAAGCGAGCTCGGCCCGCGCCAGGGCGGCCTCCGACTTGGCCTTGTCGATCTGGGTGTGCTGGTAGATGTCGAAGATCCAGTTGATGAGACCCATGGCGTTCCTCTCAATTCGAGACAGGGGGACGGCAGCGCGCGCAGCCTACTCCGGCCATGCCCCCTGATTCAGCCGACGCCGACGCCCTGCAAGGATTCCACGCCTCCGATGGAATGCCACGCGCCTGCCACCGGTCCCAACCTGGCGGTGCCCGTGCCCGTAGAGCGTTCCGACATGGACCCCGATCAGGCCCTCGCGCGTCGCCTCGTGCAGCGCGAGATGGGGGCGCTGAAGGAGGCCTACGAGCTCCACGGGGAACGGGTGCAGCGCCTGTGCCTGCGCCTCCTCGGCCGGCGCGCCGATGCCGAGGACGCTGCCCAGGAAGTGTTCCTCAAGCTCTTCGAGCGCGCCGGGACCTTCGACGGCCGCGCACGCTTCTCGACCTGGCTCCACCGCCTGACCGTGAACCTGTGCCTCTCCCGGATGGAACGCGAGCGCCTGCGAATCACCTTGCCCGCGGACGAGGGCGAGCTGGTCGACCCCGCAGAATCCCCGGCCGAGGCGCTGAGCCGCACCGAGGCGCGCGAAGCGCTGCAGCGCCTGCTGCTGCGCCTCTCCCCCGAACACCGCGCCGTGCTCGTGCTGCGCGAGCTCGAGCAGCTCTCCTACCAGGAGATCGCCGCCGCGCTCGACCTCCCCGAGGGCACGGTCATGTCGCGCCTGTCGCGCGCGCGCGAGCAGCTCGTGCGCCTGGCGACAGCCCGACCGCAGGACGGCGCGCGGCCCGAACCACACCCGATCCTCGACCTCTCATGATCCACGACGCACTCCACGGCGCTGACCATGCCCCGAGCGACTACGACTGCGAGCACGCGCGCGAGCACATCTCGGCGCGCCTCGACGGCGAGCTGGTCGATTCCGGAGCGCTCCAGATCCACCTCGCGCGCTGCCCGGCCTGCCGTGCGCACGAACGCGCCCTCGGCGGGATCTCGATCGGCTTCGCCGCGCTGCGCGAGAACGCGCCGCTCCCCGATCTCTGGGCTCGCATCGAGCGCCGCGCACGCCCGCGCTCGGCCGTGCCGGTCCTGGCGCGCGTGGCGGCCGCGCTGGTCGGCTTCGTCGGGCTCGGCGGCACGGCCTTGCTCGTCGAGCGCCAGGAGGAGGCGCTGGATCCCAGCCGGCACCTCATCGAACGCCTGGCCGCGAGCGCGCCCAGCCCGGACGCGCTCTTCGCCGCCCTGCCCGAATACCGCCTGCTACGCGCCCTTCCCACCCACGAGGAATCCCGATGAAGACGATCACGAGCTGGCTGCTCGGCGGCGCGCTGGCCGCGAGCCTGACCTGGAACTGGACGCTCGTCCGGGACACCCCCACCCGCGAGGACTGCTCGGCGGAGGGGTGCGAGCTCGGGCTGGAGTTCATCGGCGGCACGTCCTTCGTGCTCGAACCGGAACAGAAGGCCGCGCTGGACGAGATGTGCGCCCGCTCCTGCGGCGCATCGGACCGCTTCGAGCGGCGCGCCGACGAGCTGCAGCGCGAGCTGCTCGCGAGCCTCTCGGCCGAGACGATCGACCGGGCAGCGGCGGAGAAGCTCGTGGACGAGGTCGGCGAGCTGCGCCGGCGCTCGCTCGCCTCCTGCGTCGAGGGCATCCTCGGCGTGCGCGCGGTGCTCAGCGGCGACCAGGTACGCGCGCTGCTCGAGCGCTGCGAGCAGACGAATTGCCGCTGAGACCAGAGCGGACGGAATGCGGAGCGTTCCCCGCCTGTCGAAGAGGCGTCGAGCGCCCATTCCGGGTGCTCCCTCCTGAAACTCCTGAACGAGACACGACGCAATGAAACTCTTTCTCCTCCCCTTGCTCCTCCTCGGTGCCGGCGCGGGCGGCTTCGGCCTCCTCGGCAGCGCGAAGGACGAGCTGCCCGAGGCCTGCGACACCTCCGACTGTCGCATCGAAGTCGAGTGCACCGAGCGCGACACCTGCATCGTCACCTGCTACGACGCGGCCGGCGACATCCGCTGCCAGCAAGAAGTCGCGTGCGACGCCCCGTGCGAGAAGGTCTGCGACAAGCCTTGCGAAGCGCCGCGCTCCTGCTCGCGCTGATCCCTCAACTGGGAGCGCCGGGCTCCAGCCCGGCTCTTCCTCCATGGTCTGTTTCCGTTCTCCGAGGATCAGGGAAGAAGAGAAGCAACGGAGCCGGGCTGGAGCCCGGCGCTCCCAGATGAGAACTACTTCTCCTTGCCCTTGCGCCGCTTGCCTTCCGCGCCCGCCTCTTCCTCGTCCTTGACTCCCCAGTACTGGTTCCAGCGCCGCTGCAGCTCGCGCGGCAGCTCGAGCGCTTCCGCTGCGATCTCGAGCTTCGACTTGTGGTCGCCGTACCAGTTGATCCACAGCTCCCGGTCCGTGCCCTTGTCCTCGCCCGTCAAGACGACCAGCGCGAGGCGGAACTCCGCCATGTGATCGCCCACGCGCGGGCGCGGCGAGGAGCGCATCAGGTCGATGAGCTCGTCGACCGACTTCGGCGAGCGGATGTGCCCGAGACCCAGGATGCGCGCCGCGATGACGCCGCGGTCGGGCGACTGGAAGAGATCTTCGACCAGCAAAGGGATCGAGCTCTCCTTGCCGTGCCGAGCGATGGCGCGCAGCAAGGCCGCGTAGCGCGGCGGAGCGTCCTGCAGCTCCTTCTTGTCGCGCTTCAGCATCTCCTGGAGCGCCTTCAGCGCGGCCGGGTGCTCCATGCGCGCCAGCGCCTCGACGGCGGCGCCGCGTATCTCGGGATCGGCGTGGCGCAGGCCCCTCGCCTCGATCACATCGATCACGCGCGCGTCGACGACCTCCAGCGCGGCGCGCAGGGCCCGCGAGGCGTCCTCGGCCTTGGCGTCTTTCGCGAGCGCCTTCTCGAGGGACTCGATGGTGGCCGCGATCTGTTCCGTGCTGGGCGGAGGCTTCTCGTCCTGGACGGAAACGCCGAGCGAACAGGCAAAGAGCAGGAGGTTGGTGAGCATGGGTCGATGGGAACCGGGGCCCGGCCGAGCCAGGCCCCGAGCTCCCGCAGAGGATCAGTAGTCGTAGCCGATCGCGTCGAACATCGCGAGGTCGGCCGTGGAGTAGAAGGCCGGATAAAACGTCTGCCCCGGCGCGAGCGCGGGATCCATCAGCCCGATGTTGGCCGTCTGCTCGCGGAAGTGGCTCATCTGGTAGGGGTTGCCATCCGACATGCGGTACTCGGCCGAGATCAGGTCGGAGTTGTGGTCGTCGTTCGGCGCGTTGAACGCCACCAGACGGGCGCGTGCCTGGAACTCGGCCGTCGTGTCGGGGTTGAAGTCACCCGTGCCGTCCGTGCGCTGGAAGCGGAACAGATCTAGCACGTCCATGTCGCGGAAGCGGAAGTCGCCGCCCGAGGTGAAGCCCATCGCGTGCCCCGTCTCGTGGATGATGATGTCCTGGAACGAGTACTGGTTGGTCGTGATCCCGTTCGAGGGGTCGTAGTCGAAGGCGAAGACCGAGTTGAGCGTCATGCTCGCGTCGGCGCCCGTCACGATCCCGTCGACCGCCTTGTAGGCAGCGTAGTTGAAGAACACGCGCGTCTCGTTGGTGACCGAGCTCGAGCTCGTGTAGCGCACAGGACAGGTCGACGTCGTCGGCAGGAAGGCCTGAATGGTGTCGACGACCACGCCCGCGTCCATGTCGGCCACGATCTGGGCCCGTGAGGGCGAATAGGAGACGTAGCCCGAGCTCGAGCCCGTGCTGCCCAGGATGTTCGAGGCGAGCACCTGGAACGAGACGTTGACCGTGATCGTGATCGGGTCGGAGAAGAACGACTCCATGTAGGCCTCGCAAGCCGCGAAGGCGGCCGGCGCGGCGGCGGGGATGCTCCCGCTGAGCACGAAGACGATGTTGAAGCTGCCGATCCTCTGGACGTCGGGCGTCGTGTCGATCACGTGTCCGGGGCGGCGGACCAGGAGCTCATGCCTCAGCACCTGGCGCTGGAGCTCCTCCGGCGACACGCTTCCGGCACCCGTGCAGATCGGCTTCCAGGTCTCGTGCGCGCCGAAGTCGACGCGCTCACCGGAGGGGAGCGTGATCATCTGCGGGGGAAGCTCGCGCCGCAGCGAGGGCACGAAGGTCGGCACGACGGGCTCGACCGTTGTTCCGGTCGGGACACCGGACGGACGCCCGGTGCCGTCCTGGACTTGGAGGCACAGACTCGCGATGGAAAGGACGATTCCGTGAGCGATCATGGCTGAGTGGGGTGAGCAGGGACTCGGAGATCACCCGCACCCGGCACCCGTTGCGCCCGGTCGCGGGCAACCCTCCGTATGGCGCACCGGGATACACCTGCAGCCGACGGGCTGCAAGCGGGAGCGCTGCACATCGGAGGGCACGCTCTTTGCCCGTCGCAGGCGTCAGAGGTTCGCCAGGTATGCAAGGAGATCCCGCATCTCGGCCGGAGGAATCGTCTTCCCCAGATCCTCGGGCATGGACGAGAGGTCGGCGCGCTCCTCGGTGATCGTCGAGCGTTCCAGCGCGATCGGATTGTTGTTCGCGTCGAAGAGGCGCACGAGCGTGTCGCTCTCCTCGAACACGCGTCCGCTGACGACGCGCCCGTCCGCCAGGAAGAAGGCGCGCGCGCCGAAGCCGGGCGTCGTGCGGCGGTTCGGGCCGACGATCGACTCGAGGAGCTGCAAGCGCGTCAGGCGCTGGCCGACGCCGAACAGGTTCGGGCCCACGCGTTCGTCGGCGTCTTTCCACCACGCATGGCAGCGCGTGCAGGAGAGGTCGACGCGCTGGAAGACGTCGCTACCGCGTCCGGAATCGCCGCCGAAGAGAGCATCGAGGTAGGGCGCGAGCGCCGTGTCGGGCGAGCGCGCGGTACGGCGGCGCTCGACGGCTTCCTTCAGCGCCGGCGTGCCCTGCTTTTCGCAAGCCTCGAGGAGATCCAGGGCGAGCTCGGCAGGCACGAGCTCGTCCTCCAGGCGCCCGAGCTCGCGCGCGAGCGCCTCGGATGCCGCCGGCTCGGCGTGTTGCGCCAGCAGGCGATAGGCGGCCCTGCGCTCGGCGATCTCGCCCTGCGCGGCGACTTCCGGCAGGCTGGCGAGCACCTCGGCCGGCGCGATTCGTTCCAGACGTTCCAGCGCCGACGCGCGCACACGCCCGTCGAGATCGCCCAGGGCCAGGCGCACCGTCGGCACGAGGTTGTCGGCTTTCATCGCCTCGAGCGCCTCGAGCGCCGCAGTCTTCACGCCGCTGCCGCGTTCGCGTTCGGCCACGAGCGTCGCGAGCGACCCGGCGGCCTCTCTCGCTTGCACTGCGCCGGCGAAGCGCGCGAAGCCTTCGAGCACCGCGTCGGGCGCGCCCGCGAGCGAGCTCGCGAGGCGCGCGGCCCGCGCGGGCAGGCCGCGGACCGTCTCGGGCTTGCGTGGCCCGAACGGCCGCCATTCGTTGGTCACGCGGTCGCGCGCCGAGGGCGCGCACCAGTGCGCGAGCATGTCGAGCGCCTCGACGCGCGCCTCGAGCGAGAGATCGGCGCGCTCTGCGTAACTCGCCAGCGTGTCGGAGCGCCCCAGACGATCATTCGCGTTCAGCACGCGGCGCACGAGCGCGCGCTCGCCGGCCGCGAGCTGCTCTTCACCCACGCGCGCCATGGCCAGCGACTCGAGCGCGCCCTCGATCGGCACGTCGTGGATCGCGCGCGCGGCCTCGAGCACAATCAGCGGGTCTTCGTCGAGCAGGAAGGACGCGATGGTCCGCTCGGCCGTTCGACGTACCTCCTCGAGGTCGTGGAAGAAACCTTCGAGAGAGACGCCTCGCCACCTCTCGCAGCGCTTGCGCAAGGCGACCACCACACCCAGGCGCACGTTGCGATCAGGATCTTGCGTCGCGCGCGGGAGCTCGCGGTGGAGGATCGTGGAGAGGGCGTAGCTCGCCGCGTGCCGCAGGTTCGGGTCACCGGTCCCGGTCTCGGCCAGCAGGCGCAGGAGCGGCTGCTCGGAGGCGGAGTAGAACCTGGCCGCCAGCGCCGCGAAGAAACGCACGCGCGGCTCGGGATCGGCGAGACCGGTGCGCACGGCGTCCCAGAGGGGACCCCGGTTCCAATCACCCATCGAAGTCCGGACCGAATCCGGCACGTCGCCCAGCGCACGCAGCGCCTGCGCGCGGATCTCGGGCGTCTTGCTCCCCGCCAGGGCGATCAACGGCTCGGCCGCCTCGTTCGCACCCCCTCTCGCCCGAATCCAAAGGGCCCACAGGGCGTGGACGCGCTTCAGGAGGGGATTCGTCTCGTCCGTCGCCACGCTGGCGATGCGCGCCAGCGCCCCGTGGTCTGCCAGCGCGAAGTGCGCCTCCTGCCGCACGCGCTGGTCTGGATGACCGAGGAGCTCGACGAGCTCGTCCTCGCTCCGCGCGCCCATGCCCTTGGCGAGCAGCGTGCGCGTCTCGCTCACGAGCGCCGTGCGCTGCGCCTCCGGATCGAGCGCGCGATAGATACGCCCCTTGCCCGTCTGCTCCCAGCCGTAGACCCAGTCGCTGAACCACAGCGCGCCGTCCGGCCCGAAGTCGCAGTCGGTGACGAGCGAGCCCCAGAGGAAGCGCGACACCGGGCCGAGCTCCCAGAACGCGCCCTTCGGCTGCACGGTGAACGTGTGGATCCCGCTCGCACTCGCGTCGCCGCGAAAATCGCACAGGAAGAAGTGCCCGTCGTACGCGGGCGAGAGCCCCGTGCCCGGGTAATACGTCAGCCCCGCCGGCCCGTCGGCCAGGTTCGCGATCGGCGGCACGATGTAGGCGGCCTGGCCCTCGTGCATGGGATGCCACAGCTTCTCGTCGTTCCACGGCCCGCGCGCGACGGGCTCGGTGATCCACTGGTAGGCGTAACGCCAGCCCGAGTCGCCGCCCTCGATCACGTTGACCCAGCGCGCGCGGTCGCCGCCGTCGGAGTTGTTGTCGCCCGTCCAGAGGTTGCCGTGGGCGTCGAAGGCGAGCTCCTGCGGATTGCGCAGGCCCGTGTGCCAGACCTCGAGCTTGGAGCCGTCGAGCTCGCAGCGCAACACCGCGCCGCACTGCGGGTGCGCGAGCACGCCCTCCTTCGTCTCGACGTGAAAACCGCGGTCGCCGCAGGAGAAATAGAGCCGCCGGTCGGGCCCGACGACGAGGCCGTGCAGGTCGTGGCCGAGCAGCGCGACGTGCACGCCGTAGCCGCTCGAGAGCTTCTGCTGCTCCTCCGCCCGGCCGTCGCCGTCCGCGTCGCGCAGCTTCCACAGATCCGGGATGCAGGTGTAGTAGACGCTGCCCTCGTAGCTGAGCACGCCCGCCCCGATCCCGGCCGCGTGGTCGGCGAAGCCCGTGGCGAAGACCGTGTCCTCGTCCGCCAGGTCGTCGCCGTCGCGATCGACGATGCGCCGCACCTGCTCGAACGCGCGCCCGTAGCCCGGGTCGTAGTTCGCGCCCTCGAACTTCCTGAACATCGCCCGGCGGTCCTCGACCGTCTTCGCGGCCAGGTCGTCGTCGAGCCAGTCCATGTGGCTGCGGATGTCGGTCACGCCCTGGTGGTGCCGAAACGTCTCGGCGACGTAGACCGTGCCGCCGTGATCGACGCAGAACGAGACCGGGTTCGCGAGGCGCGGCTCGGCCGCGAAGAGCTCCACCTCGATCCCCTTGGCCGGCGCGAACCCCTGGATCGCCTGCGTGGCCTCGTCGGAGGCGGGCTCGATGCGCGGGACGTAGCTTTCCTGGGTCCGGCAGAGGAGAAGCGCGAACGCGGCGCAGGCCGCAGACGAGCAGGTGAGGGGCATGCCGCGAGAGGATGCCCTGTCCCCCGGGCGGTCACCAGGGAAGGACGGGGACGGGGCCATGCCCTCCACGAGGGCCCCGCTGCCGCGGCGGGTTCCCCGGCGGGATTGGGGCCCCCCGGGTCACCCCGGGGGGCCTTCGCAATCCCTCGACTGCCCCTTCCCGCGGGCCTGTCCCTCGCTGTATCCCCCGAGATCTGGCGATCGGGAGCGCGGAACCGGACTCGGTTTCCCAGGTTTTCTTCGGCTCGGCGTCGGTCGCCTACACTAGCGGCGGAGAGAGAGCCATGACCCCCCCGGACTCGGACTCTGCCGACGGAGTCGGCCCGCATCCCGATCCCACGCTCGACCTGAGTGCGCTGACGCAGGTGATCACCCGCTACCAGGGGCGCCTGCTCGCGCGCATCCGTCTGATGATGGGCCCCGCGGCACGCGAATGCCTCGAGTCCAGCGACGTCCTGCAGAGCGTGTTCGCGGAAGCCCTGCGCACCCTGCGCGCGGGAGACCTGCAAGAAGAACGAGTCTTCCTGCGCTGGGTGACGGCCGTGGCGCGCAACCACATCGTCGACGAGGTCCGCCGCAACCGCGAGCATTCGTTCGAGGCCCTCTCGAGCGACCTGATCGCCACCGGCGACAACTCGATCGCAGCCCAGCTCACGCTCGAGGAGCGGCGGCAGCGCGTGGTGGAAGCGCTCGAGGAGCTCGATCCGCTGCGCCAGCGCGTGGTCGAGCTGCGCTCGCTCGAGGGCCTGTCCTGGCAGCGCATCGCGCAGGAGCTCGGACGCAGCGAGGAGGCAGCGCGCAAGCTCTACCACCGCGCGCTGCTCGAGCTCGGACAGCACCTCGGAAGGTCCGAGGCCTGAACCCGCACATGCCCGAGGAACCCGATCCGCCCGTCCGCGACGCGGAGCACGTGGTCGAGATCTTCCTCGCCTGGCTGGAGGAGAGCGAGCATGGCGCGGGGCCCTCGTTCGAGGCACTCCGCGCGCGGCATCCGGGCGTGGCCGCGCGGCTATCGGCGCTGCACGCGGCCCACGAGCGCGCCCGGAGCCTGCTCGATCCTGGCCCGATGGCTCCCGACCCGCGCGAACATCCCGCCCCGGACGGCGCGCTCCCGGCCGCGGAGCGTTACGAGATCCTCGGCGAGCTGGCGCGCGGCGGCATGGGCTCGATCCTCGAGGTCTACGATCCGGCCCTCCGGCGTACGATCGCGATGAAGACCGTGCGCCCGGACCGGATCCGCGAGGCGTCCTCGCGCGCCGAGATCGAGCGCCAGCAGAGCCGGCTCCTGGCCGAGGCGCAGATCCTGGCGCAGCTCGACCACCCTGGCGTGGTCGCGATCCACGCCGTCGGGCGCGACGAGCGCGGGCGCGCATACTTCACGATGAAGCGCGTCCAGGGCCGCGACTTCGCGCAGGTGATCTCGCTCTACCGCGCGGGTGCTACCGAGTGGCCGCTCGCGCGCGCCGTGCGCGTGCTCGTGCGCGTGTGCGAAGCGGTGGCCTACGCGCACGAGAAGGGCGTGGTCCATCGCGACTTGAAGCCCGCCAACGTGATGGTCGGACGCTTCGGCGAGGTGTTCGTGATGGACTGGGGCCTCGCCAAGGTGACCGGCCGGCCCGAGACGGCATTACCGCTCGAGCCGTCGTTGCCGGTCGAGCCGTCGCGCGCGCCGAACGCCGCGAGCCCGGAGACGGAGGTGATCCAGACGGACCGGGAGAGCGGGCCGCGCTCCGGTCCCGGCTCGCCCCTGGCCACGGAGCAGGGCTTCATCGTCGGGACCCCCGGGTATCTCGCGCCCGAGCAGGCGCGCGCCGAGTCCGCCGCGATCGGGCCGCGCACGGACGTGTACGCGCTCGGAGCGATGCTCTACCACCTCCTGTCTGGACGCCACCCCTACGCGCGCGAGCGGCAGCTCGCCTCCAGCGAGCTCGTGTCCTTTCTTCTCGCCGGCCCGCCGGAACCGCTGGTGCGCCTCGCCCCGCACGCGCCCGAGGAGCTCGTGGCGATCGCGGAGAAGGCCATGGAGCGCGACCCGGCGGCACGTTACGCGAGCGCGCTCGAGCTGGGCGAGGAGCTGAACGCCTGGCTGGAGGGGCGCGTCGTGCGCGCGCACCGGACCGGAGCCTGGGTCGAGCTCAGGAAGTGGGTCCGCCGCAACCGCGGCGCGGCCGCGGCGATCCTGGCCGTGGTCCTCGGACTCGGAGCGCTGGCGCTGGTGGAGACGCTCCTGCGGCGCGACATCGCTCGCGCCCAACGCGAGACCGCGCAACGCGCCGAGGAGCTGCGGCGCGAGGACGCGCAAAACCGCGTGGCGCTGGCCTCGGCTGCGCTCTCGAGCGGCGAGATCAGCCACCTGCGCGAGCTGCTCGACGGTTGCCCCGCGGATCTGCGCGGCTGGGAGTGGCGGCACCTCTGGCGCGAGTCGGACACGAGCGAGCGCAAGCTCGAGCTCTCGGACCTCGAGCTCAAGAGCGTGCTCCTCCTGGCGGGCGGCGAGCAGCTGCTGTGCGCCGGCACCGCCCAGCCTCCGCGCATCCAGGTCGTCGACCTCGCCAGCGGCACGGTCACGCGCGAGCTCGTGCTCGAAACCGACGAATCGATCAACAATGCCAGCCTCTCCGCCGATGGCGGGTGGCTCGCCGTGTTCGCGCGCCTCGGCGCCCTGCGCCTGTGGGACACGCGGACCTGGGAGCCGCTGCCGAGCCTGGACGCGGAGCTGCACGGCTGGCACGGCGCGGCCTTCGCTCCCGCCGGCCTTCTGCTCGCCGCCTACGGCACCGAGGGCGTGCAGCTCTGGGACGCCGCGGAACGCGCAAACCTCGGCCTGCTGCGGGTGGACGCGCAGCGCGACATCGCGGACGTCGCCTGGTCGCCCGACGGCGCACGGCTCTTCGCCGCCTCGTGGGACGGCAGCATCGGCGTGTGGGACGTGGCCGCGCGCGCGCTCGTGACCGTGCTGCGCGAGAGTGGCGAGCGCATGCAGCAGGTCGCTTGCAGCCCCGACGGGCGCTGGCTCGCGGGCGGGAACTGGGAGTCGCGCCTCCTCGTGTGGGACGCGCGGACGCTCGCTCTGGTGCACCGCTCCGACCGCATCGGCGGGCAGGTGATGGCCCTGGCATGGAGCCCGGACTCGCATCGGATCGCCGTGGCCGGCGGCTCGATCGTGCGTCTCTTCGCGGCCGACTCCTGGGAACGCGTCGGACGCCTGGTCGGGCACAAGGGCCGCGTGAACACGCTCCAGTTCAGCGCCGATGGCCGCCGGGTCGTCAGCGGTTGCTCGCTCGGCAGGGTGCGACTGTGGGACCTCGAGCGCGGCGACTGGCGCACGCTGTACTGCGAGGACGGGCGCGAGCCTCCGGCGGGCGTGGCGTTCGCGCCCGACGGCGAGCGCGCGGCCGTGGGCTGGGGCCCGGGCGAGGTCGAGATCTGGAACACCCGGACGCGAACGCGCGAGCGCGTGCTGCACACGGGGACGCGCATCCGCCACCTGGACTGGTCGCGCAACGGCGCGCGGCTCGCGCTCGCCGACTGGGAGCGCGACATCCTGCTGTTCGACCCAGCGGACGGCCGGCAGCTCGGACGGCTCGAGCAACCCGCGCCCACCGAGGTCCACTTCGATCCCTCCGGGTCCCAGCTGGCCGCGACCGCCAACGACGGATCCCTGCGCGCGTGGAGTCTCGGCGACGGCTCGCTCGCATGGACCGCGCCCATGCCTTCGCAGACCCACGGCTGGCCCGGCGATCTCTTCGGCGCGAGCTGGTCCCCCGACGGGCGCGAGCTGGTGGCCTGCAATTTCGACGGCCGCATCCAGGTGCGCAGCGCGGCGAGCGGCGCGCTGCTGCGCGAGACGCTGCGGCCCGGGATGCTCTTCGTCCAGTTCAGCCCCGACGGGAGCCGGATCCTGGCCTCCGCTTACGCCGGCAACCAGGGCATGGAGATGCTCGCCGCGCGGGACCTCGCCCCGCTCTGGACGAGCAAGCAGACCAGCCACCTCTGGCCCGTCCTCTCCCCCAGCGGCGAGCGCGTGTTCAGCGCGAACTGGCTGGGCTTCCTGGGCGTGTGGGACGCGAGCACGGGCCGCCTGGTGGCCGAGATCGAGGGCCTCCCACCGGGCAACCCGCGCCTCGGAGTGTCACCCGACGGCGCATGCGTGGTGCTGGCGGCGGGGAAGCATCTGGCGCTGTTCGATTCCCGCCGCGAGCCGTGAGGCCGGCGAGAGTACGGAGCCAGGCACGGCCTCGCCGGATTCCGAGTGCGCGCAAGAGTGCGCAGAGCGCGGGGCGGAATCCGGCAAGACCGAGCCTGGCACCTCCCTCTCGCCATCGGGACGGCAATGATGCGGCTGCGTGGCGTCGAAGCGGCGAAAGGGAGGTGCCTGGCTCGGTTTTGCACGAGTCCGCCGGAACCGCCTCGCACTCCTGCGCGAACTCGGACTCGCGCGAAACCGTGCCAGGCTCCGTACTTTCGCCACCAGGTGACCGATGTCGCTGTCCGGGGTCATTTCTCGCGTCGGCGAGGACCCGAACAGGATCACGGCCAGGTGCGCACTGGTTAGGATGACCTCCATTGGGCTCAACACGTGGGTGTGTGAGTCGTGCCACTCGCAGTCGTCTCGCCGCGGTCCCTGGCCTTCATCCCTCCCACGGACAGTTTGCTTCTCCGCCATGCTCCAGCGCATCAGTCCGCTCTTGCTCATGCTCCTTGGGTCCTGCCTGCGAGCACGCGTGGACGAGCCCGAGCCGCGGGCGTCGCAGCTCGGCGTGCATGCGCTCACCTGCGAGCACCTCGTCGATCCGCTGGGCGTGGATGCGCTGCCGCCGCGGCTGTCGTGGAAGCTCGTGGCGCGTGACGAAGGGGCGCGCGGCCTGCGGCAGAGCGGCTATCAGGTGCTCGTGGCACGCGACGAGGCACTTCTCTCGGCCGGGAGGGCGGAGCTGTGGGACTCGGGCCAGGTCGAGTCGGGCGAGACCGTGGACGTCGAGTACGGCGGGCTGCCGCTCACCTCGGGAACGCGCTGCTCCTGGAAAGTGCGTGTGTGGGATCAGGACGGCGTGGCGAGCGAGTGGAGCGAGGTCGCGCGCTTCTCCATGGGCCTGCTCGCGCCCGAGGACTGGCGCGCGCAGTGGATCGGTTTCGATGCGCCCGCGCGGCCGCCCGAGGTGAGGAGCGTGTTCGGCGGCGCGAAATGGATCTGGTCGGGCAGCGATCCGGACCAAGCACCGGCGGGCGAGCGCTTCTTCCGCGCGCACTTCGCGCTGTCGGAGGAATTCCAGAGCGCGCGCCTCGCGCTCACGGCCGACAACCAGTGGGAGGTCTTCGTCAACGGCACGTCCATGCACGCGAGCGACGGCCAGGAAAACGCCTGGCGCCGCCCGGCGGACGTCGACGTGGCTGCGCAACTCTTCCGCGGCGACAACGTGATCGCGGTGCGCGCGAAGAACGACGCTCCGGGCCCGGCGGGACTCCTGGCACGCCTGAGCGCGGAGCTCGCCGACGGCACGAAGCTCGACCTCCTCAGCGACGCATCCTGGAGCGTGAGCGACGCCGCCGTTCCCGAGTGGACGGCCGGCAGCTTCGACGATCGCGCCTGGGCGCCAGCGCGCGAGATCGCGGCCTACGGCAAGGAGCCCTGGGGCACGCTCGAGAAGAAGGAGCTGTTCCTCCCGCCGCCGCGCCTGCTGCGCAAGGACTTCACCGCGCGCGCCCGGCCGGTGCGCGCGACGCTGTACACTTCCGCGCTCGGCCTGGTCGAGCTCGAGCTCAACGGCCAGCGCGTGAGCGACGACCTCTTCACGCCCGGCTGGACCGATTACGAGAAGCGCGTCCCCTACCGCACCTACGACGTGACCACGCTCCTGCGCGCGGGCGAGAACGCGCTCGGCGCGTACCTCGCCGACGGCTGGTACTCGGGCTACGTCGGCTACGGCGCCCATCGCGATCACTACGGCTCGCGTACGCGCCTCCTGGTCCAGCTCCGGCTCGAGCACGCGGACGGCAGCAGCGAGCTCGTCGTCACGGATTCATCGTGGCGCGCGAGCACGGGGCCGCTGCTCATGGCCGACTTCCTGATGGGCGAGACGTACGACGCGCGCGCGGAGCAGAGTGGCTGGTCGGAGCCGGGTTTCGACGATGCCGCGTGGAGCGCGGTCGACGTCGGTGCAGATGAGAACCCGGTGCTCGGCGCCCACCCCGGTCCGCCGGTGCGCGTCGTGGCCGAGCTCGCGCCGAAGGAGGTGTGGTCGGTCGGCCCCGACACGTGGGTGAGCGATTTCGGCCAGAACATCGCCGGCTTCGCGCGCCTCGCCGTGCGCGGCGGAATGGGCCAGGAAGTCACGCTGCGCTACGCCGAGCGCCTGAACCCCGAGCGCACGCTGTACACCGAGAACCTGCGCGGCGCGCGCGCGACGGACACCTATGTGTGCAAGGGCGGTGGACTCGAGCGCTGGCAGCCGCGCTTCACCTTCCACGGTTTCCAGTACGTCGAGGTCACAGGCCTCGGCCGCCAGCCCGAGCCCGGCGACCTGGTCGCGCTGGCGGTCACGAGCGACACGCCCTACGTCGCGGAACTCACGACCTCCGAGCCCGCGCTCGAGCGCTTGATGGAGAACATCCGCTGGACGCAGCGTATGAACTTCATCGACATCCCGACCGACTGTCCGCAGCGCGACGAGCGCCTGGGCTGGACCGGCGATGCGCAGATCTACGCGCGCACCGCGACCTGGAACGCCGACGTGCAGGCCTTCTTCACCAAGTGGCTCGTGGACCTCGCCGACGCGCAACGGGAGGACGGCCAGTTCCCGATGGTGGCGCCGCTCAAGGTCGCAGGCTCGGACGGCGGGCCGGCCTGGGCCGATGCAGGCGTGATCGTGCCGTGGGAGATGTACCTGGCTTACGGCGACGAGCGCCTGCTCGCACGCGCGTACCCGTCGATGCAGCGCTTCCTCGCCTTCTGCGAGCAGCGCAGCGGCGAGGACTGCCTGCCGCCGGAGGAGTTCCACTGCTTCGGCGACTGGGTCGCCGTGGGCGGCGACACGCCACACGAGGTGATCTACACGGCCTACTTCGCGAAGTGCGCGCGGCTGATGGAGAAGACCGCGGATGCGCTGGGCTTCGGCGAGGACCGCGCGCGCTACGGCAAGCTGTCCGAACGCGTCCGGCAGGCGTTCAACGCCGCCTACGTCGACGACGAGGGCAAGATCCACGGCGACACGCAGTGCGCCTACGCGCTCGCGCTCTCCTTCGACCTGCTCGACGGCGAGCGCCGCGAGCGCGCCGCGCAACGTCTGGTGGCCGACATCGAGGCCCGCGGCGATCACTTCTCGACCGGCTTCGTCGGCACCAAGGACCTGCTGCTGGCCCTGAACGAGATCGGCCGCGCCGACGTCGCCTACCGCCTCGTGCTCGGGCGCACCTATCCGTCCTGGCTGTTCGAGATCGAGAACGGCGCCACCAGCATCTGGGAACGCTGGGACGGCTGGACGCCGGAAAAAGGCTTCCAGGACCCGGGCATGAACTCCTTCGCGCACTACGCCTTCGGCGCCGTCGGCGAGTGGATGTTCGCCACCATCGGCGGCCTCGGCGCGGACCGGCCCGGCTTCGAGCACCTGCTCCTGCGCCCGCGCCCCGGCGGCGGCCTCACGCACGCCGCGGCGAAGCACGACTCGATCCGCGGGGAGATCGAGCTCGCCTGGGAGCTCGGCCCTCCGGGGCAACCCCCCGAGCTGCGCCTCGACGTGCGCGTGCCGCCGAACGTCGGCGCCACGCTCGTGATCCCGACGCGCACGGCAACGACCGTGACCGAGAGCGGCCTCCCGCTCGCGAGCGCACCAGGGGTTACCGTGCTCGGCTCCGGACCCGAGGAACTGCGCGTCGAGCTCGTATCGGGCCACTACTCCTTCATCTGCAGCGAGCCGATCGTGGCGGGCGGGCGCTAGGTCAACACGAGAAGTTCGAGCGCGCCTTTCGCGGCTGGTTCGTGGGCTGAGGCGAAGACAGATCCTCAGGACGGTCGGCCAGGAGCCCAGCCGGGCAACGCGGCCGCCTGCTTCACCCAGGTCGCCATCTGCGCCTCGTCGAGCTCGTCGCCTTCGTGGATGTCGATGTAGCGCGTGTCCTTGACCTTGCTGGCGCCGGGCGGGACCGGTCGCAGCAACGTGCCGCGGAAGAAGGTCACCTTGACGTAGCGCGTGAAGGTGTGGAACCCCAGGAACCAACCCCGGCCCTCGATGCCGTAGAACGGCGTGTTCCACTTCACGGCCTTGTGCACGTTGGGCACGGTCCGCACGATGAGCGCGTCGAGGCGCTTCCCGAGGTCGCGCTTCCAGCCCGGCATCGCGGCGATGTATGCCTGCACCGGGGCGTCGCCGTCCGCTTTAGCGATTTACGGGTTGCCGCCCGAGAGGAGGACGACCTTCTCGCCTTTTCGCGCCTGGATCGGCTTGCCCTCGCTCGCACCTGGCCTGGACTTCGCGCCTGCCTTCGGCGGGGACTTGGACTGGGTGGCCGACATGCGTGGCCTGCTCGCGCGCGACATGCCCTTGGCCTTCGGCTTCGCCTTGCCAGGCATGCGCCCGGGATCCGCCGGCGTCTTCATGAGGAGGGTGGCTCCGCGTAGAGGTTCATGATCCTGCAGTCACCGCGGCCTTCACGAGGGCCTGGAACGCGCCCGCGTCGACTTCTTCCCCTTCGTGGATGTCGATCGCCCTGCGCGTGTTGCCTTCCAGGCTGGAATTGAAGAGGCGCGCTGGGTCCGGGAGCTTGGCCCCCTGGGCGAACGTGAGCTTCACGACCTTCGTGTACGCCTCCCCGGTGCAGACGATCCCGTGGTGCGACCAGACCGGATTGCTCCACTTCCACTCCTCGGTCATCTCGGGGGCGGCTTCCAGGATCAGCGCCCGCATGCGGGCCAGGGTCTGCCCGCGCCATCCCTTGAGGTCGCGGATCCGCTGGTCGATGAGCCGAGAAGCGGGTTTCCCCGTCGCGCCTGCCTTCGGCGGGGACTTGGACTTGGCGGCCGACTTGCGCGGCTTGTTCGCGCCCGACGTGCATTTGGTCTTCGGCTTCGCCTTGCCTGGCATGCGCTCGGGGCCCGCCTTCGCCTTCACGATGATGGCGACTCCGTGCAGAGGTTCCTGATCTCGAGTCTCACTTGAGCCTCCTCCTGAATGCGTCACTTTGGCGGGCCCTGGCCCGGCAGTCAAATGACTGAACCCGCGTGGAGAATGTGACCGGATGAGGACCGTCCTGGCTGCAGGCGGTCGCTGATCCGGGCTCGAGGGCGCGAGCGTCACGCTCTTCGACGAGGAGAACCGCACGCGCACCTACGCCGTCGAGCCGGGCTGGACGGGGACGTACGGGGACGCGGGTCCCCACGAGCTCGACCTCGTCACCCTGGATCCCCAGCCAGGCAACGGAACGCCGCGGTTCGCGACGGCCTCGCAAACGGAGGGATTCGAGCAGGACCGCGTGCTCAAGATGATCGTCCACCTGACCGGCTTCGGGGCGGTCGACGATCTCTCCTTCTGCGTCCCGCCCCTGGCGCAGGCTTCCGCGGCGGCGCGGATCGATCACCCTCGGTGAAGGGAGGAACACGCTCGCCGGTCGATTCCCGATCCGGGGCGCCTTCAGACTTCGGACCTGGAGCGCCAGAGGCAAGGCTCCTCACCCGCCCGCGCGGCGGAACGAGAAGTAGAGCGTCGGCGGCTTCGATCCGTCCGCGTGCGTGAAGGCGATGCCGCCGAAGCGCATCGTGCCGGTGAGCGTGTCGTGGTCGAGCGTCGACTCGAAGAGCAGCATCCCACGCGGGCGCATGCCGTTCATGTAGCCCCAGGTCATGCCCTTCGGCGTGAGCTGGAGATAGGTCCACGGCATCACGAGGTCTTCGCCGGAGGAGAGGTGATTCACGGTCTTGCCGGAGAGCTTCCCGTCCAGCACCTCGAGCCTCAGGAGCTCGCGGCCTGTGCGCGGCTCGTCCTCGGTCATCCACACGTCGCCGACCCACTCGCCGACGAAGGCCTTGGCCTCCTCGGGCTCCGGGAACGGCGTGGCCAGCAAGCCCTCGACCGTCTCCGCCGGCGGCGGGCGGCGCTCGGCCTCGGTGATCTGGGCCAGGAGCTCGTTGCCGTCCGAGGGCGCGCCGTAGCCCGCGGCGAGCACGCCGTAGGCCTCACGCGCCGCCGCGCCGCGGCCCTCGGCGAGCAGGTCCTCGACTACGTGATGGAGCAGTTTCTGCGGCGGCACCACGGCGCATCCGAGCGACGCGCCGACCTGCGCGTAGTACGGCAGGATGCTCGTCGTGGGCGCCACCGGCGCCACGAGCATCGAGTAGTCGGCGTACGCCTCACGCAGCCCGAGGTACATCGCGAGCATGCCCATCGATTCGTGCGACTCGCGCGCGAGGTGCTCGCGCTGGAGCCGCCACGTCGCGGGCGCCGCGGCGACGAGCGCTTGCCAGGTGTCGTCACGCCAGCCGAAACGCGCCTCGTACGAGACGTAGCGCAGCGGCGGCGTCTCCGCACTCGCCCGCGCGAGCAGCTTCTTCGGCAGCCAGTCGTCGCCGAACTCGGTCGGCGTGTCGATCGCGACCACGGCGGCGAACGAGGGACGCGTCGCGGCGGCGTACGTCGCCAGGATCCCGCCCGAGGAATGACCGATCAGCGTGCGTGGCGCGCCGCCGCGGAGCTGGCGCTCGACGGCGGGCAGGAGCTCCTGCTCGAGGAAATCCAGGAAGCGATCGCCGCCCTCGTTCAGGCTGCTGCCGCTCACCGAGAGCCCGGGCGGCGTGAGGTCGTGCACGCGGTTCTGCGCTTCCTCCTCCCACGACCCGCCGGCGACGTTGGTGACGGCGACGAGCAGCGCCTCGGGAATCTGGCCGTTGCCGACGAGCTCGTCGCTCACGGCCGCGAGCGGCGGCACGTTGTACTCGCCGTCCAGCACGATCGTGACGGGATAGCGCCGCTCGGGCGCGCTCTGCGCGAAGGACGCGGGCAGCAGCACGTGGATGAGGCGCGTCTGCTCGAGGATGGACGAGTCGATCTGGAACGAGCGGACGTCCGCGTCCCGCGCGAGCGTGACCGTGTGACCGGCGGCGGCGACCAGCTCGGGCGCTTCCTGCGCGGTCGCGCGCGCCGTGAGCGGGAGGAGGACGGGCATGAGCAAGCGCAGATTCATGGCGGTTCCCAAGGGAGCTCAGCGAGGCGAGGGCGCCTGCGTCCGTCGCATCGGCATCTTCTGCTGGGATGCCGGCCCCGCGCCCGCGGTGCGCGGGTCGCCGAGCTCGAGCGTCGAGCGCGCCTGGCTCGCGACCGAGGCCGCGCTCGCGGCGAGCACGCGCCCGTCCGGAGCGAGCGCCTCGATCGTGAGCGGGACATCCGGGACGAGGCCGACGAGGCGGACGTGGCCGTAGCGCAAGAGGCCGAACTCGTATTCGAAGTGGCCATCGCTCGCCGGGCCGCGCCTCATGCCGGGTCGGCTGCCGCCGAGCTCGGCCTGCAGGTCGGCGCGCTCGTCCCACTTGCTGTCGTCCCAGACGAACGCGGAACGCTCGGCCGAGACCCGCACGCGATCGGCCTGCTCGGGCAGAGAACCGACGAGGCCGATTTCGAGCACCGCCAGTGGCTCCAGCACCACGTCGAGCGGGCCAGTGAGAGGTGCTCGGCACACGCGATCCGCGTACCCGGCTGCGCTGACGCGCACGTCCACCTCGCGGTCCGGCGCGAACGCGAGCTTGCCGGAGCCGTCCGGCCCCGTGCTCGCGCTGCGGCGCGCGAGCAGGATCGGCTCCACGCGCGCGAACGCGCCCTCGATCGGAGCTCCCTGCGGGTCGTGGACCCGGAACTCGAATCCGCGCAGGGGCTCGAGCACGAGGTCACCGAGGTCGCGGCCCTCCGCCGGGACGAAGTCGGGCGTGTCGAGGCGCAGGGTGCCGAGCTGCTCGGCCTCGACGCTCAGCGTGATGGAGGACCAGTCTCCGCGGTTCTTGTTCGGGATGCGGAAACGACCATCCGCGCGGCAGACGAAGGTCAGCGTTTCCTCCTCGACGAGCGTCTTTTCCTCGCCCGGGCGCTCCGCCGCCATGCCGAGCCGGCGCTGGCACGTCCCCTCCAGGCCGGAGACGGGTTGTCCGTGCGGATCCAGGATGCGCCCGACCACGGCCGGCCCGGAGACCAGCGCGAGCACGAGACCCGACTGCGGCGCGTCGATGGCGAGCGAGTGCTCGCCGCTTTCGAGGGGGAAATCGCTCACGATCAGCCGGCCGCTCCAGGTCGGGGACAGCGCGCCGAACGTGAACTTGCCGCGCTGCTCCGGTGGGATCGTGAGCACGTCCCGCCGCATGCGCATGCGCGGAGTCATGTCGCCGGGCGTCACGGACGGAACCGTGGGTTCGAGCGTGAGCTCGATCGGCCACTCCGGCGTGCGGCCGTCGACGAGGATCGTTCCGGAGAGCGCCGTGCCGCTGGGCTCGACGTTCGGAAGAGCGGTCGCGGCGGCCATGGTCGTGCTCGAGCTCGAGACCGGTACGCGGGTAGGAACGGGAGGGAGCGCCTCGCGTCGGCCCGACGACTCTTGCGCTTCCTGCGCTCGCACTTCCACGACCGCGGACGGAAGCGCCGCGAGCGCGCGTTCGCTCTCGCCCGACTCGCGGTGCAGACCCAGGTAGATCGCGCCGGCGGTTGCCAGCGTGAATACGCCGACGGCGCTCGCGACGAGGATGGGAGACCAGGAGCTCAGCGCCGCCGCGCCGGCAGCCGCCGGTGCGGGCGCGGAACCGGGCGCGCCCTGCGCGCCGCGCACGAGCGAAGTGAGCACGAGGCCCCAGCCCGCTCGTCCACCATCGAAACGCCGATCGAGATCCGCGCGCAGCTCCTCGAGCGCGCGCTGCAGTCGCGTCCGCACGGTGCTCGCCGGCAGCCCGAGGCGCGCGGCCGCCGCGCTCGAATCGAGGCCCTGGAAGTAGCGCAGCACGACCACCGCGCGCAGCGGCTCCGCGAGGCGCGTGACGGCGTCGGCCAGGAGCCGTTGCGCCTCGGCCTGCTGCGCCAGCGCGTCCGGGCCGGGGTGAGCGCGCTCCTCGGCCACGAACTCCTCGCGCGCCTGCCGCCGCGTCCGTTCGCGGCGTGTGTTCCGGGCCAGGTTGCGCGCCACGCGCGCGAGCCAGGGGCGCGGCTCGGCGGCCGAGCGCGGCGGCCGGCGCAGGGCCGCGAGCCAGGTGTCCTGGACCAGGTCGTCCGCCTGCGTCCCGTCGCCGATCAGGCTCGCCGCCAGGGCGCGCAGCCAGCCGGATTCTTCGAGCAGTCCCGCGATATCGAGGTTCGTGGCCATGATCGTCTCGCTTTCTCATCCTCTCACACCGCGCGCGGCGCGGGTGTCGGCGGAATCCGGCGAGACTTCGGCGCGGGCGCGCGTGCCGGGGTCGTCAACTCAACTCGAACCGGACGATAGAGTGCTCCCCACTCGATGATGGAAGGAAATGGCAGAACGAATTAGCGGCCGAGCCCTGGCTGCGGCCGCACTGGCCCTGCTGGCGGCAGCCTGCGAGCGCGCGCGGAGCACGATGGCGTCTTCGGCCGCCCCGGACGCACTCGTCCAGGAACCCGAACGGCAGCACGCGCCCTCGCTGTCGGTGGCCGGCCTGCGCTGCGAGCACCACGACGAGCCGCTGGCGCTCGACACGCGCGCGCCGCGCTTCTCGTGGAAGCTCGCGGCCCTCGATCCCGCCCGGCGCGGCCTGACACAGAGCGCCTACCGCATCCTGGTGGCTGCGAGCGACGCAGCGCTGGCGGAGGGGCGCGGGGAACTGTGGGACTCGGGCACCGTCCATTCGAACGAGACGGTCGACGTCGTCTACGCGGGGAACGAGCTGCGCTCCTTCGAACGCGTCGCCTGGAAGGTCCGGGTCTGGGACCAGGAGGGCGCGCCTTCGGAGTGGAGCCAGCCGGCGCACTTCGGCCTGGGCGCGCTCGCTCCCGCCGACTGGCACGCCAGCTGGATCGGCTTCGACACCCCACTCGGCGCCGCGCGCGCGGTGCCCGATCTCGGCGCGGCGGACTGGATCCGCGCCGCTGGTGGAGAGCGCGAGATCGTCCTGCGCCGGCGCTTCGAGCTCGAAGGAACGGCCGGCGCGAACGCCGTGCTCGTGTTCGCAGCGGTCGACGAGTTCGAGGTCTTCCTGAACGGGCAGCAGGTCAAGAAGGGCAGCGCCACCACCGGCGTGCGCCGCAACGCCGAGATCGTCAAGGTCGCGCGCTACCTCCAGCCGGGCGCGAACCTGCTCGCCGCGCACGTGCGCACCGCGGGCAGCGCACCGGCCGCGCTGTGCTGCCGGCTGCTCCTCGACCCGGACGTGGCGGGTTCGATGGAGCTCGTCACTGACGGCACGTGGAGCGCCGGCGCAGGCGCGCCGAGCGGGTGGGAGCGCGCCGGCCCGGACGACGCGTTCGGCACGCCGGCGCTCGTGCTCGGCGCGGAAGAGAAGGGCGCGCTGGTCGAGGTCGACTCACCGGCGCCTTTTCTGCCGCCGCCGCGGCTGCTGCGCGGGACCTTTCAGGCGAAGGAGCGGCCGGCACGCGCGACGCTGTTCGCCTCGGCGCTCGGCGTGTACTCGCTCGAGCTCAACGGCGAGCGCGCGCACGACGACTGGCTCGCGCCGGGCTGGACGGACTACGCGAAGCGCCTCCCCTACCGTGGCTACGACGTGACCGCGCTCGTGCGCGGGGGCGAGAACGCGCTCGGCGTCGTGCTCGCGGACGGCTGGTACGCGGGCCTTCTCGGCAAGGGCGGCCAGCGCAACCACTACGGCGCCGCGGCGCGTTTTCTCGGCCAGCTCGTGCTCGACTACGCCGATGGCACGCGCGAGATCGTGGGCAGCGACGCGAGCTGGCGCGCGGCGGTCGGCCCGTGGCGCGAGGCGGATCTCTACATGGGCGAGCGCTACGACGCGCGCGCCGAGCTCGCGGGCTGGAGCGCGCCCGGCTTCGACGCGGGCTCGTGGTCCCCGGTCGCCGTCACGGCCAGCGTGGCCGCGCCGCTCGTCGCGCATCCCGGCCCGGAGATCCGCGTGATCGCCGAGCTCGAACCCGTCGCGATCCACGAGCGCGGCCCGGGCAAGGCGCTCTTCGACTTCGGGCAGAACCTGGCGGGCGTGGCGCGCCTCTCGCTCGAGGCTCCGGCCGGAACCACGATCGTGCTGCGCTTCGGCGAGGCGCTCGAGGCGGATGGTTCCTTGATGCGCAGGAACCTCGGCTGGGCGCGCGCCTCGGACCAGTACGTCTGCAAGGGCAGCAGCGGCGCTGAGGGCAGCTCCGCGAGCAACACCGAGACCTGGCAGCCGCGCTTCACCTACCACGGGTTCCGCTATGTCGAGGTGTCGGGACTCGTGGCGCCGCCGACGAAGTCCACGCTCACGGCGCTCGCGCTCTCGAGCGCGACGACGCTCACCGGCGACTTCCGCTGCTCGGATGCGATGGTGAACAAGCTGGTCGAGAACGCGCGCTGGACGCTGCGCGCGAACTCGATGGACATCCCGACCGACAGCCCGCAGCGCGGCGAGCGCCTGGGCTGGACCGGCGACGCGCAGCTCTTCGCGCCGAGCGCGCTGTGGCTCGCCGATCTGCAGACGCTCTACGACAAGTGGTCGCTCGATCTCTCCGACGCGCAGCGCGCGGACGGACGCTTTCCGAACACCGCGCCGGCTTTCGAGGGCATGCCCTGCGGCGGCTCGGCCTGGGAAGACGCGGGCGTGCTCGTGCCGGCGCTGCTGTTCGATGTCTACGGCGACGCGCGCCTCCTCGCGCGCCAGTATGAATCCATGGCGCGCTTCCTGGCGACCTACGCAGTGCGCAGCGGTCCGGACTGCGGAGTGCCAGAGCAGCTGGAAGGCTTCGGCGACTGGCACGAGCTCGAGGCCACGACCCCGAAAGAGGTGCTCTACCTCGTCTACTTCCGGCGCTGCGCGCGGCGCATGGCCGAGATGGCGCGCGCGCTCGGACGTGAGTCGGACGCTACGCGCCATGCCGAACTCGCTGCGCGCATCGGCTCCTCGTTCGCCGAGCGATTCGTCGACGCCGAGGGTCGCGTGCGTGGCGAGACCCAGGCCGGGTACGCGCTCGCGCTGCGGGAGGGCCTCGTGCCCGGCGAACGCCGCGCGCGAGCCGCCGCGCGCTTCGTGACGGCTCTCGAGCAGCGCGGTGGAAGGCTGACGACCGGCTTCGTCGGCACGCCCGAGCTCCTGCCAGGCCTGAGCTCGATCGGCCGCCACGATCTTGCCTACCGGTTGCTGCGCGGCCGCGCGCTCCCTTCCTGGGGCTACATGATCGACCAGGGCGCGACCACGATCTGGGAGCGCTGGGACGCCTGGACCCCCGAGCAAGGCTTCGCCAACAACGGCAACGTCTCGCTCGCCCACACTCCGCTCGGCTCGGTCGTCGCGTGGTTGTTCGACACGTGCGCCGGCATTCGCCCGGCCGAGGCGGGCTTCCGCAGCGTCACGCTCGCGCCCGTTCCGGGCGGCGGACTCCAGTGGGCAGAGGCGACCTACGACTCCGTGCGCGGACGCATCGCGCTGCGCTGGGAGCTCGCAGAAAACGAGCTGCGTCTCGACGTGAGCGTGCCGCCGAACGTCTCGGCGAGGCTGAGCCTCCGCCCGGGAGCGCCGAACACCGTGCGCGAGAGCGGCCGAGTGCTCGCCGCAGCCAAGGGCGTGCGCGAGCTCGGCCGGCTGGACGACGCCATGCTGCTCGAGCTCGGATCGGGGAACTACACCTTCGTCTGTCCGGACCCGGTCGTGGCGCGCTGACCGCCGCCCGCTGCGAGTCCATCGGCACGGAAAACCGCAAGAAGACCGACGACGCGCGCCTCCGCGCCATGCATGCTGCGCCCATGATTCCCCGGTCGGAAGGCCTCGTCCGCGCGACCCTGGCGAAGCTGCGTGCCGCCTTCCCGCCCATGCGCCCGATCCCGCGCGGTGTCTTGCTGGCGGCGGCGCTGCTGCTCCTCGTGCACGCGCTCCTGATCGTGGCCGGCAGCAAGGCCATGGCCGCGACGACCGACGAGCCCACCTACTTGAACAGCGGGCGCGTCATTCTGCGGCACGGCTTCGTGCACGCGGCCACGGTGTTGCAGGGGCCCGTCCCGCTCTATGCGAACCAGCTCTTCGTGGGCGATTTTCCGGCCGGAGGCTACGACGCCCGCTGCACGGGGCGCGCGGTGCTCGAGCGCGGGCGCCTCGGAACCCTGCCCTTCGCACTCTTGTCGGCCGCGCTCGTGTTCCTGTGGGCGCGCATGCTGTTCGGCGAGGCGGGTGGCCTGTTCGCGCTGCTCTTGCACGCGCTGAACCCGCTCATGCTGGGCTTCGCCTCCACGCTGCTGGTGGACGCGCACCACGCGACCATGACCGTGCTCACGCTGTTCCTGCTGTGGTGCTGGCTCCGGACGCGCTCGCCGCTGCTCGTCCCGTGCATCGGGATCGCCCTGGCTCTCTCCCTCGCGACCAAGTATCTGGCGATCTTCCAGGCCGCCGTGGTGGGAGTGAGCGTGATCGTCGCCAGCGCCTGGGGAGCGCGTGGCGCATGGAGGCGAGCGCGTGCGGCGATCCTGACCTCCGGCAGCGTCGCGCTGTGCACGCTGGTGACCATGCACGGGCTCTACCAGTTCCAGGAGGGCCTGGGCTCGTTCGAGCTCGGTGACCAGCCCAGCGACGCGCTGCGAGCCGCGCTCGAGACGCCGGTCGTCGGACCGCTCGTGAACCTGTTCCCCGCCCCGTTCCTGCGCGGGCTCGACTTCCAGATGCGGCAGGGGCAGCGCCCGTGGACGACCTTCGTCAACGGCGTCACGGCGCCGAGCCACGACGACTTCTACGTCTGGTCGGTGCTGTGCAAGACGCCGGAGATCGTGCTCGTCTGTGCCGCCCTCGTGCTCGTGCTGCGGTTGCCGCGCCTGTTCCGGAAGGATTGCGAGCCGGGCTGGAGGAGCGCGGCCGCGGTCACGTTCTCCTTCGCGCTGCTCACCTTCGGCTACCTGAGCCTGTTCACGCGCATGCAGCTCGGGATCCGCTACATCGTGCCGCTGTATCCGCTGCTCTTCCTGTGGCAAGGCGCGCTGCTCCACGGCGTGCGGCGCGCGGGCCCCGGACTCGTGACGTTGTTCGCGGCCACCGCGACCTTGCACGCGCTCGATCTCCGGCACAACTGGCCGGACCTGATCGCGTACTACAACGCATCCTCCGGCGGACAGGAGCAAGCCTTCCACCGCTTCCTCAACACCAACAGCGACTTCGGCCAGTACCAGCACACGGGCGTGACCCTCCTGCGCGAGCGCTACCCGGAGGTGCAGATCATCGGGCGCGACAGCGGTGCGCGCTTCGGCCTGCTGGCGGTCGAGCTCAAGTCGCTCTCCAGCGTGGAGCGCTGGCTCACTTCCCATCCCATCGTGCACCACCTCGGAGCCTCCTGGTGGGTCTTCGACGTCACGCCACAGGAATTCGAGCAGGAGGTCGCGGCCCGCGGCGATCCCGAAGTGCGCCGCGATCTCTGCGTCGCCTACCTCGGCGCCGGCCAGCGCGAAGAAGCGCAGACCCACCTCGCGCAGCTCGACCCGCAGCGCGCCGCGCCCCTGCACAAGCTGATCGCGGCACTGGATGCGGCAGAGGAGCAAGCGACGAAGGCACGACTGCTGAGCCTGATCGACGCCTGGAAGGACCTCGGGCGTTTCGACCTGGCCGAGGCCGTGCTCCTGGCCCATCCCGACGTGCTCGGGAACGGGCGGGCCTCCATCCTGACGCGCGTGCAGGCTTACGAGGAGCGTCACGATTTCGAGAAGATCGTCGCCGCTTTCCGCGAATTCGACCTCAAACCGAAGGACAACTTCCGGGTGAAGCTCGTGAACGAGCTGTGGCGGATGGGCTTGCACGTCGAGGCGCGCGAGACGTTCCAGGCCTGGAGGGACAGCCTCGGAGACTCGAAGCTCGCCCATACTCCGGCCGTGCTACGGCTCGCCGAGCGGATCGATGGGCAAGAGGTCTTTCTCGGATCGTTGCGCTGACGAAGGGAACAAGCCGCAACCCGAT
This sequence comes from Planctomycetota bacterium, assembly GCA_031413955.1. Taxonomy (GTDB): domain Bacteria; phylum Planctomycetota; class UBA1135; order UBA1135; genus JABFRZ01. The sequence continues at coordinate 38,712 of JANOGB010000477.1, read as the reverse complement.
GGCGAGAGGAAGGTGCCAGGCTCGGTCTTGCCGGATTCCGCCCTGCGCTCCACGCACTCTTGCGCGCACTCGGAATCCGGCGAGACCGTGCCTGGCTCCGTACTCTCGCCGCGCCGGCCTGACGCGTTCAAGCGCTTGTTCTGGGGCTAGTGGCGAAAGTACGGAGCCTGGCACGGTTTCGCACGAGTCCGAGTTCGCGCAGGAGTGCGAGACGGTTCCGGCGGACTCGTGCAAAACCGAGCCAGGCACCTCCCTTTCGCCGTTTGGACGCCACGAAGCGCCTGTTCTTGGGCGAGACGCGCGCCTCGGTCACCTGCCCGAAATCGGTCGTGGGTCGAAGGCTTTCGCGCGAAACGAGCGCGCGATCGCGCGCCGGGCAGCGGCGAGATCCGCGAAGGCGCCGTCGTGGATCGCCTGCACGGCGACGTTGCCGAGCGCGGTCGCTTCGACCGGGCCGGCGCGGACCGGTAGGCCGGTGGCGTCGGCGGTGGCTTGATCGAGATAGTCGTTCTGGCTGCCGCCGCCGACGACGTGCAGGCCACGGATCGGCGTGCTGGTGAGGTCGGCGAGGAGCGCGACGATCTCCGCGTAGCGGCGCGCGAGGGATTCGAGCACGAGTTGCGAGAGCGCGAGCTCGCCCTCGAGGGGCGGTTGGCCCGTGGCGCAGAGGTGCGCAGCGATCGCGGCGGGCATGTCCGGCGGATTGAGGAAGCGCGGGTCGTCCGGGTCGAGGCGCTGGCGCAGCGGCGCGCGGCCGGCGAGGGCGCGCTGGAGCTCGTCGTGCGCGAGCACGGGCCCGCGGCTCGCCCAGGAGCGCCGGCAGGACTCGAGCAGCCACAGGCCCATCACGTTCTTCAGCAGGCGATTCGTGCCGAAGACGCCGGCTTCGTTGGTGACGTTCTCGGCACAGGCGCGCGGCGTGAGCACGGGCGCGCTCGTCTCGAGGCCGACGAGCGACCACGTGCCCGAGGAAACGTAGGCCCAGCCCGGCTCGAGCGGCGTGCCGGCGACGGCGCTGGCGGTGTCGTGCGTGCCCGGCGCGACGATCGCGAGCTCGGCCAGCCCGAGACGGCGCGCGAGCTCGGGGCGCAGGCGGCCGAGCGAGGTCCCGGCCTTCACGAGCGTCGGAAGGACAGCGCTCGGAATCCCCAGGCGCTGGCACAGCTCCTCGTCCCAGCTCCGCGAGCGCGCGTCCGGGGCGAACCCGGCGAGCTGCGTCGTGCTCGCGTTCGTCTCCTCGCTCACCTCCGAACCGCACAGGTGCCGGTGGACGAGGTCCGGGATCATCAGCATGCGCGCCGCGCCCGGCGGCCATTCGCCGGCCTCGATCTGCGCGAGGAGCTGCACGCTGGTGTTGATCGCCAGGCTCTGGATGCCCGTGCGCGCGTGGAGCTCGGCGCGCGGCACGCGCTCGAAGAGGCGTGCGAGCATCCCGTTCGTGCGCACGTCTCGGTACGAAATCGGGTCGCCGAGGAGCTCTCCGCGCGCATCGAGAAAGCCGTGGTCGACGCCCCAGCCGTCGACCCCGACGCTGCGCAGCGCGGCGCCCGTCGCGCGACCGGCGAGCGCGAGCCCGCGCTCGACCTCGGCCACGATGCGCGCGAGGTCCCAGCGCTCGTGGCCGTCGAGCGCGCGCACGTCATGGGTGAAGCGGTGGACCTCCTGGAGCTCGATCTGCTCCCCCACGACGCGCCCGACGATCACGCGCCCGCTGCCGGCGCCGAGGTCGACGGCGGCGTAGGCGCGCTCCTGCCCCACGCGCGCCCCTACACGATCCCCGAACGACTCGCCGCGGCGGCCGGGCGCTCGGCGGCCTTGCGCGTACGGTAGCCGCTGGCGCGGAATACGCCGATGGGATCGAGCGCGCCACCCGAGCGCAGGCGCGCCATGGCCAGGATCGGCTCGACGTCGGTGGTGAAGGCGCGCTTGAGGGTCCGGTGCGCCATCAGCACGTCGTTCGCCTGCTGGTAGCGCGTCAGGGCGTCGCGCTCGACCAGGCTCGCCTGTACGAACGCGCGCTGGAGCTCAGCGGCGCTCGCGAGCAGCGACTCGATCGGATCGGTGACGTTGTGCGACTGGTCGAGCATGTAGGCCGGCGCGAAGCGCGCGTCGCCGCGCGCGGCGTCCACGAGCTCGTTGAACACGAGGAAGAGCTGGAACGGGTGGATCGAGCCCGCGTCCAGGTCGTCGTCACCGTACTTCGAGTCGTTGAAGTGGAAACCGCCGAGCTTCCCGAACTGGATCAGGCGCGCGACGATCATCTCGATGTTCGTGTGCGGCGCGTGGTGGCCGAGGTCGACCAGGCACTGCGCGCTCTTCCCGAGCTGACTCGCGACCCAGTAGCTCGTGCCCCAGTCGTTGAGCACGGTCGAGTAGAGCGCCGGCTCGTAGAGCTTGTGCTCGAGGAAGAGCGTCCAGCCGTCGGGCAAGCTCGCATGGATCGCGCGCAGGCTCTCCAGGTAGCGCTCGAGCACGGCGCGGAAATGGATCTGCCCCGGAAAGTTCCCGCCGTCGCCGATCCAGACCGTGAGCGCCTGCGCGCCGAGCTCCTGGCCGACTTCGATCACGTGCCGGTTGTGCGCGATCGCCTGCGCTCGCACGGCCGCGTCGGTATGCGTCAGGCTCCCGAACTTGTACGAGTGCTTGGCCCCAGGGAAGTCCTGGAAGGTGTTCGAGTTCATGGCGTCGAACGCGAGCCCGCGCTCCCGTGCGAAGCGCGCGAGCGCGGCCGGATCCTCGGGCTCGTCCCAGGGGATGTGCAGCGAGACGCGCGGCGTCGCGCGCCCGAGCTCCTGGATCACCGCGCAGTCGTCGAGCTTCTCCCACACGTCGCGCGGCTCGCCCGGCCCCGGGAAGCGTGCGAAGCGCGTCCCGCCCGTGCCGACGCCCCAGGACGGCACGGCCACCGCGAAGCGTTGCGCCACGGCGGTCAGGTGCTCGACATCGAGACCGCGACGCGCGAGCTGCTGCCCGAGGTGCGCATGGTCGGCCTCCAGCTCCGCGCGCCGAGGCGCGTTGTGCGCCTCGATCTGCTCCGGTGCGATGCGGAAGGGCCCGGTCACGGGCCGGCAGCATAGGCCCGAGAGCTCGCACCGGCCACGACCCCGGGGAACGAGCAAAAACCTAGAATCGACTCACACACGCTCCCGCGAGTTCATCGGGAGCGGTGAACTATGGACGGCAGCGCGCGGACCCCCTCGCTGGACGAGCTCCTGGACCAGGAGCGCTGGCTCCAGGCCCTGGCCCGCAGGCTCGTGCGGGATGCGGCCACGGCCGACGACCTGGTGCAGGAGACCTGGTTCCGAACGCTGGCCGCCCGGCGCGACCCGCGGCCGGGGAGCGGGACGAGGGCGACCGACGCGCGCGCGTGGCTGGGGCACGTGCTGCGCAATGTGTGGCGCGAACGTGGCCGCTCCGAGCGCGCGCGCAGCGGGCGCGAGGCACGGGTGAGCGTGGTCGAGGCCGGACCCTCCGCACGCGAGTCGCTCGAGCGCTTCGAGCTGCAGCAGCGCCTGGCGGCGCTGGTGCTGGAGCTCGACGAGCCTTTTCGCTCGGTCGTCATCTGGCGCTACCACGAGGGCCGCTCGGCCGCCGCGATCGCGACCGAGCTCGGCGAGCCCGCCGCGCGCGTGCGCTGGCGGCTGATGCGCGCGCGCGAGCTGTTGCGCCAGCGCCTGGATCGCGATCGGCACGACTGGACCGAGCGCTTCGCGCTCTTCCTGCCGTTCGCGCAGCGTAGCGCCCCGACCTCGCCGGTCGTGGCCGGCGCCGCGGGACTCGGCGCGCTCTCGATCGGCATCAAGCCGCTCCTGTGGGTGGGCGCCGGCGTGCTCCTCGTCTGGACGCTCGCGCGCCTGGGTGCGCCCGGGAGTCCGGGACGGCCGAGCGGACCCGACACGCCCGGGGACACGTTGCTCGCTTCCGAAGAGGCCGCGAGGGTCGAGGAGCGCGCGCCAGCAGCGCCAGAGTCGGCGCAGCGCGCGCCGGTGCCCGCGTTCGTAACCCCACCGGCGGGCGCCGAGCAGATCGCCCTCGGACCGGGCGCCGCCCTGGGACGAGTGCGCGGGGTCGTGAAGGCTGCCGAGGTTGGGAACACACTCGAGGGCGCCGAACTCGCGTTCTTCAAACCGGGCGGCTCGGTCCTGAACGGCACGCGCACCAATGCGGCGGACTCGTTCGGTACCCGCTCCGACGCGGAGGGTTCGTTCCTGATCGCGGACGTCGAGCCCGGCGTCTACGAGGTCTTCTGCCGGCTCGAGGGCCGCCGGCCGCTGCGCTTGCCCGAGTTCGAGCTCGCCGCCGGAGAGGAAACGGTGCTCGAAATCGCGCTCGAGCTCGGCTTCCCCGTCACGGTCGAGGTCACCGAACGGGCGAGCGGCGCGCCGGTCGCTGGCGCCCTGGTTGAGCTGATCGCCGGCGATCACGGGACCGTGGTGTGGTTCTCGCCCGACGACCTGCGCTTCCACACCCTCTCCGGCATCACCTCGCGACAAGGGCGCGTCGAGCTGGGCGGCGCGTCGCGCGGCACGTACCAGTACGCCGTCAAGGCTCCGGAGTACGCAACGGCCCTGGGCGAGACGCTGGTCGAGTCCGCAGCCGCACCGCTGCGCATCCGCCTGGAGCACGGCGGCGTCCGGCACGCGAACGGGCTACCGGTCGAGGGCGCGCGCGTCTTCCTGAACCCGGTCGTCTACGTGCGCGGCCTCGACGAGCTCGTCTTCCGCCAGAACGGCCTCGCCACCGACCGCGACGGCGCCTATCGCCTCGAGGGCGTACCCGAGGGCGTCTACTACGCGGTCGCGCTCCTCCCCGACGGCTCGGGGAGCTTCTACTTCGACCCCGAAGTTCGCAACGAGCGCGATCTCGGCCGGATCGTGGTCGAGGACTCCGTCGAAGTCTCGCTCGATTTCGACCTGCCCGTTCCCGGCCGCATGCGCGGACTCGTGCGCGACACTGCGGGCGCGGCCGTTCCCGGGGCGACGGTGAGCGTCTCCTGGGGCGACTTCAAGCCGGGCATGGCCAGCTTCTTCCCCATCGCGAGCGTCCCCGGCGTCAAGGAGAGCATCCACCACTCGCGGCGCACGGACGCGGAGGGCCGCTTCGAGATCGACACGCTGCGCAGCAGCCATCGCAAGCTCGAGTTCCGCTTCTCCTGCGCGGGCTTCGTCGAGGAGAAGCTCGCGCTCGACGTGCCGCCGCGTGCGTTGCTCGAGCCCGTGGTCACCCTGCGGCGCCTCGGCGCCACGATCACGGGGCGCCTGACCGACGCGGATGGCGCGCCGGTCGCGGGCCAGACCGTGGGCGCCTTCGAGGCCGACGGCGAGATGCTCGGCGACTTCTTCCAGTCGCAGAGCGCCGCCGATGGGACCTACGTCCTGCAGCTCCCGCACGAATCCAGTAGCAGCGGCCGGCACCGCGTCTACCCGATCCTGTGGGACTCGAGCCCGCTCTGCAGCGAGCCGGAGCGGCGCGAGGGCGTGCCGACCGGCGCGAGCGGCATCGACTTCGTCCTGCGCGCGAAGCAGCGCCTGCATGGCACGGTCGTGGACGACTCTGGCAGCATCGTGCGCGATTTCCTCGTGCACGGCCTCGAGCGCGTGCCCGGCGCCGCGGACCGCTGGAAGGCGCTCGACGACGCCAACCGGGGCGAGGGGCGTTTCGATCTCTTCGTGGGCGGCCAGCTGACAGAGCTGCGATTCTCCGCCCCGGGCTGCGATCCCGCCTCGCTCACGGACCTCGCTGACGATGGCGAGCGCCGCCTCGTGCTACGCCGCGCGGCCGACCTCCTCGGCGTGGTGCTCGACGGCGAGGGCCGCGGCGTGGCCGGAGCGGTCGTGGCGCTGGCGACGCTCGATTCCGCGATCTACCCCGCCGGGACCGGCTTCGCGCCGCGCGACACGACCGACGCCGAGGGCCGCTTTCGCCTGCGCGGCGTGCCCGACCCGTTCGCCTCCGCCGCCGCGCTTCCGCCCGCGGACACGGGTCACCTGCTCGTCTGCCCGCGGCGCGACGACGCGCCGCCGCTCCTGCACTACCCGCTGCCGGCGCAGCGCGGCGCGAGCCTGGAACTCGTCCTCCCGCGCTGCATGCTGGTGGAGCTCGAGTTCGCGGACGCGAGCGGGAACCCCATCGAGGGCAACGTGCTCGTCATCGACCCCGAGGGCTGGCCGCTGGAACCGGCGTTCGAGACGCATCTCTCGGACCAGGAAGATCCCGAGCGCGGCCTCCTCTCCGACGGCCGCACACGCTTCCGCCTGCGCCCCGGCCCGCACCACGCCATACTCATCCGCGGGGCGGAGGCGAGAGAGGCGCTGCCCTTCGAAGTCGCGGACGACGACGGCACCGGACCGGCGATCCAGGAGCGCTCCTTCACGGTTGGATTCGAGCGCTAGACGCGCCCCGGCCACGAACCGGCGCTGCTTGGCGGGCGCCTCCCCAGGCCCGACCTTGACTGCGTTTCCGCCAGGGAAGAGAATCGATGTCGCATTTGGAGTCCGTTCGCAGGTCGCCTGGAATCGCAGGGGAAAGGGTACGGGGGCATGGTGCGCTCGATCGCGCTGGGGTTCGCGCCGCTGGCACTGTTCGTCTCGGGCTGTGGTCACGAGTCGGCGCCGCACGCGGTCCACGCAGCGAGCACGATTCCGGCGGCGACGGCCATCGATCCGACGCGCGAGGGGACCCTGTTCCACCTCGAGGGCCGCCACGGCACGCCCGAAACGCTGTGGATCGAGGCGAGCTACAAGATCCGGCGCGAGGCGGGCAAGCTCTCGAAGACGCTCGAGCTCGACATCGAGAAGGCGACGCCGGGAGTCACGCACGCTCTCAGCCTCGACGGCTTCGCGCTCGGCAAGCTGATCACGAGCGCCAAGGGCAAGGCCGAGTACGAGCTGACCGCAACTGGCGACGACTACTTTCCCGACGGTTTCGTGGAGCCGCACGAGGGCTCACTGGTCCACGTCGGCGAGCTGGCCGAGATCCGGCTGCTGACCGTGCACAAGTTGATCGACCTGCAGGTCGACATCGCCGGCCCCGGCGAGCTGGCCGGCAAGGTCGGCTACAAGATCGAGCGCCTCGGAGAAACGGTCACGACCGAGTTCCAGGTCAAGGTGACGCACGCCGGGGCGAAGTCGATCCACCCGGTCAAGATCGACGGCGTGCACGTCGGCGACCTGAGCGTCGACCTCGCCGGCAAGGGCAAGCTCCTGTACTCGACCCTGGACGGCGAGCCGTTCCCGTCCGGTTTCCAGGCGCCGCGCGCGGGCGCGAAGATCCAGGTGGGCACGCTCTACGAGGGTGAACTGCGTGACAATCTCGGGCTCCGCGAGTAGGCGCGCGGGCGGCGCTGCCCTGGCAGCGCTGGCCTGCGCGTCGAGCGCCTGTCGCCGCGAGGCGGGTGCGGCGCTCGCAGCGACGCGCGAAGTCCCCTCCGTTCCGCGTGCCGTCGGCCAGGGCGGCTGGGAAGAGATCAACCTGGGACAGGACGCACCGCCGGCGGGCGAGGACACGGCCGCCGTGCTGGACGCGATGCGCCACCGCGTGCTCGTCTACGGCGGCAAGGACGACGGCGAGAAGAACCGCAACGAGCTGTGGGCGCTCGATCTCGTCACGAAGAGCTGGTCGGAGATCACGTCCGCCGGGCCGCTGCCTCCGCCGCGCGAGGACCACACGCTGGTCCTCGACCAGGATAACGACGCGCTCGTCCTGTTCGGCGGCGAGGACGGCTCGACCACGAACGCGACCTGGAGCTTCGATCTTCGCGCGAACCGCTGGAGCGACATCACGGACGCCTCGGCGCCGGCGCTCGAGGGGCACGTCTCCGTCTACGACCCGCGCGGCCGGCGCATGGTCGTCTTCGGCGGCATGCGCGAGGAGAAGGCCCACAAGGACGAGAAGGTCCTGGACGACACGACCTGGGCCCTGGACCTCGACGCCGGCTCGCCGCGCCGCGGCAAGTGGGCGAAGCTCGCGACCGATGGACCGAAGCCGAGCGCGCGCCGCGAGCACCGCGGCGTATACGACCCCGTGCGCGGCCGGCTGATCGTGTTCGGCGGACGCCAGCGCTCGAAGGCCAGCTTCCTGGCCGACCTCTGGCTGCTCGATCTCGAAGCGCTGGCGTGGCACGAGCTCGGGACGAGCGGCGAGCGCCCCGAGCCGATCCGCCAGACCGCGCTCGGCTACGACGCGGAGGCGGACCTCCTCACCGTGTTCGGCGGCGAGATCCACGTCGAGCGAGCCGGCGGCGAGGACGACGAGTTCACGGTGAACCAGGTGTGGGTCCTGGATCTGGCCACGGGCTTCTGGTCGAACCGCACGCCGCACCCGCCGCCGATGTACGACCACCAGGGTCTGTTCGTGCCCGAGTGCGGCGGCACGCTGATCTACGGCGGTTCGAGCCAGTGGCCCGGCAAGGAGCACGAGACCTGGCTCCTGAGGGTGCGCTGAACCTCGCTCCTCGCCTGAGTAGAATCGCGTCGTGAAGCGATCCGCACGCGCGAAGCAGGGCCCGCACGAGGAGAAGTTCCGCGGCGGAACGCTCTCGGCCGCCGGCGCTTCACGAGGCTACTGAAGCGTCCAGTCCGTCCAGCCCACGTTCTTGCCCGGACTCGAGGGCACGAGAGCCGGGAAGCTCGCGGCGTAGGCGTAGTTCACGAGGTGCGGCTGCCAGGTGTCGTCGCCGCTGGCCGGGAAGTCGCACTGCTCGTGCAACCACGTGACCGCGCGCAGGAGCGCCTGGTCCGACCATCCGAAGGCGTTCTGGCCGGCGCGCGTCAGGATCAGGGCCTGGGCCAGCGCGCCCTGGAGCGCCTCCCAGACGTAGTTCTCCCTGGGCGGCGGCCACACGAAACCGCCCGAGCGACGCTGGTCGTCCGGCAGCACGCCGTCGATCGAGTGCCCGTCGCGCGTGGCGCCCGCCGGATTGACGCCGACCGGATGGGCCGGGTCGGCCTGCCAGTCGAGCGGACCGAATTCGAAGCCTGCATACGCGCTGCGATCGCCGAGCCAGCCGCGCAGGACCAGCGCGCAGCGCTCGAGCTCGGCCGTGTCGCCCAGGTACGCCGCGACCGCGGCCCGGCTGGCCCCGGCGTGAGTGCCCCAGTTGTTGGGGCGCCGCTCGTGCGTCGTGGTCAGCGTGTCGCCGTCGAGCGTCTCCGTGCGACAGCGCTCCAGCCAGTCGCGGAAGTCGGCGGCCTCGACCGGCGGCAGGCCGACCAGGTCTGCGGCCAGCACGTAGCCGATCAGGTTGCGCCCGAGAGCGAGCACGCGGCCGCCGAGCTCGCTGTCGATCGCCGCCATGCAAGCTGCGATCACCTCCTGGCGGTAGCTCTCCTCGTTCGTGCGCACGAATACGATCGCCTTCGCGAGCACGCGCACGTCGACATCGTCGTCCTGGTCGGCGACGTTCGGGATACCCGTGGGGCGCTTGGCCTCCTGCAGCAGGCCGAACCAGGCTGCGTTGCTCGTGGAGAGGCCCACCAGCTCGCGCGGGCTGCTCCAGATCCCCATCAGGTTGCCGTCGAACACGCGCACCGCCCTGGGAAACGTCTTCGAGTCGTCTCCGTCGGGCCCCCGCACCGTGAGTGTGACCGAGTAGGTCTCGGGCGTCGCGTAGGTGTGCGCAGCACTCGGCTGGCTCGAGCCCTCGCCGTCGCCGAAGTCCCAGGTCCAGCTCGTCACGCCGCCCGTCGAGCGGTCCTGGAAGAAGACGAGGAGCGGTGCGTCGCCCACGCTGCCGTGCGTGACGAAGTCGGCCGTCGGAGCGCCGTCCGCGGGCGCCGATCCGCAGCCCGCGAGGCCGACGCACAGCGCCGCGCCGATCCCCATCGAGACGATGCCCACGATTCCTCGCTTCCCGCTGGCGTCCTCCCCGAACACCGGGAGGAATTCGGTGCACGGAGTGCCGGCCCTTGACCCGAGTTCGGCCGGCTTGCACAGGGAGTACGCTGCTCTGACGGCGCGCCTACCGGAGTGAGAGTGGAACTGCTGTCCTGGAACGAAGTGCTCGGCGGCCCGCTCGGCGCCGTGGCGAACGAGCTCCTGCTCGACCGGCGCAAGCGCTTTCTCGTCGATTTCCACGAGCACGAAGCAGGCGCCCTCACCCGGCAGGTTCTCTGCGCACGCGCCCGATGCCGCCCGCGCCGCCGGTCACGAGCGCCGAACAAACCTGCCGCGTCGGCCTTCCCAGAAGCAGTTGGCCCTCGCCACCGTCCACGGCATGCTGTGAGTAGAGTGCTTCTCCATTTGCTAGCAATTCGGGCCAGGAAGCCACTCCGGAGCGCGAGCAGAAGATCACGCTCTGGCCTCCCACGAAGGACAGGCGTTTTTCGGATGGGGGAAGAACGATGACAAAGCCCGCTGTGTACTTGGAGACCAGCGTCCTCGGCTATGCGACATCGCCACCAAGCCGGGACCTGGTGGTCGCCGGGCATCAGCAGATCACGCGGGATTGGTTCGCGCTCCGGGCCATGGCGTACGAACTCTTCATCTCCCAGCTCGTAGCCAGGGAAGCATAAGGAGGCGACGAGGAAGCGGCTCGGGAGCGGGCAGCTTTCTTGAAAGGAATCCCTCGACTCGGAATCACCGACGCTGCCGGTGCACTGGCGACCAGGCTCGTCGAGAGCGGAGCGGTGCCCCGAAAGGCCGCAGAAGATGCCCTCCACATCGCCGTCGCCGCAGTGCACGGAGTAGACTACCTGCTGACCTGGAACTGCAAGCACATCGCCAACGCCACCATGCGCCAAGCCATCGAGAGCGTCTGCAGAGAGGCTGGCTACGAGCCACCCGTGATCTGCACGCCCGAGGAGCTGATGAATGACGAACGAGATCGATGACGAGATCGTCGAGGCGATCCGACGCCGACGTCAGGCCCATGCCGAGTCCCTCGACTACGACCTGAAGCGGATCACCGAGGACCTTCAGCGCCAAGAGCGGGAATCCGGCGAGCCCGTCGTCCGTCGTCCGTCGTCCGCCTCGCAAGCCGCAAGTCGTGCCGAAACGATCAACGGCCTAGCGGACGTGCGCCTCTCCGTCCGCCCAGTGATCGAGGCCTTGACCCGGCTCGGTCTCGTCAGCGCGGGAACGCCGTCACGTTGCCGGCATCCACGTTGAGGATGTTGCCGGTCGAGCGCGAGGAGCGCTCGCTCGCGAAGAAGAGCACGGCTTCGGCCACGTCCTCGGGCGTGACCTCGAGCTTGAGCAGGCTGCGCTTCTTGTAGTGCTCCTCGAGCTGCTGCTGCTCGAGGCCGTAGGCCGCCGCGCGCTCGGCGCGCCATTCGCCCGACCAGATGCGTGAGCCGCGCAGCACGGCGTCGGGGTTGACGACGTTGCAGCGGACGCCGTGCGGGGCGCCGTCGAGCGCAATGCAGCGCGCGAGGTGCAGCTCGGCCGCCTTGGCCGTGTTGTAGGCCGCGGCCTTCTCCGAGGCGGCCAGTGCGTTCTTCGAGCCGATGAAGACGATCGAGCCGCCCGTGCCCTGCTGCTTCATGATCCGGAAGGCGGCGCGCGCGACCAGGAAGTAGCCAGTCGCCAGGATCGAGAGGTTCTGGTTCCAGTGCGCGAGCGTGATCTCGTCGAAGGCAGCGGAAGAGGCGATGCCGGCGCAGGAGACGAGCACGTCGAGGCCGCCATACTCGAGGACGGCCAGCTCGAAGGCGGCCGTGACCGAGGCCTCGTCCGTGACGTCGGCGAGCGCCGTGCGCACGCGGTCGGCGCCGTGGCGCTGCGCGAGCTCCTGCCCGACCGGCACGAGCGCCATATCGTCGATGTCCACCAGCACGACGCAGGCGCCCTCGCCGAGGAGCTTCTCGGCACAAGCTCGTCCGATGCCGCCTGCGCCGCCCGTGACCAGCGCCACGCGCCCGGCCAGCGGCTTCGGCGCCGGCATGCGCGCGAGCTTTGCCTCCTCCAGCGGCCAGTACTCGATCGCGAAGGCCTCGCGCTCGTCGAGGCCGACGTACATGGAAACGTCGCTCGCGCCGCGCATGACGTGGATGGCGTTCCGGTAGAACTCGGACGCGATTCGCGCGGTGGACTTGTCGCGGGCGAAGGTGAGGAGGCCGATGCCAGGGAGGAGCACGACCACCGGGTCGGGGTCACGCATCTTCGGAGAGTCGGGACGCTTGCAGCGCTCGTAGTATTCGGCGTAGCGGCGGCGGTAGGCGTCGAGGGAACGATCCAGAGAAGACAGAAGAGCCGGGCTGGAGCCCGGCGCTCCCAGGGGAGGTCGCAGGCTTGGTCCCGGGGCTTCCGGGACTCGAAGGTCCGGGGAGTCGTGGACGAGGGGGCGGATCTTGGTGCGCAGGAAGTGGTCCGGGCACGAGGTGCCGAGCTCGGCCAGCTCGGCCAGGCGCTGCGAGTTCACGAACGCGAGCACCTCCGGCGAGTCGTCGAAGTGCGCGAGCTTGTGCGCGCTCCGGGAGAGCTTGCCGCGCAGGAGCGGCGCGAAGCCGGCCACGAAGGCGCGCCGTTGTTCGGGCGCGAGCGCCTCGCGTGCGGCCCCTCCGAACGGCGCGCGGCTCGCGCGCGCAGCCAGGAACTCCGCCGCGGCGCGGATCGTCTGCAGCGTGTTCTCGTAGCACGCCCTGGAACTCTCGCCCCAGGTGAAGAGCCCGTGCCCGCCGAGCACGATCCCGGAGAGCTCCGGGTGTGCGCGGCACATCTCGCCGAGTCTCGAGCCGAGGTCGAACCCCGGCCGCTGCCACGGCAGCCACCCGACGGCGCCGTTCCAGATCTCGCGCGTGAGCCGCTCGCCCTCCTTGGCCGCCGCGATCGCGATCACGGCGTCCGGATGCATGTGGTCGACGTGCGCGTGCGGCACGAAGGCGTGCAACGGCGTGTCGATGCTGGCCGCGCGCGGATTGAGGGCGAAAGTGCAGTGTGCGAAGAGCGGAACCAATTCGTCCTCGTGCTCGCGCCCGCGGTAGCGCCGCTCGAGGGCCAGCACCTTCTCGAGGTACAGGGTCGCGAAGCCGTCGAGCTTCATCGTTCCGAGGTCGCCGCCCGAGCCTTTGACCCACAGGACCTCGACCGGCTCGCCCGTCAACGGATCCGGTTGGCGGATCTTGGCCGAGGTGTTGCCGCCGGCGAAGTTCGTGATCGCGGGGTCCGAGCCGAGCAGGTTCGAGCGGTAGAGCAAGAGCTCGGGCTCCCCCAGGCCGGCCGCATCCGCGTCGCTCCAGGGAGAGGGGGCGAGAGCGTGCGCGCGCATGTGCGGGCAATCCTACTCGACGGTTGCAAGCATTCGAGCGGGACGGGCTCGACAGCCCTGCGCCGGTGGATACCTTCTCGAGAACGCTCGGCCCGAGCACCGCCTTCCCGACCCGAATCATGACGCCGTTCTCCGCCGCTCTCGTCTCGATCCTGACGCTCGTCGGCCCGGGCTCCGTCCTACGCGCTAGCACCCCGCGCTCGGCTGCAGTCCAGAGCGAGAAGGAGCTGCTCGCCGCCTTCCAGTCGTCCCTCGCCAGCTCCGACGCGGCCATGCGCGCGGCGGCTGTGACCACGCTGGGCGACGAATCGCGCAGCCTGCCCGATCAAGGCGGCGGCAAGCGCGTGGCGCAGGCGCTGGTGAAGGGCCTGGAGGACAAGGAGCTCGAGGTGTGCGCGGCGTCGATCTTCCAGCTGGCGCGCGGGCGCGAGGTCGACACGGCGATCGGCGCGCTCGCTTCGTTCCTGGAGGAGTACTACCGCGAGATCGAGGATCGCGTCGAGAGCTCGGACTCCTACGCTCGCAACTTCGTTGAGCGCGCGACGGTCCTGTTCGAGAACGCCAGCCACGTGCTCGCGAACTACAAGGACGACCGCTCGGTCGCGGTGCTCCTTCCGTTGCTCGCTGGCCTGAAGGCCGACACGAAGAAGAATCACCTCGGCTCACTGCTGATCGGCGCGCTAGCCGTTGCCAACCTCGAGCTGGGTACCGAGACCGCGGTCGAGACGGCCGTGAAGCTGACGAAGACCTTCGGCCTTCCCGCGCAGACCACCGGAGCCAAGAAGCTGCACGAGGCGCTGAGCGCGTTCGCGACAAAGAAGGGCATGACTCCTCCGGAGTGGAGCGACGCCTACTCCGAGCAGTGGTTCACCTGGTTCGAGGCCAACCGCAACCAGCTCCCGAAGAAGCTCGGCCGCCTCACGATTCCGCCGACGGGCGACCCGGGCAAGCCGCTGGCCGGGCTGCCGGGCAAGGCCGGGTAACCCGGGAGCGCCAGGCTCCGGCCTGGCTCCGGTTCAGGAGATCGGCCGCCGCTCAGGCCGCGCTGCCGCGCTCGGCGCGCATGAGATAGAGCGTCTCGGGCGCGATGTCGGCCTGGTCCGACCAGACGATCGTGCCGCACTCGTGATCGACCCGCAGCTTCTTGAACCCGGCCGCCGTGCGGAAGGGCTTGAACACCGGACCCTTCAGGAAGCGCCGGAGGTTGACCCGCTTGGACACTCCGTCATCGAACACGAGGAAGACGGAGAAGGGACCACAAACCCGAGCCGCTACGACTCGGGGAATCCGGTCGGGAGGGAGCCCCTTGATCATCGAGTGGAGACTATTCGAGCGGCGGGATTTGGACAAGTTCTGCCCCTTTCCTTGCCAGTGACCAGTTCAGATCCAGCTCCGCACGGTGTACTCGGGCCCATTCCCGGACCAACCGGAGCGCGCGAGGATGGAGCCCGCCATGCAGCACCCGACCGTCGAAGGTGAAAGCGGCGGCGGAGCCTCCGTACTCCGCATGGAAGTGCGGCGGCCCGTGCTCCTTGTGATACCTGTGGATCGCAACCCCGTAGAACTCGGAGATCTTCGGCATGGGCCGAAGACCTGAGACTCGACGCCCCGGTTGCAGGCAATCTGGAGAAAGCGCCTGCCCGCTTGCTCCGTCACCTCGAGGGGACTCCGCCCCTGGTCAGAAGTCGAAGCGATCGATGTTCGTCGCGTCGAAGCGGAAGGGCACGCCGAGCAGGACGTTGTCGCCGCGGACCTCGAGCGAACCGAGGCGGCCGGCGGCGAACGAGTTCGAGCCGGCAGCGAGCTCGCCGCTCGCGAGCGCTGCGGCCGCGCGCACGGTGAGGTAGCCGAGGTCGACCGTGTTCCACAACAGGATGCTGGCGATGATGCCCTCGTGCACGTAGTCGCGGCACAGGCTCGGCACCGATAGGCCGATCACCTTGGCGTCGCTCGCCTCCTGCTTGACGGCCTCGGCCGCGCCGGGAACGGCGGCGGCGGCTATGACCATGACCAGCTTCACGTCGGGGTGCGCGCGCAGGATGGCCTTGGTCTCGGTCAGGGCCTTGTCGCGCAGGCCGTCCGACGGGCGGATGACGGCGATCGAGAGCGCGGGCCACTTCGAGGCGAGCCGCGCGCGGATGTGCTCGATCCACGCGTTCTGGTTGGCGGCGGTGAGCGTCGCGGTGACGATCGCGAACGAGCCCTTGCCGCCCAGCACGCGCGCGGCCTCGTCCGCGAGACCGAAACCGATGCCCTCCGCCGTCGCCTGGTTGACGAAAAAGTCGCGCGCGTCGGCGTCGGCGTCGGCGTCCCAGGTGAGCACCTTGACGCCCTTCGCGCGCGCCTTGCGCAGCACGGTCGAGATCGAGGCCGCGTTCTCGACGCTCACGCCGATCACGTCCACGCCGCGCGTGATCCAGGCCTCGACGATCTCGTTCTGGCGCGCGGCGTCGGTGTCGTTCGGGCCTTCCCACAGGAGCTCGAGGCCGAGCTCGCGCGCGGCCTCCTCGGCGCCCTGCTTGCACGAGGCGAAGTACGGGTCGCTCTTGTTCTTGGGCAGCAGCGCGACCTGCACGCGCGCCGCGCTCTTCGTGCCGCTGGCGGCGTGCTCTGTGTCTCCCTCGAGCGTGCCGCTCGTGAGCGAGCGCACGAGCCAGGCGTTGCTCAGGGCGATGATCCCCGCCCCGACGAGAATGGCGACGACGAGCACGGCGACCTGAGAATTGCGCATTCGGAAGGTCGAGGATGCCGTGGCGGACGCCTCGGCCGCAAGGGAGCGCGAGCCGTGCCGCAGGGCGACCGTGCCGACCAGGAGGCACCCGAGCAGCACCGAGGCGAGCTCGCTCGGAATGCCCGTCACGAGCAGGCCGTTCTGCAGCACGCCGATGCAGAAGAGCGCGAGCAGCGTGCCCTCGACGCGGCCCGCTCCGCCGCGGATCGAAGTACCGCCCAGGACCGCCACGGTGATCGCCGCGAGCTCCCAGCCGCTGCCCGCGTCGGCCTTGGCCTGACCGAGGTGCGCGACGTACAGCACGCCCGCCAGCGCCGCGCAGAGACCCGCGAGCGCGTACAGCCCGATCGAGAGCCGCGCGACGGCGACGCCCGCGTGGCGCGCCGCGCCAGGTGCGTGACCGACGGCCTCCACGTGACGGCCGAAGACGGAACGATGCAGGCCGAACCAGGCCAGCACCGCGGCCGCGGCCAGGAGCACGGCCTGCGGCGGCAGGAAGCCGAAGAGATAACCCTGCCCGAGCTGCAGGAATCCGGCTGGAAAACGGCTGTAGACCTCGTAGCCGCCGGTCCAGCCCTCCGCCAGTCCGCGGAAGAGCGCCAGGCTCGCGAGCGTCGTCAGGAACGGCGGCACGCCCGCGGCCACGAGTCCGCCGTTGAGCGCGCCGCCCGCGGCCCCGACGGCAAGCGCGAGTGCGGCGCTCGCGCCGACCGGGAGACCTGCCGCGTGGCTCGCGCCCAACGTGACGGCCGCGAGGCCCATCATCGCGCCGAGCGAGAGATCGATGCCGCCGCTCTTCATCACCGCGAGCGTCGCCAGGGCGATCAGGCCGAGCTCGGCCGTTGCGCGCACGATCTCGAGCGCATTGGCGAGCGTGGCGAAGCGCTCGGAGAGGAGCGCGAAGACCGCGACCTCGGCGACCAGCACGGAGAGGAGCACGCCCCTGGGACCGCCGGGCTCCAGCCCGGCATTCCGGGAAGAGGGCCAGGCTGGAGCCTGGCGGTCCCGGGGCGACCAGAGCTCGGGCAGCACCGCAGCGAGGATGATCCCGCCCTGGATCGCGCGCTCCCAGGCCGCGCCGACGCCCAGGAAGACGAGCGCGGTGCCGAGCGTGCCGAGCAAGAGCACGCCGAGGGCCGTCCCCAGGAGGTTCCCGCGCCCGCCGCGGATGGACGCGCCGCCGAGCACGACGCACGCGATCGCTTGCAGCTCGAGCCCCGCGCCGGCCTCGATCTCGATCGCGGGATAGCGCGCGGCCGAGAGGATCCCTGCCGCGGCCGCAAAGGCGCCCATGGCGGCGAACACGGCCGTCGTCACGCGCGCGGTGCGGATCCCGGCCAGGTGCGCCGCGTGCGCGTCGCAGCCCAGCGCGTACACCGTGCGGCCGACGTGCAGCCAGCGCAGCGCGAAAGCGGTGAGCAGGACGAGCGTGGCTGCGACGAGCGCGAACAGGAGCTGCCCGCGCGCCTGCCCGAGGCCGAACCACTGGAAATCCGCGGGCAAGTCGGCGATCCAGCGCCCGCCCGTGCTCCAGCGCAGCACGCCGCGCAGCACGGCCAGCGCCGCGAGCGTGACCACGATGGCCGGCACGCCGCGCGCGACGAGCATGCCCTGGCCGGCGCCGAAGAGCGCGCCGAGCGCGAGCACCAGCAAGGCCACCAGCGCCATCGGCAGCCCGAGCCTCGCCAGCACGCCCGCGAGGACGCCGGCCACGGCGAACTGCGCACCGATCGAGACGTCGATCTCACCCGCGACGATCACGAGCGTCATGCCCGTCGCCGCCAGGAGCAGCGGCAGGTTGTCGAGCGCCAAGTTCTTCAGGTTGCCCGGGGCGAAGAACCCGGGCGCGAGCAGCGCCAGCACGGCCGCGAAGAGCAGCAACACGGCCAGCAGGCCGAGCTCGCGTGCCTTCATGCGCTCGCCCCTTCCACGCCCAGCGCCAGCGCGAGGACGTTCTCGGCGCCGAGCTGCTCGCCCGCGAGCATCCCGGCCACGCGCCCGCGGCGCAGGACAGCGACGCGATCGGAGAGGGCCAGTAGCTCGGCGATGTCGGACGAGACCAGCAGGATCGCGACCCCGCGCGCCGCAAGAGCGTCGATCTGGGCATGGATCTCCGCGCGCCCGCCGACGTCGACGCCCTGGGTCGGCTCGTCGAGGATCAGCACGCGCGGGGGCTCGACCAGCCACTTGCCGAGCGCGAGTTTTTGCTGGTTGCCGCCCGAGAGCGAGCCGGCGCGTGCCTCGAGCCCGGCCCGGACACCCATCGTGCTCACGACGCCCTGCGCGAGCGCTCGCTCGCGGTCGCGTCGGATCCAGCCGCCCGGCGCGAGCCGCGCCAGCCACGGCAAGGCCGCGTTCTCGCGCACGGTTGCCGCGAGCACGAGGCCGTCGTGCGCACGGTCCTCCGGCACGAGCACGAGGCCGCGCTGGATCGCCTCGCGCGGCGAGCGCGGCCGAAAAGGGCGTCCGGCGAGCTCGATCGAGCCGGCGTCGATCTTCTCCAGGCCGAACAGGCAGGCCGCGAGCTCGCTCCGTCCCGCTCCGACCAGCCCGCCGAGGCCGAGGATCTCGCCGGGACGGAGCTCGAGATCGATGTCGGCCAGGCCGAGCCGCGCGCAGCCGAGCTGTCGGATCACGAGCGCGGCTGGCTGCGCCGCGGGCCGCGCGCGCACGCGCCGGGTGGCCTCGAACTCGCGTCCGACCATGTGCCGCACGAGCTCGGCGCGCGTGACCGCGCGCGCCGGACCGCTCCAGACCGTGCGGCCATCGCGCAGGACGGTGATGCGCTCGGCAATGCGTTCGACTTCCTCCAGCCGATGCGAGATGTAGAGCACGCCGATGCCACGCTCACGCAGCCGCGCGACGGTCGCGAGCAGGCGCTCGGCCTCCTCGGCCGGCAGGACCGCGGTGGGCTCGTCCAGCACGAGGATCGGTGCCTCGGCGAGCAGCGCGCGCGCGATCTCGACTTCTTTGCGCTGCGCCGGTCCCAGCGCGCCGCAGCGCTCCAGCGGATCGATCTCCGCCCCGATCGAGGCGAGCACTTCCCGCGCCCGCTCGTTGCGTCGTTTCCAGCGCAGGCAGGCCCCGTCCCGGCCCAGGAACAGGTTCTCCGCCACCGAGAGCTCGCCGAAGAGCGCGGACTGCTGGTGCAGCACGGCGATCCCGAGCGCGCGCGCGCGGTGTGGCGTCAGCCGTTCGATCCGTTGCCCGCGCACGACCAGCGTGCCCTCGTCGGGTTCGTGCGCGCCGGCGATGACGCGGATGAGCGTGCTCTTGCCCGCGCCGTTCTCGCCCACCAGCGCGTGGACCTCGCCCGCGAAGAGCTCGAAATCGATGCCGGCGAGCGCCTGGATCGCACCAAAGCGCTTGGTGATCCCGCGCAGGGCGAGGAGCGGTTCACCCTGGGACCGCCAGGCTCCAGCCTGGCTCTTCTCTTGGCTTTTTCCGTTCACCAGGCCGTTTGCGAAAAGGGAGGAAGAACAAGCGCAGAGCCAGGCTGGAGCCTGGCGTTCCCAGGGTGAGACTCAGCCGGCGAGCTCCGCGCGCACGCGTTCGAGCAGGGCCTTCGTCAGGCGGATGCCCTCGCGCTCGCTGACTCCGTCGCCTTCGTACTCGATGCCCACGTATCCGCGGTAGCCGGCGTCGAGCACGAGCTTCAGCATCTTCCTGTAGTCGGTGTGCGTCTCGTTGCCGGCGGCGTCGAAGTCGTGGGACTTGGCGCTGACGCCGCGCGCGAAGGGCATCAGCTCGGCCACGCCCTGGTAGCGGTCGTATTCCTCGCTGGCGGACACGCGGAAGTTGCCGAAGTCCGGCAGAGTGCCGGCGCGCGAGTGGTCGGCGGCGTGGATGGTGGCGGCCAGCCAGGCCCCGTTCGAGGAATACCCGCCGTGGTTCTCGACGATCACGTGGATGTCGTAGAGCTCGCCCATCTCGCCCAGGCGATGCAGCGAGTCCGCGGCGCGCTTCGAGACCTCCTCGGCGCTGCCCTGGCCGGCCGCGTTCACGCGGATCGAATGGCAGCCCAGGAAACAGGCCGCGGCGATCCAGCGGAAGTGGTTCTCGACCGCCTTGCGGCGCGCGGCCTCGTCGGCGTCGCCCAGCTCGCCCTCGGCGTCGCACATGATGAGCAGGCTGCGCACGCCGGCGTCGTCGGCGCGCTTCTTCATGTCGGTCAGGTACTCGAAGTCCGTCGCGTGGCCCTGGAAGAAGGTGTTCACGTGCTCGACGCCGTCCAGGCCATACTCCTGCTTCGCGAACGGCGCGAAGTCGCGCGGGTCGATCTCGCCGGCGCGGATGGCGCGGTGCAGAGACCATTCGGCGAGGGAGATCTTGAAGAGGTCGGAGCGCATGGGAACGGTGGCGGCCAGGCCGGGACGCCGGACCAGGGACGCGCCCAGGCCCACACCGGCGAGAAGGAGGGAGCGGCGATCGAGGTTCATGGGGTTGGCGGAGAGTCTGGCATGTCGGAGGGTAGCAGCCCATGTCCGGGCTGACGGTCCCGTCTTGGCGCCCGCGCTGCCGCGTGCGATTCTCTCGGTCCATGCGTGCGCCGAGACAACACCTGGGCGTCTGCTCCTGGTCCGTGCGCGCGGACTCTCCGGCCGAGCTGGCCGAGCGCGTGCGTGCGGTCGGGGTGGACTGCCTGCAGCTCGCCCTCGATCCACTGCGCGCCGGGATCTGGTCGAAGGCAGCGACCGTGACCGCGCTGCGCGCCGCGCAGCTCGAGATCCGCTCGGGGATGATGAGTACGGCCGGCGAGGACTACTCCACGCTCGACACGATCCGCGCCACGGGCGGCGTGCGGCCGGATCGGCACTGGGACGAGAACCGGCGCGCGGCCAGCGCGAACGCGCACCTGGCGCGGGAGCTCGGGCTCGAGCTGATCACGTTCCATGCCGGCTTCCTGCCCGACGAACCCGGCGCGGAGCGCACGAAGCTCGTCACGCGGCTGCGCGAGATCGTCGACCGCTTCGGCGAGCATGGCGTGCGCGCCGCTCTCGAGACGGGCCAGGAGCACGCGACGACGCTGCTCGCGTTCCTGGAGGAACTCGACCGGCCGACGGCGGGCGTCAACTTCGACCCGGCCAACATGCTCCTGTACGACAGGGACGAACCGACGGAGGCGCTCGCAGCGCTCGCACCCTGGGTGCGCCAGATCCACGTCAAGGACGCGCGCCGCACTCGCGAGATCGGCACCTGGGGCGAGGAAGTCCCGGTCGGAGCGGGCGAGGTCGACTGGCAGCGCTTCTTCGACGTCGTGGCCGCGCAGGAGATCCAGGTCGACCTGATGATCGAGCGCGAGGCCGGCGACGACCGCGTCGGCGACATGCGCACGGCACGTGAACTCGTCGAGCGCGAGCTACGCTCGCACGGTCTGGCGCCATGAGGCCGAGCCGGACAAAGAGAGCGCGCGAGCTCGGCGTCGGCATCGTCGGCCTCGGCTTCATGGGCCGCACCCACCTCGCCAGCTACCGCGCCGCGGCGCGCGCGGGCTTTCCCAATCGCGTCGTGGCGCTGTGCGACAAGGAGCTGGCGCGAGTCGGGGGCAAGGCCTTCCAGCGCGGAAACGGCGCCCTCGGAAACGGCGTGCGCGGGAATATGGAGAAGGGCGGCGCAAGCCCCTTGGCCGGCCTGCAGCGCGTGGCCATCCACTCCGCGGCGACCGAGCTCTTCGCCGACGAGTCGATCGAGCTCGTCAGCCTGTGCACACCGACGGACACGCACGTGCCGCTCGCGCTCCAGGCGCTGGCGGCCGGGAAGCACGTCCTGCTCGAGAAACCCGTGGCGCTGCGCGCGCAGGACGTCGCGCGGCTCGCGGCCGCCGCGAAGAAGGCGCGCCGGCTGTGCATGCCGGCGATGTGCATGCGCTTCTGGCCGGGCTGGGCGTGGCTGAAAGAGCAGATCGACGCGCAGGCCTTCGGCCGCGTGCACAGCGCCGTCTTCCGCCGCCTGGCCTCGCCGCCGGCCTGGTCGCGCGGCTTCTACGGCAACGTCGCGAAGAGCGGCGGCGCGCTCTTCGACCTGCACGTGCACGACGCCGACTTCGTGCGCCATTGCTTCGGCCCGCCCGCGTCGGTCGCGAGCACGGGCTCGCTCGACCACGTCACGACGCTCTACCGTTTCCCTTCCGGGCCCGAGCACGTCGTCGCCGAGGGCGGCTGGAACCACACGCCGGGCTTCCCCTTTTTCATGGGTTTCACGGTCGTCTTCGAGCGCGCCACGGCCGAGTTCGCGCTGGTGCCCCGGGCAGGAGGGCGTGGGCCGCTGCTGACGCTCGCACGCGACGGCAAGCAGAGCGCGGTCGCGTTGCCGGCAGGCACGGGCTACGACGGCGAGATCCGCCACGTACTCGCGCTCCTCGCGCAACGCGAGGAGCCGCGCGCCACGATCGACGAGGCTGTCGGCCTGGTGCGCATGCTCGCAGCCGAGAAGAGGAGTCTCGCGAGCGGCCGGCCCGTCATGCTGGCGGAACGCTGAGCATCCGCATGCTCCCCTGACGAGCCCGGAAACCGACTTGGGCTGGTATCCTGTGCCCCACTGCGCCTCGCGCGCTCCCCCGCCAAACGCATCGAGAGCAATGAGATCCTCCTGCGCCGCTCTGCTGTGCTTCGTCTCCCTGCCCGCGGCCCAGAGAACCGCCGCGCGTGCATCCGAGCCGCCCCCGCAGCAGCGTGAGCTCGCCGGCAAGCCGATCGCCGCCTACCCGCATTTCCAGACCACGCGCACCTTCAACGCCGGCGAGCCGATCTTCGTGGCCTTCGATCCGCTGACGGACGTGGGCCTCGCCAAGCGCACCGTCGACGTGTTCCTGATCGAGCACGATGAGCTGCCGCTCCACCTCGCCGGCAAGAAGCTCGCCAGCCTGAACGGCGCGCCGCTGCAAGTGAAGCTCTCGGCGGGCAGCGTGAAGGAGAACACGTTCCTGCTGGATGCGGGCACGCTCAAGGGCACGGGCTCGCCCGACGCGAACGGCACCGTGCTCCTCGGCCGGAGCTACGACGTCGTGGTCGACGTGAACACGAACGGCGTGCTCGACTCGTTCGACGTGCTCGACGGCGCGCCGGAGCAGGCGGGCTTCCACGTCGTCGACGACTTCGTGACCTTCAGGCTCGCGGGCAGCAAGGAGACCGGTCCGTACGCCGTGACCGAGGTCCTGTTCGACGGCGGCACGAACTTCACGCAGGAGGACATCTACTTTCCCACGGACATCGCCGCGCTCGGCGCCCTCCCGCTGATCATCGTCAGCCACGGCAACGGGCACAACTACCGGTGGTACGACCACATCGGCTACCACATGGCCTCCTGGGGCTACGTGGTGATGAGCCACGCCAACAACACCGGGCCCGGCATCGAGACGGCCTCGACCAGCACGCTGCGCAACACGAACCTGTTCCTCGGCAGCCTGGGAACGATCGCGGATGGAGCGCTGGCGGGCCACGTCGACGGGCATCGCATCGTGTGGATCGGACACAGCCGCGGCGGAGAGGGCGTGGTGCGGGCCTATCGCCGCCTGATCGAGAACACGCCGCTCGCGACGCGCTACGTGCTCGAGGACATCCAGCTCGTGTCGAGCATCGCCCCGGTCGACTTCCTCGGCCCAGGCGTGTCCGACATGGGCGCGGCGCCCTATCACCTGTGGACCGGCGGCGCCGACAACGACGTGAACGGCTGCGCGAACTGCGATCTCTGCCAGACGTTCCACCTGCTGGAGCGCGCCGACGGCACGCGCTTCTCGACCTCGCTGCATGGCGCGGGACACGGCGACTTCCACGACGGCAGCGGCAGCTCGGTGGCCGCGGGCCCGTGCCGGATCGGCCGGGCGCGGACGCACCGGATCATGCGTGCCTATTTCCTGCCGCTCGTGCAGCACGTGCTCGACGGCAATCCGGCTTGCCTCGACTACCTGACGCGACAGTGGGAGGAGTTCCGTGCCCTCGGCGCGCCGGATCCCGCGCTGACCGAGAGTGCCTGCGTCGTCGTCGACCTGATGTATTTGCCCGGCCCCGAGCGCGAACGGGCGGTGATCGACGACTTCCAGTCGCAGCCGGCGACCACCCTCTCGAGCTCGGGCGCACTCGTGCGGAGTTCGGAGGGACTCGCGGCGAATCTGCGCGAGGGGCGCTACGACGACGCCACCAACTTCTTCACCGCCAACCCGGGCGACGTGATGAACGGCATGACCCTGGCCGGTCCGGGCGACACCTCGGCCGGCAGCGTCCTGGAATGGAACGGCACGGACGAGTGGTTGATGTTCGAGGTGCCCGTGGGCCAGCGCGACCTCGGGGCGCTGCGCATGCTCTCCTTCCGCGCGGCGCAGTCGACCCGCGACGAGCTCACGGTTGCGGAAGCGGGTGATCTCGACTTCGCCGTGCAGCTCAGCGATTCGTCCCGCCATGCCAGCACGATCCGCATCGGCGCCTACGGCGGCGGGATCGAGGAACCCTACCAGCGCGGAGATTGCGGCGGCGGAGCCGGCTGGGCCAACGAGTTCGAGACCCTGCGCATCCCCCTGGCCGACTTCCGCCGCGACGGGAGCCAGCTCGACCTGACGGACGTCGTGGCGATCACGTTCTTGTTCGGTCCGTCGCACGGCAGCCGGGCGGGCCGCATCGGCCTCGACGAGATCGTCTTCGCGGGCGAGTAGCCTGTCCGAGCAACACCCCATGAAGCCCCTCGCCCTCGCCTCGCTCGCCATCTTGATCGCTGCCGGCGCCCTGCTCGGGAGCGGTATCGCCGGGCGCGCGCTCGCCTCGCGCCAGCCGCAAGCGGCGAGCAGCGCCCCGCCCCGCGCTCTCCCCTCGGGCTCGATCGAGATCCTGGCTGCGCAGCTGTTCGTCGTGGACGAGCCGTTCGTGCACGAATGGCGGGCGGAGAAACCGCTGGTGAGCGCCGGCTATCTGCTCGCGCTGAAGGTCGATCCCGACCTCGCACGGCCGCGCCAGACCTACGAGGCCGTGCTGTACGTCGGCGCACAGACCGCCGAGCGCTGCAATGCGCCCGAGGAGGGCGGAGTGCTGATCGTGATCGTCCCTGCCCCGCTCGATCCGGACGGCCACGTCGCGCTCGACCTCGCCACGACGCCGATCTGGTTCGGCTCGCTCGAGCTGCCCGAGCGCGTCGACGCCGCGCGCATCATCCAGGAGCTCGCCATCGCCCGCGCGGCGGGCATCGGCGCGGCAAAGGCCTCCGCGAACCTGCGCGCGACCGGGGACGCGATCCAGGCTCGCACGCGCTGGGAGCTCCAGCCCTACGTCGAGGACTGGATCGCATCGTATTCGCGTTGATCGTGCTGACCTCTTTCCTCTCGTTCCTGCTCGCGCTGCAGCAGCCCAGGTCACCCGAGGCCCCGCGCCTGGTGGTGATGATCGCGGTCGACCAGCTCATCCCCGAGCAGCTCCAGCGCCTCGACTCGCGCTTCACGGGCGGCTTCAGGCGCATCCTCGACGAGGGCGCGGTCTTCTGGCGCGCGACGGTCGACTATGCCAGCACCGAGACGGGCCCCGGGCATGCGACGCTCGCCACGGGACGCTGGCCGGTCCACCACGGCATCGTCGGCAACGTGTACTTCGATCGCGAGACGCGCGCGATCACCTACTGCGTCGGCGACGCGGCGACGCACCCGCTCACGAGCCTGGGAGTGGACGCGACCAAGACCAGCTCCTCGCCGGCGAACCTGGACGGAGATGCGCTGGGCGACCTGCTCGAGCAGCGCGCAGCCGGCTCGAAGACGGTGACGATCGCGGGCAAGGATCGTTCGGCCGTGCTGCTGGGCGGGCGCGCGCCCGAAGCGGTCCTGTGGTGGCACCCGAGCGTGGGCGGATTCTCGAGCTCGAGCTTCTATGGCGAGAAGCTGCCCGAGTTCGCGGAGGTCTGGAACGCGGCCTGGAAGGAGCGCGCCAGCGGCTGGAAGTGGAGCCTGGAAGTCGAGGGTGACCTGGCCGTGCTCGGCACCGCGCCGGACGAGCGCGAAGGCGAGTCGAAGCGGGGCGGGCGCACGCTGCCGCGCACCCTGCCCACGGAAGACGGCCCGCTGGCGGGGGCCGTGCTCTTCTCGCCACTGCTCGACTACTTCACGCTCGAGCTCGCCATCCTGGCTCTCGATACCGAGGCCCTCGGCCAGGACGAGGCGGTGGATCTCCTCGGGCTCTCGCTGTCCGGCTGCGACATGCTCGGTCACAGCTACGGGCCCGACAGCGTGGAGGTCACGGATCTGCTCGTGCGCAACGACCGCGAGCTCGGCCGTCTCTTCGGCGCGCTCGACGAGAAGGTCGGCAAGGGACGCTGGATTGCCTGCCTGTCCTCGGATCACGGCGTGCTCGACCTGCCCGAGCTGCTGCAAGCGCAACAGGTCGGTGCGCTGCGCGTGAAGAGCGCGGATGTGGTCGCGATGCGCAAGACCGTGGAGGAAGCGCTCGACGCCGCCCATCCCGAGCATGGCGAGCTCGCCCTGCGCTACAGCGAACTCGGCTTCACTTTCGACGCGGAGGCCGCCGAGAGCGCGGGCATCGAGCCGGCCGCGCTGCGCAGCTTGATCGCCGAGGCGGCCGAGGAGGCCGAGTGGGTCGCAGAGGCGTACACGCTCGAGGAGCTGCTCGCCGGCCCTGCGCCTGGCTCGACCGCCAGCACCGGCTCGGCGGCTGCCGCCGACCCTTGGCTCACCCTCTACCGCCGCTCTACGCGCGCAGATCGCGGCCCGGATGTCGCCCTGCGTGCCGAGCCGTGGCTGCTCTTCGACTTCCCCGAGGGCACCAGCCATGGCTCGCCCTATCCCTACGATCGGCGTGTTCCGCTCGCATTCCTGGGTGGCATGGTGAAGCCGCAGCAGCGTTTCGACGCGGCCTCGCCGACCGACGCGGTACCGACGCTGCTCGCCTTGCTGGGAGTGCAACCACCAGGCGGCCTGGATGGACGCGTGCTGAAGGTTGATTAGCCCGACCTCGATGTTGCCTTTCGCTCGGCCCCTCGCAGCGCTCGCCGCTTGCTCGCTCGCTCTGCCTGGCGCCGGACAGTCGCAGGTTCTCTACTTCGAGGACTTCGAAACGGGCGGGATCGACTGGACGGCGACCGGAACACCGCAGGTGTTGTGGCACGTTTCCGAGGACGGAGAGTGTGGCGCCGTGACGCGCATGGCCGTCTACAACCGCTTTCCGGCCGCGTGCGACTACCGGATCGGCGGCTCGAGCTCGGGCCAGTTCCTGTCGCCGGTTTTCACGATCGATGGCCCTCACTCCATCGTCGTGCAGCTCGACTACCGGCAGGAGACGGATGAGGGCAGCCCGTGTGTCGAGATCGTGAACGAGGCAGATGGGAAGTGCGACACCATCATCGGATGCACTTGCTGCTCCGACCCGTTCAACTCCTCGGTTGTCACCCAGGCCAGCGGAGCCCTTCCCAACCTGAACTACTGGCGCAGGAAGAAGGTCCGCCTGCGGTTCAGCTTCAAGGCTGACTCGGACGGCAATCTCGGCTTCGGCTGCATGGTCGACAACATCCGCGTCGTCGCCTCCGGTCCTCCGGAAGTCCTCTTTTTCGAGGACTTCGAGGGCGGGGGAACGGAGTGGACGACGACGACGGAGGGACCCTTCTACGCGGGGCCGCCGCTGTGGCACGTCGCGGGCGCAGGGGAGTGTGGCGCCGCGACGCGCGTGGGGGCGTACAACCTCGCGCCGGCGGCCTGCGACTACCACACGCCGAATCTTCCCAATGCGGGCAGACTGAGGTCGCCGATGTTCACACTCTCCGGCGCTCCGCCCTACACGATCGCGTTCGAGTCCTGGAAGGACATGAACGCAAAGGGAGATGGCGCCATCTTGAACGTGGTCGATCCCGTCACAGGGATCTCCAGCGGGGGCGCGTCGTTCCCGAACTCGGCCACGGCCCAGCGCTTGTCGATGACCATCTCCCCTCCCGGCTTCTGGGACCCCTGGTCCGGCAAGCAGGCTCGCCTCGAGTTCGCCGTCAACGCCGATCCGCTCGGCAACCTCGGCCGCGGCTGGATGGTCGACAACGTGTACGTGACCAACGCCGGTTCCCTGCCTGTCGAACGGCGACCCACGGACGAGCAGCTCTCGACTCTCACTCTGGGCGGCTGGTCGGGTTATTCGACGCTGGGCAGGACCTTCACGCGACGCGACCTGTGGATCGACTACGCGAGCCCCGATTCTGCCGCGATCCCGCGCACGATCGCCCTGCTGGGCGCGCGCCTGAAGAGCTGGCGTTGAGTACGGAGTCGGAGCAATTTTTCTACTATCCCCCCGAGACTCGGCGTTTTCTTGCGCTTCGGGGGGATAGTAGAAAAATTGCTCCGACTCCGTACTCAACGCCAGTCGCCGGCGTGATCTGCCGCCAGCCAGGCGAGCGAAGCCAGCGAAATCGCTCCGAGCTGGAGCTCGCGCGGGTGGACGGCCGCGAGCACGTCGTTGGCCGAGTGGTGATAGTCGAAGTAGCGCTGCGGATCGAGATAGAGCCCGACCATCGTCACGCCGAACTCGGCCAGCGGCGAGATGTCCGCTCCACCGCCGCGCCCGCAGGGCGCACGGCCGAAGAGCTTCGTGAGCGTCGCTAGCGCGCCGGCGGTGGCGTCGCTGACATAACCCAGCGGCAGGCCGCCGCCGCGGTCGGATTCGATCGCGAGCACGTGCTGCCCGAGCTCGTCCCGGTGCGCGTCGCGGTACGCATGGGCGCCGCGCAGACCATTCTCCTCGTTCATGAAGAGCACGCAGCGCACGGTGCGCCGCGGCCGGCCGAGCTTCGAGGTGAGCAGCAGGCGCGCGGCCTCGAGCACGTGCGCGCAGCCGGCGCCGTCGTCGTGCGCACCCTGACCGACGTCCCAGGCATCGAGGTGCGCGCCGATCAGCACCACCTCGGCAGGTCGTTCGCGCCCCACCACGTCGCCGACCACGTTGTGGGAGGGCACGTCCGCGTGCCAGCGACATTCGAGCGCGAGGCGCAACACGACGCGTTCGCCTGCCGCCAGCCAGGCGCTCACGCGATCGCTCGCGTTCGTGCTCACGGCCACGCCCGGGACGCGCTCGACGCCCTCGGCGTAGTGCATGGCACCGGTGTGGGGCTGGTCGTCCGCCGCATGCGTCATCGAGCGCACCAGCGCGCCGACGGCGCCCACGCTGGCCGCCTCGCTCGCTCCGGAACTGCGCTGGTTCACCGCCCCGCCGTAGGCCTCGAAGGGCTCGAAGAGAGTCGGATCCATCGCGCGCGCGAAGAGCACGAGCTTGCCGCGCGCTTCGGCTGCGCGCGCGTGTAGCTCTTCGAAGCTCGAGACCGAGATCACCTCGGCCTCCAGCCCCCCATCGGGCGTCCCGACGCTGCCGCCGAGGGCCAGGATCGGCAGGCGTTCGCCGGCGTGGGAAAAGGGCTCGACCACCACCAGCTCCGCGACGGCCCCGCGTTCCCAGCGCGGCACCATGCAGGCCTCCAGACGCACGTTCTCGAGTCCGAGGCGCTGCATGGCCTCGCGTCCCCACTCCACGGCACGCGCGGCGCCCTCCGACCCGGCCAGGCGCAGCGGCGCGCGCGTGCACAGCTCGGTGAGCAGGCCGTAGCCCTGTGGCGCCGCGAGGCCTTCGGCCAGGAGCTCGGGCACGTACACGGCACCGCTCGCATGCTCAATCGGCGTCGCGGACGGTGGCTCGTGCGCCGGAGCGGCGCAACCGAGGAGCGCACACAGACCGAGAAGAGCTCGTCGAGTGGGTTCCATCGCGCCCAGCGTAAACGCGAACAGACCGAAGCGACTCGCTCCCTTGCTGGAACCGGGCAAATGCCCGTAGTCTCCTGGTGCCCCATGCGCGTGCCCCTCCGAGCTCTGTCCCTGGCGGCCCTCGGCCTCCTCTTCTATCTCTGGTTGCGTCCCGCGCCGGAGGTCGTCGGGGGCTCCGCGCTCGGCCGCCTGCACTTCGTGGACATCGCCGCCGAGGCCGGGCTGGACCTGGTCAACGTCTCCGGCGATCCGCGCCGCTGGTACATCCCCGAGAGCAACGGCAACGGCGCGGCCTGGCTCGACTTCGAGGACGACGGCGACCTGGACCTATTCATCGGCAATGGCCAGCACCTGCGCTACGTCGACGATGGAGCCCGGCTCGAGGTCCTGACCGATGCCACCAGCCGGCTGTACCTGAACGACGGCTTCCTGCACTTCCGTGACGCCTCGCTCGAGACCGGCGCGGCGCGCGAGGAGTGGGTCAACGGCGTGGCCGCGGGCGACGCCGACAACGACGGCGACACGGATCTCTACCTCGCCTGCTTCGGACCCGACGCGTTCCTCTGCAAGGAGGGCAACCGCTTCGTCGAGGCCACGGCCGCGAGCAACCTCGGGAACGAGCTGTGGGCCGCGAGCGCAGCCTTCGGCGACGCCAACCGCGACGGCCAGCTCGACCTGTACGTGGCCAACTACTGCCTGTTCGATCTCGCCCACCCGCCGGCGGGCGGCAAGCGCAACGTGATCGAGGGCCACGAGGTTGCCTGGGGCCCCGAGGGCGAGAACCAGCGCGGCTACAACCCGGGCGCGCCGGACGCCTATTTCTTGAACGACGGCAAGGGGGCGTTCCACGCGTGGACCGCGGAGGCGGGCTTCGCGCTCGAGAAGCCGCTGTGCTCCTACGGCTGCGTGTGGAGCGACGTCAACGACGACGGCTGGATCGATCTCCTGGTGGCGAACGACCTGCAGCCCGCCAATCTGTTCGTGAACCAGGGCGAGGGTCGCTTCGCCGACGAGGCCCTCGAGCGCGGCTTCGCGTTCAACGCCGAGGGCAAGCCGACCAGCGCCATGGGGCTCCTGGTCGAGGACGTCGACGACGACGGTGACTACGATGTGCTGCGCACGAACTTCGACCTCGAGCCGAACTGCCTGCACATCAACGACGGCAGCGGGCACTTCGAAGACAAGGCCGCGGCCCATGGACTGGCGGAGCCGTCGCTGGACAAGCTCGGCTGGGACGGAGCCTTCTTCGACGCCGAGCACGACGGCGACCTCGATCTCCTGATCGCCAACGGCCACGTCTACCCGCAGAGCGCCGAGATCGGCCTGCATGCCTGGCTGCAGCCGACGCAGCTCTACGAGGCGCTTCCCCACCGCCGCTTCGGCATCGTCTGGAAGGACGCCACCGCCGACACGGGGCCGGGGCTCGCGTCGCCGCACTCGGCGCGCGGCGTGGCCGTGGCCGATCCCGACCACGACGGTGACCACGACGTGTTGATCATCGATCTCGACGGCCCGCCACGCTTCCTGCGCAACGACAGCCCGAAGCTCGGCCACTGGCTCGGCCTCGAGCTCGTCGGCAAGTACGGCAACCGCGACGCCTACGGCGCCAAGGTCGCGATCCAGGCGGGCGAGAAGACCTGGACGCGCGAGGTGCGCGCCACGAGCGGCCTCTACTCCAGCCGCGACCCGCGCGTGCTGGTCGGCCTCGGCGATGCGTCGCGCGTCGACTCGGTCGTCATCCGCTGGCCGGGCGGCAATCTGCAAGTCGAGGAGCACGTGCCGATCGACGGCTATTACCTGATCCGCGAGCGCGTCGAAGAGACGCGCTGAGCGAGGAGGAAAAACGCACCGCGGAGACGCGGGGAGCGCGGAGGAAAAGGAGGGAGAGAGTCGGAAAAGGCGGGCTTCAGCGAGGCTCCGCGTTCTCCGCGTCTCCGCGGTGCGTTTGGGTAGGCTCTTGCCGCTCACCGCCGTCTCCGCCGCGCGCACCCCATGTTCACCGTCACCGCCGATTCCATTCTCCCCTGCACGATCACGGGTTCCTGGCCGCGGCCGCGCTGGATGGACGTCAGCATGTGGGGCCGCCCGCTCGACACGTGCATGCTCGACGTGCGCTTCCGCGAGAAGTTCGGCGACGCGCTGGCCACGATCCTCGGCGACCAGGAGCGCGCGGGCCTCGACATCCTCACGCACGGCGACCTGCACTGCGACGAGGACTACGCCGGGCGCGCGTGGCACCACTATCCGCTGCAGAGGTGGGCCGGCTTCGAGGGCGATCACCTGCAGTCGTGGGCCACGCGCTCGCCGTGGCTCAAGTATCCGCCGGGCACGATGCTGAACGAGATCTACACCGGCTGGCGCTGGCCGCGCGTCACGGCCAAGATCGAGCACCGACCCCTCGACTACCCGAAGATCTGGCGCTTGGCGCAGGCGCGCACGAGCAAGCCCGTGCGCTTCGGCACGTGCTGCTCGCAGGTGATGGGCCTGTTCCTCGACAGCCACACGCCGCACTACAAGGACAAGCGCCAGATCCTGTGGGACATGGCCGAGGCGATGAACCAGGAGCTGCGCGCGCTCATCGCCGCCGGCGAGGGCGCTTGCAAGTGCATCCAGATCGAGGAGCCGTGCCTGCACTTCATGGCCAACACCTTCGGCAAGGATCACGACGACGTGAAGTTCTACCTGGAGTGCTACAACCGCGAGGTGCAGGGCCTCGAGGACGTGGAGCTGTGGATCCACACCTGCTGGGGCAACCCGAACATGCAGCGCGTGATCGACGACGACAGCTACGCGGCCTCGCTGGACATGTACATGACCCAGGCGCACGGCGACGTGCTCACGCTGGAGACCAAGGACCGCGACCTACGCGAGCTCGAGCTGCTGGCGCCGTACATGCGCGACCCGCGCGGCAAGAAGGTGTGCATCGGCGTGGTCAGCCACCGCCGCCTGCAGGTCGAGACGCCCGCGGACGTCGCGGCCACGATCCGCCAGGCCCTGCGCCACATCCCACCCGAGAAGCTGATCGTCTCGACCGACTGCGGCTTCGGCCGCCAGGGCTGCAACCGCGACATCGCCTTCTTCAAGAGCGTGTCGATCGCCGTGGGGACGAACATCGTGCGGAAGGAGCTCGGCTTGCCGACGACGTACGTGCCCGCGGCGGATCCGGCGCTGCAGACGGATCTGGTGCCGGACCAGCCGCCCGAGCTCGCGGTCCTCAACCTCGGTCTCCGCCCAACCGGAAAGATCGGCCCGTGAGCCAAGACGCGCGCTTGGCCACCGTCAGCATATCTCGTGACCGGATCTCACGCGTTGGTGCGTGCATCGCCCTCGGGTTGCTCGCGATCTCTGGCGCCGGTTGTATCGACCTGACGCCCCGGCAGACGACCCTCGCCAGCGACTACGAGGTGCTTCCGACCACGGCGTTCGAAGGCAAACTGTTTGTCGAGGCCCGCCTCAACGGTGCCGGACCGTTCCGGTTGTTGGTGGACACCGGAGCCACCGGGCTTTTTCTGACGCCCCATGTCGTGCAAGCGGCTGCGTTGCGCCCTTTGCGGGGACGAACGATCTCGATCCACGGCGCCATGGACCGTTCGGTGGGACAACTTGTGGACATCGACGTGCTCGAGACCGGCGGGCTGAAACTGCACGGTATGAGAGCGGCGGTGGTCTCGGACGAAGCCCTCGTCAACATCGAGCGTTCTCTCGGGAGCAACTTCGATGGGGCGATGGGCATGGCCTCGTTTGCCGATGTGATCCTGGAGATCGATTTCCCCAAAGGCACGGTGGCCGTCGGGCGCCCTTCGGCGATGAGCTACCCGCGCGAACGGGCAGTGCGGTACACAGGCTCGACGCCGCACGTCACGGTCGATTTCGCGGGACAACGCGTCGAGTGCCAGATCGACACCGGATCGTTTCGGACCCTGGAGGTCCCTGATTTGCACCCTCTGCCGCTGAGCTACCCGCCCGTCAAGGACGATGGAAGGGGCGATTCTGGCATCGGTGCGAAGACTGTGCGTTCTGAAACCTCTCAGCTCGCAGGCGATGCCCGATTGGGTCCGGTGACCTGGCACAATCCACCGCTCGTCCGCGCAGCGGAGGGCAGAATCGGCATCAACGCACTGTCGTCGTCGAAGCTCGCCTTCGACCAGCGCGAGGAGCTCGTGTATTTTCTAGCCGAACAGCATGTCGCACAATGGGACAGGGAGGACCCGCCCGATCCCGCTTACAAAGCGGGGTTTTTCTGCGCGCTTGAAGGTGACACCGTGCGCCTGTTGGAAGTCGATCCCGGATTCGCGCTCGACCGGGCCGGACTGCGCGCGAGAGATGTCGTCACCACCATCAACGGCGCGCCCGCAGCGTCATGGTTGATGGCAAGCGAGGGTCAGTGGGGCAGCACGCTTGCGCTCGAGGTTCTCCGCGACGGAGCGGAGTTCGAGGCCATCGTCACGCTCGGACCGCCGGCCGAGTGACAGCTTCACGGCACGCCAAGCCCGCCCTACGCCGCGTCGTCGCGCTCGTCGGGAAGCTCGTAGAGCGTCTCGGGCGCGAAGTCGGCCTCGTTGGGCCAGACGATCGTGCCGGCCTCGTGGTCGACTCTCAGCTTGGCGAACTCGGCCGGGTCGTGCATGGGCTTGAACACCGGCCCCCTGAGGAAGCGCCGGAGATTGACCTGCTTCGAGACGCCGTCGTCGAAGACGAGGAACACGGAGTAGGGGCCGCAGACCTTCGCGGACACCACGGTCGGCATCCGGTCTTCGGGAGGCGTCTTCATCGGGGGGTAGGTTATTCGAGGGGTGCGATCGGAACAAGGTCGAGTCCCTTCCTGGCTAGAGCCCAGTTCTTGGCCAGATCTGGGCCGTGGAGACGAGCCCATTCGCGAACGAGACGGAGCGCGCGCGGCGGCAGCCTACCGCGCAGGATGCGCCCCTCGAACGAGATCGACGCCTTCGTGCCTCCGTACTCCACATGGAAGTGCGGTGGCCCGTGGTCGTTGTGGTACATGCGAATGATCGCACCGTAGAACTCGGAGATCCTCGGCATGGGCCGAAGACCTGCCGACCCGCTCCCGGGTTACAGCTGGAAACCGCGAGCTTCGCCGGTCGTCTTCTCGTCGAGAAAGCGCAGCCGGCATCCGGCTCCTTGGACCCGCGTGCCGCGCTGGTAGCGCTTCCGATCCTGAACCCGTGATCCACGCGCGCGAGCGCGCGAACTCCCATGCAAACCAAGAGCACCCACCGTGTCGAGGTCGTCCCGATCACGCTCGAGCCGCATCCCGACGCGGACACGCTCAGCATCGTGCGCGTGTTCGCCGGGTACACGGTCTGCGTCCGCACGGCGGACTGGCAGGGACGCGCGCTCGGCGCCTACGTACCGCCCGACTCCCTGGTCGACACCACGCGGCCGGAGTTCGCGTTCCTGGCCGACGGCAAGAAGACGAAGCAGCGCATCAAGGTCCGCAAGCTGCGCGGCATCGTTAGCATGGGCCTCCTCATCCCCGCTCCGCCCGGGGCCCAGATCGGGGACGACCTCGCCCCGGCCCTCGGCGTCGTGCGCTACGAGCCGCCGGTCCTGACCAGCACCATGGGCGAGGCCGCGCCGCCGCCGCGCGGCAGGCATCCGGCCTACGACATCGACGACCTGCGGCGCTACGCCGAGCTCTTCCGTCCGCGCGAGCCGGTGTGGATCACCGAGAAGATCCACGGCTCGAACGCGCGCTGGTGCTTCGTCGACGGCGCGATGCACGCCGCCGCGCGCGGCGAGTGGAAGAAACAGGCCAGCGAGCTGATCTGGTGGCAGGCGCTCGAGCGCACGCCCGAGATCGAGGCTTGGTGCCGTGCGCACCCTGACTGGACGGTCTACGGCGAGGCCTTCGGCTGCGTGCAGGACCTACGCTACGGCGTCCAGTCCGGTGTGCGCGCGGTGGTCTTCGACCTCCTGCCTCCCGACGGCCCGTGGGTCGCCGCCGCCGAGGCGCGCGAGCTCGCGCCCGAGCTGCCCTGGGTCCCGCTGCTCGCGCGCGCGGAACCCTTCGAGCTCGAGCGGATCCTGACCTTCGCCGAGGGCCCGTCCACGATGGGCGGCGCCGACCACGTGCGCGAGGGCTGCGTGGTCAAGCCGCTCGCGGAACGCTTCGAGCCCGGGCTCGGCCGGGTGTGCCTGAAGCTGGTCGGCAACGGCTACCTCGAGCGTGCATGAGCGCGTCAGGTTCGTAGGATGAAGCCCGACCGGAGCCAGGACCGTGGGGCGGAAGAAGAAAGCAAAGCGCCGAGCGCGCGCAGGGAAGCGGCGCCGTGCGCGGCGCGAAGCGGAGCACGTCTCCACCGCGGTCGCGAGCCGTCCTGCGGGCGCGGAAGCCGGTGCAGGAGCGCCGGCCCTGGCCCTGGCCGAGCTGCTCGCTCCGCGCGCGCGCAACGACGACCCCGCGCTCGTCCATGTGCGCCTCGACTACACGCTCGACCTCACCGCCGCGCACGAGGAGCGCGGGCTCGTGCTGTCCGTCGCCGAGCGCCGCCGCTCGCTGGGAGCCAAGGGGCGAGCCGGGGAGTGGAGCGAGCCGATTCCCTTCCATCAGGCCGACTTTGGCGCGCGCCTCGTGCGGCTCTTCGCCGACCAGCTCGATCGGAAGGTGGCCGCCGTGCTCCCGGGCGGCGAACGCGCCGCCTTCTATCCGCCGGGCCGAGGCGCGCGCGATGGGCGCTTCGCTCTCGACCGAGCACAGCAGGAGATCCTCCTGCCGCTCTTGGCCCAGAGCGGCCGCTGCCGCATCACCGCTGCCGCCTCCGAGCAGGTCCTAGCCTGGGATGGCGGCGAGCCCTGGAAACCGGGCCTGCGCCTGGTTCGCGACGCGGATGTCGGCGAGAGCCGGCTCGAGGCCTTCCTGGGGCGTGGGGCCGAACGACTGGAGATCGGCGCGCCCGAGCTGCTGCTCGCCGCCGGCTTCGTGCTCCACGACGGAACGCTCGCGCGCTTCGATCCGCGCGGCGGCGCGAGCTGGCTGGCCGCCCGCCGACGCGATGGCCCGCGGCGCGTCCCGCGTGAACGCGAGGCGGAGCTCGGCGACGAGCTCGGCGGCCTGCGCAGCTTCCCCTGGATCGAGGTCGCGGAAGCGGACGAGGCGCCGCCGCTGCCGCTGCTCGAGATCGAGGGCGCGCGCGAGACGAAAGCTGGCCGGGCGCCGCTCGCCTGCCGCGTGCTCTTCGACTACGGCGGCGCACGATCGCGGCCCTCCGACCCGCGCTCGGTGTTGCTCGGCGCGCGCGATGGCCGGCCGCACCGCCGGCACGCGGCCAGCGAGGCTGCGCGGATGGCCGAGCTCACCGCGGCCGGCGCGCTGCGCGTTGCCATCGGCGAGGACGTCGACGCCGTCGTCGACGTCGAGCAACTGAGCCTCGTCGTGCGCGCGCTGCTCGACGCGGGCTGGCGCGTCGAGGCCGAGGGCCGCGCCCTGCGCCGAGCGAGCGCCGCGGGCTATCGCGTGACGAGCGGCATCGACTGGTTCGAGCTCTCCGGGCGGGTGGAATACGAGGGCGTGAGCGCGCCGGTCGCCGCGCTCGCCCTGGCCGCACGGAGCGGTGCGCGCATGGTGGCGCTCGGCGACGGGAGCTTCGGGCTCTTGCCGGAGGAGTGGCTCGCGCGCTGGGGACTGGTCGCGACGGCGGGCGAGATCGAGGGCGAGGGACTGCGCTTCGCCCGCAGTCAGGCTTGGGTCGTCGACAGAGCCTGTGCGGGTAGCGGTGACGTAGAAGTCGATACCACCTTCGCGAGCGTGCGCGCCGAGCTCTCGCGCTTCACGCGCCTCGAGCCGCAAGGTGAACCGCCGGGCTTTCGCGGGACCCTGCGCCCCTACCAGCGCCTGTCGCTTTCGTGGTTCGAGTTCCTGCGCGCGGTGGGCCTGGGCGGGTGTCTCGCGGACGAGATGGGCCTGGGCAAGACGGTGCAGGTCCTGGCGCTGCTCGAGCAACGCCGAGTCACCGAGCGCCGCGCGGCCCGGACCGCGCTCGTCGTCGCCCCGCGCACGCTCGTCACGAACTGGATGCGCGAGGCCGCACGTTTCACGCCGGAGCTCGTCGTGCGCGAGTACGGCGGCCCGGGCCGCGAGGCCACGCTCGCCGCCCTGGACCAGACGGACCTCCTGGTCACGAGCTACGGCGTGCTGCGGCGCGATACTGCTCCGCTCGCGAGCGCGCGCTTCGACTACCTCATCCTCGACGAAGCCCAGGCGATCAAGAACGCGGCCACGGACACGGCTCGCGCGGCGCGTTCGCTCTCCGCCGCGCACCGTCTGGCGCTCAGCGGAACGCCGGTCGAGAACCACCTGGGCGAGCTGGGTTCGCTGATCGAGTTCCTCTCGCCCGGGCTGCTCGGGCGCGTGCGCGCCTTCGACGTGCTGCGCCCGGAGGCCGGGCTGCGCGCGGACGTCCGTGCGGAGCTCGTCGCGGCGCTGCGACCGCTGATCCTGCGGCGCACGAAGGCGCAGGTCCTGCCGGAGCTACCCGAGAAGTCGGAGCAGGTGCTGTGGTGCGAGCCGGGCGAGCGCGAGGCCGCGGCCTACGTTGCGCTGCGCGACGGGCTGCGCGCGGCGCTCCTGACGCAGGCCGATACGGAGGGGCTCGCGCGGACCAAGTGGAACGCGCTCGAGGCGCTCCTGCGGCTGCGCCAGGCGGCCTGCCATCCCGCGCTGGTCGATCCGCTCTGGCCGGAACCGGAATCCACCAAGCTCGACGTGCTCGTGGCCCACCTCGAGGAGATCCGCGCCTGCGGGCACAAGGCGCTCGTCTTCTCGCAGTTCACGCGCTTCCTCGCCATCGTGCGCAAGGCGCTCGAGCGAATAGGCATCCCCTACCAATACCTCGACGGCCGCACGCAGAAGCGCGCCGAGCGCGTGGACGCCTTCCAGGCGGACCCAAACTGCACCGCCTTCCTGATCAGCCTGAAAGCCGGCGGCACGGGCCTCAACCTGACCGCGGCCGACTACGTCTTCCTGCTCGACCCGTGGTGGAACCCCGCCGTCGAGAGCCAGGCCATCGACCGCGCCCACCGCATCGGCCAGACGCGCAAGGTGCT
>JANOGB010000476.1:0-4852 GCA_031413955.1 Planctomycetota bacterium | reverse complement strand
GCTCGCACTCCGTCACCGAGAGTCCGTGACCAAGAGTTCGTCACGAGGAGTCACCATGAAGAGTTCCAGCGCTCGTCGGCGTTCGAGTGTTCCGCACTCCGCTCGGCCAGAGGTTCGCGGTGTCTGTCACGTCGTCCTGCGAGTTCGGCGCGGCCTGCCGTGGCTCAGGACGCCGCGGGTGTATCGCGTGCTCGAGCGCGCCTTTCGGCGGGGCAAGGAGAAGCCGGGCTTCGCGCTCGTGCAGTTCAGCGTGCAAGGCGACCATGTTCACCTCTTGATCGAAGCCGAGAGCAAGGGAGAGCTCGCGCGCGGCATGCAGGGGCTCACAATCCGGCTCGCCAAGAACCTGAATCGCTACTGGCGGCGCCGCGGCGGGTCCGTGTTCGCCGAGCGCTACTTCGCGCGCGCCGTGCAGACTGCCAAGGAGATCAAGCGCGCCCTGGCGTACGTGCTGAACAACGGCAGGAAGCACGGCGTGTGGTCCTCGCCGACCCGGCCCGATCCCTTCTCCTCGGGCCGCTGGTACTCGGGCTGGTACGAGGCCTTCGCCAATACCTGCCGGCCGCTGCGCGCGCCGCCCGTCGCTCGCGCTCGTGACATGTACCTCGCGATGCCGAGCTTCCGCTGCCTGAGTGTCGCCTTCGTTCCGGGCCGGCACGCCTGGGAGAGCGAGCCCTTAGACCCCCGACTCATCTTCTGATCCGATCCCCACCACTCCAGCCTCCGCGGGCTCGCCGGCGTTTCTTGGGGCGCGATCCACGGCGCCACCGGCGCCTCCCGAGCCAGGGCTCGCCGGGGCTTCAGCGTGCGGGAGAGACCCCTCGCCCTGCGGGTCTCTCGGGTTCGAAGGCGTTGCGCGGCCGGGCGCTCGCGCGCCCGAAGGGCCTTGCCGGCCGCGCAGCGCCTTCGAGCTCGAGAGGCCTGCGTTGCGCTGCCGGGTCGATCGCTCCCGCACGTCTGCGGGGTCCCCGGCGAGCGCGGGAGAGGCGAGGGAGTGGGAGCAGCAGAAGTAGAAGTGCCACAGCGACGGCGATGGCTCGCCGAAACCTCCAACTTATTCTTGCGCGAGCCCTATCCTGGGCCGGTGCGCTCGACCCCCACTCTGGCGCTGCTCTTCTTGACCGCGCCGGTGTGGTCCCGGCAGAGCGACGGTGACGAGCGCGGGTGCTGGAAACGCCTGGCCGAACGCTGCGGCGAGGAGCTGCGTTGGGCCAAGGACTGGGACGAGGCCGCAGCGCGAGCCAGCGTTGAGCGCAAGCCGGTGCTGGCCGTGGCCTGGCTCTATCCGGGCTTCGACATCAGCGACGGCTCGAGCACCGTGTTCGCGATGGACCCGGACATCATCGAGCTGGTGAACGAGCGCTGTGTCCCGCTGCGCCTCACGTCGGACACGGCGGCGCCGTTCGTGGCGCAGACGAGCTACGGCCTCTCCGAGACGGCCTTCGGTTCCGGCCTCTTGCTGGTGACGCCCGACGGCGTGGTGCTCGCGGACTGCGCGTTCCTCCAGCCCGCGGTGGCCTACGACTTCCTGTGCGCGACGCTGGCCGCGCATCCCGAGCTGGCGGGCCACGAGCGGGCGAAGAAGCTCACGAGCGAGGCGCGCGCCGGCCGGCACCTCGCGCGCGGCGAGCTCGAAGTGGCGGAGAGGCGGCTGGGTGATCCGCGCAGCGCGCGTGGTTTCCTCTCCCGGGCTCGGCTCCTGCGCCGCCGCCACGACGCCGCGGGCGCGCTCGCCGCGCTGGAGGAAGCGCGCCAACACGATCCAGGCGAACTCGCAGCCGAGATCGACTTCGAGGAGCTGGCCGTGCTCGCGAGCCTCGGCGGCGCGGCCGAGATGCAGGGCCTCTGCGAGCGGATCGGGAGCTCTTTCCCCGACCGCGACGAGGCCTGCGGCGCGGCCTACGTGCTCGGGCTGCTCGATCTCGCGGCCGACGACCGCGCGGCCGCCACGCAGCGCTGGCGCGCGCTGGTCGCGGAGCATCCCGACAGTCGCTGGGCCGCCCAGGCCGCTGCCACGCTGCTCGTGCCCGGCGCCGAGCTGGCGGATTTTCAGCTCAGCGCGCCCGCCGCGGAGGTGCTGGCCTCGGTGCGCGCCGTGCCCTGGTCTCCCCTGCCGGCAAGGCAGGCGCAGGCGGCCGTGGAGGGTGCGCTGGACTGGCTCGTGGCAGAACGGCGCGCGGACGGCACCTGGCCCGATGCCTCCGAACTCGAGGCCGAGCCGGCCAACGCGATCTCCGCCGCGATCGACACGCTGGCGGTACGCGCGCTGCTCGCGCAGCGCAGACCGCCGCCGGACCTCGAGCGCGAAACGCGCCTCGTACTCGCGGCCGCGCGCCTGAACCTGGCCGCGCGCAGCGACGAACCGACCTACATGACCTACGAGGTGTGGAGCGACGCGCTGTGGCTCGAGCTCCTCGCCGACCTGCTGGCAACATCGCGGCCGAAGGGTCCCGCCGACGAGCTGCGCGCCCTCGGCGGCGAGCTCGTCCAGCAGCTCGCACAGCGCCAGCGCACGAACGGCGGCTGGAGCTACTTCGAGGCCGTCTCGCTCGAGGCCGACGCGGAGAAGCCCGAGCAGTCGATCAGCTTCGTGACCGCCTCGGTCGTGCTGGCGCTCTTGCGCGCACACGAGGCCGGCATCGAGGTGGACGAGGAGATGCTGGCAAGGGGAATAGACGCCCTCGAGGCCATGCGCAGCGAGCAAGGCGTGTTCGGCTACATGCTGTGGAGCTTCCAGCACGCGCCCGACTACGAACCGGTCGCCGGCGCGGCCGGACGCGGTCCGCTGTGCGAGCTGGCTCTGCTGCGCGCGGGTCGCAGCGATCCCGAGCGTCTCGCCGCCGCGCTCGAGCTCTTCTTCCAGCACGCCGCCACGCTCGACAAGGAGCGCGGCAAGGCGCTCATGCACTGCGGACCCGAGGGCCAGGGTTGCCACTACGTGCTCTACGACTACGCCACCGCGGCGCGTGCGCTCGCGGCCCTGCCGGCGGGCGCGCACAAGCCTTTCACCGCGCGCCTGCTCGAGTTGCTGCTGGCCGCACGCCGCACGGACGGCGCCTTCCTCGACACGCAGGTCCTCGGCCCGGCCTCGGGCACGGCCCTCGCACTCCTGGCGTTCGCGGCGCTGGACGAGCGAGACTGAGGGTCACGAGCGCGTCCAGAGTGACCCGCTCAGGACCGCGCGTCCGCCAGGCGCCGCAGCTTGCCGGAGAAGAGCTGCAGCGGCACGTGGATGCGCGAGGACCAGGAGCGCTCGTCGTGGCGCGCGAGCGGGAAGGCGAGGTGCACGAGGTCGCGGCCGAGGACGAAGCCCGTGTCGATCAGCGCGGCTGCCATCGACAGCGTGGTCTCGTAGTTGTCTCCAGGCCAGCCGCTGTCGAGGTACAGGCGCAGGCTTTCGCGCCCGGTGCGTCCTTCGCGCTGCACGCGCGCGAGCAGCTCGTCGCGGTAGCCGAAGGTGCTCGAGAGGCACCCGGCCAGGCCGAACACGCGCGGCCAATGCCAGGCCACGAAAAAGGCCGCGACGCCGCCGAGCGAGGAGCCGAGCAGGGCCGTGTTGCGCGGCCCGGGGAGCGTGCGCAGCTCGGAATCGATCCAGGGCATCAGCTCTTCGGTCAGCGCGCGTCCATAGGCTGCCACGCCCGGCTCGGTGTAGTCAGTGAGGCGATCGGCCGAGTCCACGCCCACCACGATCATGTGGTCGATCACGTTCATCTCGTCCAGGCGCTCGAGCGTCTCGTCGACCTGCCACTCGCGGCCGAGGAAGGCCTCCGCGGGGAAGAACAGATTCTGGCCGTCCTGCATGTAGAGCACGGGATAGCGCTTGAGCACGTTCTCGTCGTAGCCCGGCGGCAGGTAGACGCGCAGCACGAGCTCGCGAGCGAGCGCGCGCGAGGGGAACGCGACGCGTCCCGTGATGCGGCCGTGCAGACCGGAGAGGAAGCTCGGATAGACGTCGTTGGTACCGGTGCCCAGGGCGAGCTTGTTGGTGCCGAGCGACCAGCGCAGGCCGTCCGCGCCGCGCAGGCAGGGCTTGTACTCGAGGTAGGAGCGCTCGGAGGGGACGCGGAAGTCGGCGCGCTGAGCGGTGGCGTCCACGTGCTCGGGCCGGATGTCGCGGGTCCAGTCGAGCTCGGTGCGCAGGACGAGCTCGTGGATCCGGCCTGGGTAGAAGACGCGGATCGTGAAGCTAGCGGACATCGCGGTGGATCATCGCATGTCGTCGGAAGCCGATCTATGTGACCGGCGAGCAGAGCGGCGAGCCGGCAGCGAAGCTGCCTGCTCGCAACTCACGAGTGCATGTCGCGCCGCACCGTCACGCGCTTCCCGCGCAGCGTCGTGCCGCGCAGCGCGCGGATCACGTGCTCGGCCTGGTCGGCCGGCACTTCGACCAGCGAGAAACGATCGGTGATGCGGATCGCCCCGATGGCGCCGCCCGGGACGCCGGCCTCGTTGGCGATGGCGCCGACCAGGTCGCCGGGGCGCAGGGAGTCCAGGCGCCCGGCGCCGATGAAGATGCGCGTGGTCTCGCCACCGGAGGCATGCTCGAAGGTCCGCTTGCCGCGCGCGCCACCGGGTTTGCCCCAGGCCGGCTTCTCGCCATGCTCCGGGTGGTCGCGCCGCGGCGCGGGTACGAGCTCGATATCCTGCTCCTCGTTGCGCGAGGCGGCGTGGGTCGCCTCGTGCACGAGCTTGACCGCGGCGGCGGCGACGTCCAGCGGATCGAGCTCGCTGGCCAGCTCCTCGACGATGGCGCGGAAGGGATCGAGCTCGCCGGCCACGACGGCCTCGCGCAGGGATGCGCGCGTCAGCTCGAGGCGCCGGTTGCGCAGGTCGGTCACGGTCGGGATGG
>JANOGB010000475.1:0-19631 GCA_031413955.1 Planctomycetota bacterium | reverse complement strand
TGCGGCCAGGCGTTCTCCGGGCGTTTCAGACGGATCGTTGAAAGTTTGCTCCGACTCCGTACTCCGACAGCAACTGGTGGACGAGGTTGGCTACGCGTTGGGCATAGGCGTGGTCGTTCAGGCTGGTCAGGTGTCTCTGGTAGTGGCTCCAGGCGCCGCCCGTGGTCACCGTCGTCCGCAACCCGGCTTCGGCGAAGGTCGCGGCACAGAGATCGCGCAGCAGCCCCACCTGCACTTGAGCCCAGGTGTCGACGGGTCGGGTCATGCCGGTCCACCAATCGCCGTCACGCTTGCGAGCGCGCGCAATCAACTGGATCACGTCGTTGCCGTCGCACACAGGTACGCCGACGCT
Source organism: Planctomycetota bacterium (assembly GCA_031413955.1). GTDB lineage: Bacteria > Planctomycetota > UBA1135 > UBA1135 > JABFRZ01. The sequence goes on along the minus strand of JANOGB010000475.1, from coordinate 19,279 downwards.
CGTCCCGTCTGCCAGCTTGGCCTTGCGCCGCATCCAGCCGAGGACTTCTCGGGGGGCGGCTCCGAGCAGCTCGTCGAGCGGATCCTCGTCGCTCGCGGCGTGTTCCAGCCGCCGCTCCACCAGTCGCTCGATCGATGGAGAGAGCGTCCCGCCTGAGAAGCGCGGATAGTCCTCGGCACGATAACGCTCGGCTCCGCTGCACGCGCGCACGGAGGCTTCGACCCAATCGCGCGCGAGCCAGATCGGGCCGCATTCCCACGCGTACCGGCGGGCGCTGCCGTGGGGATACAGCCGGGCATCCGGCACCAGACCCGCGCTCACCGGGTTGGCATCGATGTAGCGCACGAGGATCAGCCGATAGGCGAGCGAATGGACCGCCCGTGAGCGATACCGGCCGCGATAGAGCGTTCCATCCCGGCGCCGCGCCCGGTTGAACCAGCGCACGTACTCGTTCTGGATCCTGCGCATGGCCTCGGCCAGCTCGCCGCGGGGGCTTCGGACGAGGAGATGGAAGTGCGTCGTCAACACGCAGTAGGCGTGCACCTCGATCAAGCCGGCGCGGACGGAGCGCGCCAGCCGCGAGAGGAAGTAGCGGATGTCACGGTCGGTCTCGAAGACCGTGCGGCGCGCGAGGCCGCGGTTCATCACGTGGTGCCAGACGTCAGGTGCATCGCCACGCGGGGTGCGGGGCATGGGAGGTCCTCCTTGGAGAAGGAGGACTGACCGGGGGGCACGCGGGTGTCAGCGGAAGTACGGAGTCGGAGCAAATTTTCAACGATCTTGCCTGCGGCCAGGCGTTCTCCGGGCGTTTCAGCCAGATCGTTGAAAATTTGCTCCGACTCCGTACTTCCGCAGCAGCTCGCCGAGCTTGACCAGCGCGCGGGAGTGGAGCATGCGGGCGGCGGCAGCGGTCGGGGCGCCGATCGAGGTCGCGATCTCGTCCCAGGAGGCGCCGGCGTAGTCGCGCAGGAGGACGAGCTCGCGCTGGCGTTCGGGAAGCTCGGCCAGGGCGGAGTGGACGGAGGCGCTCGACTCGCGAAGCTCGAGCTCGGTGGCGGGGCCTGCATGGTGCGAGGCGAGCTCGCGCGCGCCTTCCATCGGCACGAGCGGCGCGGCGCGCTTGGCGGCGCCGTGGTAGCTGGCGCGCGCGGTGATGCGGTGCTCGACGAGCTGCGCGAGCCAGCGGATCAGGCTCGACTCGTCGCGCATCTCGAAGCGCTCCAGGCCGCGCAGGGCCTCGAGCAGGGCCTCCTGCAGGATGTCGCCCGAGTCGAGCGCGCCGCGCAGCTTCGCGCCGAGGCGCGCGCGCGCGATCGCGAGCACGCGGCCGCCGTAGCGCGCGAACAACGCCTCGCGCGCCGCCGCGTCACCTTGCTGAGTGCGGCGCACGAGCTCGACGGTCGGCGCCTCCGGCTCGGAGGGAGGCAGCGGTTGCTGGCGCTCGTTCATCGCGGGCTCCCTGGTGCAGCGCGGCGCAGCTCGACGCGATGGAAGAAGCGATAGCGCCGCGGGATCGTGCCTTCCTTCTCCGCCGCGAGCACGTTGCCGACCGCGTGCCGGCGAGCCTCGAGGGAGATCGTGCCGAGCGGATCGCCGCGCAGACTCTCACGCAGGTTCTCGAGGTGTTGCTCCGCCTCCGCGAGGGGCACGGCCACGCCGTTCTCGGCCTCGAGCGCGAGCAGAGTGCTCTGCCACTCCTCCAGCACCTCGTCCCTCGCCGGACAGGCATAGACCACGAGCCCCTCGTAGTCCCGCGGCCGTTCCAGCTCGGCACACGCGAGCTGGTGGTTGCCGGGCTCGAACCTCACCCCGCGGGCCGCGACCGGCGGCTCGCCCTGGACGTAGGCCTCGAGACTCATGGGATAGACGGGGTGCAGGAACTGCGCGCGCTTGTCCTCTTCGCTCGAGCCGTAGAGCTGGAAGACGTACAGCCAGGTCGAGTCGTCGGCCTCGACGTCGAGCCCGAGCACGCCGATGTCCGCGAGCTCGATCCGCTGCCCGTCCTCGAGCCTGGACACCTCGCTCGACTCGGCCTTGAAGACCGAGAGCACCGGCGGCACCCAGGGCGGCGTGCGGAACCACAGCACGGCCGCCAGCGCCACCGCCGCACCCGCGGCCGTGAGCGGCTGGCGCGCGACGTAGCCGACGCGCAGGCCGAAGCGCAGGGCGGGCGGGAGCGGAGCGTGCTCCGGCGGCAAACCGGCCAGGAAGCGAACGAGGTCCGCGCGCAGCTCGCGCATCGTCTGGTGGCGGCGCGCGGGGTCGCGGTCCATGGCCTTCTCGGCGATGGCGCGCAGCGCGCGCGGCACCCGTGGCGCGAGCGCCCCGAGCGCGACCCGCTCGCCCTTCTGGATGCGCTCGAAGAGCGTCCACAGCTCCTCGCGGCTCGTGCGCGGATAGGCACGGCGCAGGGCCAGCATCTCGTACAGCATCAGGCCGAGCTGGTAGACGTCGGTGCGCGGGTCGTTGCCGGCACGCATGCGCTCGATCTGCTCGGGCGCCATGTACTCGGGCGTGCCGCGAAAGCCTTGCTCGCTGCCCTCCGCGCCCCAGGAGGCGAGGCCGAAGTCGAGCAGCACGGGCTCGCCGCCGGGCACGAGCATGACGTTCTGCGGCTTCAGGTCGCGGTGGATCACGCCTGCCCCGTGGGCGTGCTCGAGTGTGACGGCGATCGCGCGCAGGATGCGCGCCACGCAGCGTGCGTGAGTCTTGTCCTTCAGGAGATCCGCACGGTCGCCGCCCTGGGCGCGGCCGATGACTTGGCGCAACGGCTCGGGTCTGCCGGGAGCGCCGCGCTCCAGCCCGGCTCTTCTCTGATCGTGCTGGTTCGGAGGAGAAGAAGAAGAAGAAGAAGAACCCGAGCCGGGCTGGAGCCCGGCGCTCCCAGGGTGAGAGTTCACCTCCTCCAGGATGCGCAGCAGGTCCTTCCCGCGCACGAGGTCCATGACGATGTAGCTGTGCTCCGCGCCGCTGACGGCGTCGTGGATCGTGACGATGTTGTGGCTCGCGAGCCGCGCCAGGGTTTTCGACTCGCGCTGGAAGAGCTCGGCCCAGTTGGCGGCACCGGGACCGGCCCCCAGGCGCAACACCTTCACCGCCACCTCGCGCTCGAGCTTGTGATCGAAGGCCGCGTAGACGGTGCCCATGCCGCCCTGCCCGACCTTGCGGCGGATCTCGTAGCGCCCGTCGAGCCGCTTGCCCGGCACGAGCTCGCCCGGCAGGCTCGCGCGCGCGCGCTCCTCGTCCCCCAGGACCTGGTGGAAGAGCCGGCGCTCCGCCTCGCTCTGCAGCCGCCGCAGGTACGCCTCGAGCCGGACATCTTGGCCCTCGGGGCCCTCGGCCGAGAGGATCAGGTACTCCTCGGCCAGCGCCCTGGCGCGGAAGCGCCCGCGCGCCTCCGCATCCGGGAGCGTGCTCGCCAGGGCCTCGAGATCGGGGTCGAGACCCGCGATCCGCTCGTCGATGTAGCGCTCGACGAGACGATCGATCACTCGCTCGAGGTCTCCAGGTTCTTGCTGGTCTTCCATGGCTTCCTGGGGGTGCAACGGTGCTCGAACGGTGGCGCTCTCTCCCGTCAGACCGAAACGTGTCCCGAACGCACGCAGGCTGTCAGGTCCGTGGCGCGCTCGGGCCGCGAACCGGCTCTCCATCCAGATCAGGTTAGCAGGAGCGACGAAGAAAGGGTCAGGGCGAGCGCAGCGCCTGCAAGCGCGCGGAGACCGCGACTTTCTCCGTGGCGCTGCGCAGGTTGCCCGGAGCGACGTAGGCCTGGCTGAGCCAGGGCAGCGCGACCGGCGCTTCGCGCCGCCAGCGTGCCCGTGAGTCCCCCTCGACTCGCACCCAGCGCGCTTCGGCCACACCGTCACCGTCGGCGTCCTCGAGCGCGAAGTCGAAGGCGCCACGGTTGCCGCGGTCGTACCAGGCGATGCGGCGCACGCCGAACTGGAAAGCCGCCTCGGCCTCGAAGCTGCGTGCGCGCACGAGCTCGGCGGGATCCGCGCTGGCCTGTTCGTCCGCGGGATCGAAGTCGACCAGCACGACCTCCACCATGCTGTTCCCGAGCAGCAGGAGATCCGGGCGGCCGTCGGGACGCGAGCGCGCGAGCGCCGCGCGCGTGCCGCATGCCCAGGGATCGGGGAGCTCGTCCGCGCCGACGCCGGTGTCGCCTTCGACAGATTTCTTCCCTTCCTCCGCGGCGGCGGGCAGCATTCGCTCCAGGGCCGCCCACTCCGCCGGCCAGGCCGGCGGCGCGAGCGGTCCCCACTCCGTGCGCAGCGTCATGAGCAGGCTCTGGGTGCCGCGCGCATCCGCCGTGGCGACCGGCCCGCGCGTGGTCGCACCGCTCGTCACCGCCTGCAAGAGGTCCTCGAACGCATCGGGCGCCGCGCCGCGTGTCAGGCCGCGCTGTTCCAGCGCGCCGCACAGATGGATCTCGCGGCTCGCGCTGGTGCGCGGCGTGGCGAAGACCAGCACGTTCTCGAGGCCGAGCGCGTCGTCGGTGACGGTCTGCTCGCGCGCGAGGTCGAGAGGCTCGCGCGCGCTGGCCTCGAGGCGCGTGCTCGTGTGCCGCAGACACTGCACGCCGAAGTTCGCATCGAGGTAGAACACGTTCACGTCGTAGATCGCGTCCGTCTCCTTCAGGAGCCGCACGCGGATCTTCTCGCCCGGGTGCAGCACGGCGTCGCGCTCGAGCCGCTGCCAGCCGCGCTCGGTCTTGCGCTCGATCCACACGTCGAGATCGCCGCGCCACTCGGCGCTGAAGGAGCTGCCGGCGAAGCGCCGCAGGTTGCGCGTCTTCTGGAGCGCCGCCAGGCGCTCGAGCAGCCCCTCGGCCGCGATGCCGCACAGGTCGAAGCCGCCCTCGCGCGGTCCGGGCCGGAGCCAGAACCCGCCGCCGGGCGCGAGCACGAGCCACCAGTCGGCCGCCCCTGGCGCAAGGATCGGGAAACGCGCGGCCGCGGCGTGCAACCCTTCGCGCACGGCCTCGGGCAGCTCGGCCAGCTCCGCCGCGGTCCCGTCCGCGTGCACGAGCGCCAGCGCCAGCCGGTAGTCGCCGAGCGGTCGCGCCTCCGCGCGCGCGCCAGGGGCCGGCCTCCCTGGCGAGCTCGCCCGAGAGCAGCTTGCCGCGCGCGTCGAACAGGCCAGCCTCGGTGACCTCCATGCGCGCGACCGCGCGCTCGACGCCCTGCGCGAGCTCGAAGAGCTGCAACTGCACGCCCGGCTCGAGGCCCGCGAGACGTCCCTGGTTCAGGAACGGGATCCCGCTCGTCAGCGTGCACACCAGGTCGGCCTCGTGCGCCATGCCACTGGCGAGCTCGCGCTCGAGCTCGCCCTCGGCCGTGGGCACGGTGAGCGCGCAGGGAAAGGCCTGGTAGGCGGCCACCACGCGCTCGGCCAGCTCGCGGTAGGCGGTGTGCGGCCCGGCGCGCTCGAGCTCCTGGCACAGGAGGTAGGTGAAGAGCCCGTGTGGCACAGCATCCTCGGCGCCGCGCGGCAGCTTCATCTCCGGCGCCTTGCCATAGCTCGTGGCGCCGTAGAAGGCGGCGATGTGCGAACGTTCTTCGCGCTCGAGGCCGTCGAGCCAGCCGCGCTCGAGCGCCGGCGCCCTCTCCACCCGGCCGCCACGCGCTTCGCCGGCCAGGCCGAGCAGCGCCGGATCGAGGCCGCGCAGGCGCACGTCCCCCTGCTGACGCACGTCGAAGCTGCCGCCACGCAGCAGTGTCCCGGAATGGCACGCGTCCACGATCAGCCACACCTCGGCGCCCGCGTCGCGGATCTTGCGCACGTGCTCGCCCAGCTCGTCGTCGCGGATCGAATTGGGCACGTAGCCCTGGTCCTTCTCGGCCACGCGCACGTCGGCCGGCAGGAAGAGTTCCTCGAGTCCGTCGGGCTCCTCCTCGGTCTGGTGGCGCTGCACGCGCTGCTGGCTGCCGTGCCCGGCGAGATAGAGGATCACCTGGTCGCGCGCGCGCGCCTCGCGCGCCAGGCGTTCGAGCTGGGCCAGGATGTTGGCGCGCGTCGGGCGGCTGTGCACGTCCTCTTTCCAGCCGGCCAGCACCGCGGTGTACTCGGACGCCAGCCCGAGGACGTGCGCCAGCGTCGAGCGCAGGAGCTCGACGTCGTTCTCGGGGCCGTGCAGGGCGTGCTCGAGCTCGTAGCGTTGCCCGAGCTCCTTCTGCAGGTAGGGGTATTCGCTGCACCCCACCAGCAAGGCGTGCCGCACGGGCTGGCGCACGGATGCGTTGCCCGTCTGGGATCCAGGGCTGGCCTGGGCTGCAAGCAGGGTGCCGCCGCAGCCGGCGAAGATCGCCAGGGCACAGGTCGCAAACCGCTTCTCCACTCCGGCGAGCATTGTACGGCAGGAAAGCGCTGTGGACATTGCCTCGCCACCCTCGAGCCCCGGCGGCGCTCTGCTGGAAGGAGCGCGGCGAACGGAATGGAACGCGCTCTCCGCTCTTCCTCGAGTTGTTCTTCGAGCTACCGCGTGCGATCGCGCCTGTCTCGCGCCTGTCCTTCTCCCCGGGCGTACAATCCCGCCCGCTCCTCCCATGCCTGCGCCGAGGCCGATCGCCGGTCGTTACGAGATCCTCGAGACCCTGTTCGCCGATGGGCGGGGCGAGGAGCTGCGTGCGCGCGACCTGACGCTCGGGCGCGAGGTGCTGCTGGTGCGGCGCCCGTGCGCGGTCGAGCTCGAGGGCCGGGTCGCGGTCGAGCGGGCGCTGCGCGAGGCGCGCGCGCTGGCCGGCCTGCGCCATCCGGCGATCCAGAAGCTGCACGACGTGCTCGAGGACGAGAGCGGGCCGACGCTCGTGCTCGAGCCGGTGGCGGGCGAAACCCTCGAGGCGCACTTCGTGCGCGAGAAGCAGCTCGCGCCGCAAGAGGTGCGGAAGCTCGGGATCGAGCTCGCCGACGCGCTCGCCACGGTGCATGCCGCCGGCGCGGTGCACCGCGACGTGAGCGAGCGCAACATCGTCCTGCGTGCCGACGGGACTCCGTGCCTGACGGGTTTCCGGCTCGCCAAGCCGGCCACGCTGAGCGGGGCCACGTCGATCCAGTACGGCCAGGTCGACGCAGCGTCCGGAGCCAAGGAACGCCTCGTGCTCCCGCTGCACCCGGCTCCGGAACAGCTCGCGGGCGAGACGGCCAGCGCGCGCACCGACCTGTTCGCGCTCGCCTGCGTGCTGTACCGCGCGCTGACGGGACGCGCGGCGATGAGCGATCATCTGTTGGGCGGCTGGCACCAACCCCCGGACCCCGCGCGCCTCGTGCCGGGTACACCGCCGGCCCTGGCCAAGCTCGTCATGGCGTGCCTAGCGCGCTCGCCGATCGGACGCCCGCAGTCGGCCGTCGAGTTGCGCGACGCCTTGCGCGCGATCTCGACCCCGAACACGGGCGCTGTGGGGACCCGCACACGGTCCCTCGTGCCCGCGGCCAGATTGGGCCTCGGGCTCGCAGCGTCAGTCGCCCTCGCACTCCTTGGCTGGCGCTTCTGGCCGCGCAGCGAGGCCACCGCGCAGAAACGAGGACTGGCGGCGTCGGAAGAGAGCCCGCCCAGCCATCCCGCCACTGTCTACAAACCAGGCTACGGCAAGGCTCTCGCGCTCCTGATCGGGATCGGCGAGGAGTACCAGAAGAACGGCTTCCAACCCCTCGCGAATGCAAAGGCCGACGTGAACTCTGTGGCCCAGGCGCTCGAGGACCTGCCCGCGGATCATTGGGATACGACGCCCCTGCTCGGCGAGGAAGCGACTCACGACGGCATCGTAGATGCCCTGGCCAAGCTCCAGGCCCAGCTCGGGCCCGAGGACCGCGCGCTGATCTATTACGCCGGCCACGGGGAACGGCACGAGACCTCCGACTCCTCCGGCTGGATCATTCCGGCCGACGCCCAGACGCTCGACCGCGATCCGGCGCGCAAGAAGTGGATACGCTTCGACGACTTCGCGCGCTTCCTCGACGAGACCAGAGCCAAGCACGTCTTGATCGCCATGGACTGTTGTTTCGGCGGGCGCCTCGCCACGATGCGCTCCGCCGGCGCCCGGGACTACGAAGAGAGCTTTCTGACCACGCGCGCCCGCGTCGTGCTGGCCGCGGGTCGTTCGAATGAACGGGTCCAGGACAGCGGGCCGAAGCGCGAGCACTCGCCCTTCGCCGAAGTGTTCCTCGCGGAGCTCAAGCCCCGCAAAGGCGGCGTCACGAGCAGCATGCTGCACAGCCAGATGCTGCGCCACTTCGCCGACGAACGCGTGAACCAGAAGCCCGTCCTGGCTCCGGTGGACGGCGACGAGGGCGAGTTCGTGTTCCTGCTCGGGCAGTGAGCGCGCCTCGAGAGATTCGCCGCGCGCGCTATGAGTGCTTGATGCGTCTCCGGCGACCCGGTGAGCCAGGCTTCTTGGCGCGACGCGCGGAACTCTGCGCCTTCTTCTTGCCAGCCGCACGCACGCTCTTGCCGCCGCTCGCGGCGCGCACGGCCTTCGACCAGTCCTTGGGCGGCTCCTCGCCCTTGAGCTCGAACAGGAAGCGCGAGGGCAGCGAATCCTCGCCCCGCCCGAAGCGCGAGCGTGCCTTGGTGTGGCACAGGGTCAGATTGCGCTGCGCGCGCGTGATGCCGACGTACATCAGACGCCGCTCCTCCTCGACGTTGCCCTCGGCCACGGAGCGACGATGCGGCAGCAGGCCTTCCTCGAGGCCGACCAGGTAAACGCGGGGAAACTCGAGGCCCTTGGCGGAGTGCAGGGTCATGAGCGTGACCGAGCGGCGCTCGGCCTCGTCGCTCGGATCGTCGTCCTGCTCTTCCAGCGTCAGCGCGCGCAGGAAGGCTTCCAGCGTGCCGTCCTTGCGACTCCCGCCGAAGCGGCGCGCGAACTCGAGCAGCTCCTCGACCGCCGCCCAGCGGCGCGTCTGTTCGAGCGCGTCGGGGTAGAGCCGCGCGACCTCGGCGCGGTAGCCCACGGCGTCCAGCAGGCGCTCGATGCGCGCGACCAGCGTGAGACCGGTCTCGGAACGCACCGTCGCGAGCAGCCGGAAGAGATCGCGGCCCGCCGCGGCCGCGGCGCTGCCCACGCCCTCGATCCCCTCGGCCTGCTCGAAGGCCTGGGCGATCGAGATGCGCTCGGTGGCCGCGTGGGCCAGGACTCGCTCGAGGCTCTTCGCACCCAGCCCGCGCGCTGGCGTGTTGGCGGCGCGCGCGAAGGCCAGCTCGTCTTCGGGCTGCACGAGCAGCTTCAAGTAGGCGAGCACGTCGCGCACTTCCTTGCGGTCGAAGAAGGAGCGCCCGCCGACGAGCACGTAGGGAACAGCGCGCGCGCGGAAGGCCTCCTCGTAGGCGCGCGCCTGGGGCCCGGTGCGGAACAGCACCGCGAAGTCGCCGAAGCGCGCGGCACGCCGGGCGACCAGGGCCGCGATCTCGCGCGCCACGTGGTCGGCCTCCTCGCTCTCGTTCTCGGCCAGCACGAGCTGCAGCGGATCGCCCGGACCGAGGGCCGAACGCAGCTCCTTCGGATGGCGCTCGGTGTTGTGGGCGATGACGCGGTTGGCGGCCCGCAAGATGGGCTCGGTCGAGCGATAGTTGGTCTCCAGGCGCACCACCTTGGCGCCGGGGAAGTCGCGCTCGAAGTGCAGGATGCGCTCGACGTCCGCGCCGCGCCAGCCGTAGATCGACTGGTCGTCGTCCCCCACCACGCACAGGTTGCGGTGCACGCCCGCGATGGCGCGCACGATCTCGTACTGCGGCGCATTCGTGTCCTGGTACTCGTCGACCAGCACGTAGCGGAAGCGCTCACGCAGGTGTGCGAGCGGGCCATCCTTCTTGCGCAGGAGCTGGAGCGTACGCAAGAGGAGGTCGTCGAAGTCGAGCGAGCGCGCGCGCGCCAGCTCCTCCTCGTAGCGCGAGAAGGCGCGGCCCACGAGCTCTTCCTGGTCGTCGGCGGCCTTCGCGAGGAAAGCCTCGGCCCCGATCAGGCGGTTCTTGAGCAGCGAGATGCGCGCCTGCAGGTCGCCAGCCTGCATGGTCACGCCCTCGACCTGCAGGGTGCGCAGCACGCCGCGCAGGAGCGCCAGCTGGTCTGCGCCATCGCTGATCGTGAACGAGCGCGAGAGGTTCACGAGCGCGCCGTGCTCGCGCAGCACTTCCACGCAGAACGAGTGGAACGTGCCCACGAAGGGCAGCCCCGCCTGCTCGGCCCCGATCAGCGCCGCGAGGCGCGCGCGCATCTCGCGCGCGGCCTTGTTGGTGAAGGTCACCGCCAGGATGTGTTCCGGCGCGACACCCTGGGCCGCGAGGTGCGCGATGCGCACCGTGATCACACGCGTCTTGCCGCTGCCCGCGCCCGCCAGGACGAGCAGCGGACCCGTGGTGTGCAGCACGGCCGCGCGCTGCTCGGGGTTCAGCTTGGCAAGGAGCTCCGCCATCGGGGCGCGCAGGGTACGCGCCGAGCTACCGGGCTCAAGCGTCTTCTTCGAGCGCGGCCGGAGGCCGTCGGGCTTCTTGCGTGAGGTCACGCAGGAGCCCCGTGCGCCAGGAAGTGAGCGCCCAGTCTTCGTCGAAGAACAGGACCAGCCCGCGCATGCGCTGGTCGATCTGGTCGTAGTCGAAGGAAGCGGAGAGGTTCTCGGACACGGGCACGCTGACGCGCAGCCCGAAGTCGTGCTCGTCGAACCAGCCGTAGGCCAGGGCCGCGGCCGGCCGCCCGTGCTCGACGTGCTCCCATACCCACAGCGGTGCTCCGAACTCGGCCAGGCAATCCCCGAGCCCGGATCGGTTCGCCTGCAGACGAGCGACGGCCGCGGCGGGAACGGGCGCGTGCCGCGACTCCCGCTCCCAGGAGAAGGTCACGCAGCTCGCGCACAGCGGCAGGAGGACGAGCAGTCTCATGGTCAGTCGTGCAGATCTTCCCAGGGCATGGCGTATTCGGTCTTGGAAGCGTCGAGCGTCACCCCGACGTGCGTGAGCACCTGGTTCTCGTCGAAGAAGACCCAGGCGCGATCACTGCGCGAGTCCTCGCCGTAGAGATTCAAGACGATCAGGATCAGCCCAGCGCGCTTGGAGCTCGTGAACTGGTAGCGGTAGGCGCTGCGCTTACCGAGCTGGACCACGTCGACCGGAGCACCGAGCAGCTCGACCACCTCGCCCGCGGTCGTGCTGCCCGGGCGCAGGGAGTGCAGCACCTCCGCCTCGAGCGGTTCGTTCTCGGACGAGCGCGCGACCGCGCAGGCAGGGGTGAGGAGCAGCAACAGGGCGAGGAGGAAGCTGTGCATGGGAGAAAGACGAGGAGCGGGCTCGCGAGGATAGAGCCTCGGGACAGTGCCCGGGAAAGGGATTCTTCCGACTCGCGCGTGGCGGAGCGGACATACTTCCCCCGAGGAAGCTGATTGTTCCCTGCTCTCAGGATGAACGGACTCGCGCGCTGGCTCGCCGTCGTGCTCGCGCTCTTCGGTCTCGCCGCGGCCATGCTCCTGGCCGTAGCCTTGTCCGTCGGAGCGGCTCGAGGTCGGGCCATCGACACCGCAACCCTGGACAAGGCCAGTTCGACCAGGCTCGGCACGGCTCCCGCCGTACGGGAAGAGCTGGCGCTCACCTCAGGCTCGAAGAGGCGCGCAAGCTCGGCCCGGACGCCCTGCCCGCGCTGAGCGCGCTGCTGGCGGACGAATCACGCTCGGCCGAGGAACACGTGGCCGCCAGCGAGCTGGTCGCGGCCTAGCATTCGCGCCGACCTCATCCGGGAGCGCCGGGCTCCAGCCCGGCTCCGTTTCTTCTGCTCGTTCCCTCGTCTCCCGGGAGGAAGGGAAGAACCGGAAGAACAAGAAAAGGAGCCGGGCTGGAGCCCGGCGCTCCCGGTTGACCGGAGCCGGGCGTCCCCAGGGGAATCTACGGCACGATCTCGAAGCCGACGGCCTCGGTCGTGGTGGCCTTCGAGCCGGTCGCGAGCACGGCCGCCCAGGACAGGCGCCGGCCGATCAGCGCAGCGAGCGCACCCGGCGGCGCCACGAACGCGGCCTCGGCTCGCCCGCGCGCGTCGAGCACGCCGCGCGTGCCCGGAAAGTAGGCCGGCGCGCCGGCCAGGCGTCTGGACAGATCGAACACGGGATCGCGCACCAGCGGCAGCCATCCGGCGCGGCCCATCGGCGTGGCCGGCGAGGTGCCGCTCGCGCTGGCCAGGATCAGGTACACACCGCCCGCGAACTCCGGCCGATCGAGCACGAAGGGCGCCTCGCCACCGGCCGAGGCCGAGAGTCGGTCGACACCCACGTGCAGGGCCGCGGGCGGCTCGGAACGCACTTCGAGGAACGGGTACAGCGTGGCTCGGACCAGATTGTCCTCGGCCGTGATCACGAGTCGGTCCGTACCCACGTTGTGCGTGGAGGTGATCGAGAAGCGATAGCGTCCGTCACCGAGGTCCGCGACTCCACCGAGGATCGTGTTCAGGCGCGCGTTCCCGGCCGACGTGACTTGCACCTTGTCGCCGCCCTGGGTGAGCTTGTTGCCCTCGAGGTCGACGAGCTGCACGGTGACGCTGCGCTTGGTCAGGCCATCGGCCGGCAAGGCGGCCACCGCGTCGACCGTCGAGAGCACGCCGTCGGGATGCCCCACGCGATTGGCGCGCCAGCTGGCGTAGCGCTGCGTGAGCTGGTCGACCGGATCCGGATCGCTCTCGTCGGCATCCGCGCCGCGCACGTTCAGGCGCAGGTGGATGAACCCCTCGGCGCAGTCGCGGCCGATCCGGCAGGGCGGCGTCTCGTCGCCGACCCGGGCCACGAGCAGGAAGCCGACGTGGGCCGACTTCTCGAACTGGTCGGGCGGTACTCCGCAGCCGGTCGGGTCGCCCAGTTTGCACGAGCAACGCCCATCGCCGCCCAGGTTGCGCGCGGCTTGCATCGCGGCCAGCAGCCTCTCTGAGAGATCGCCCTGCGAGCCGAGCAGCGCGGCCTCGGCCGCGTGCACGACCTCCGCACCCGTGAGCACGTTGCCCTGGATGGCGTAGGCCAGGTCCCCCACCTGCCCAACCACGCCCGCCTTGCCGCGCCCGACGCCGCCGCCCGTGAACGTCACCGGCGCGCCCGGATAGAGCGAGACGATCCCGGTCTGGAGCAGGCGCGGCGAAGGCTCGGCCGCCCTCACGAGCTCGAGGATCTCGGCCGGCGAGAGCCCGTCCCGAAACCCGAGCGTCATCGGCACGAGGTCCGAGCTGCTGCCCGAGGCCTGCACCACCCCCGCGCCCACGCCGGGCACGAGAGTTGGCAGGCCGGTGGCAAGATTGATGCGCGCGATGCAGGTGGCGGCCCCTACCGCCACCTCGCCGGTGCGGCGGTTGACCACCACGATCGACCAGGTCGCTCCGGCCGGCCCGACCAGGAGCGAGAAGAGCAGGACGACGAGCAGGGCGCGGCGGAACATGCGGGCGGAACCTCCGCGCCCATTCTAGCAGGGCCCATACGAACGCACCGCGGAGACGCGGAGAACGCGGAGGAAGAAGGAACAGGGCCTCCGGGGTCTTCAGCCCTCGGGGACCTGGCAATCCGGAGGTCTTCCAGATCTCTTTTCCGCGAGGTTCCGCGTCCTCCGCGTCTCCGCGGTGCGTTTTTTCAGCGCGGCTCGGACTCCTCCTGTCCGCGGAAGAAGATGACGCTCGCGGGCGGCGCGGGCGAGCTGTAGGTGTAGCTCGCGTCGAGCGCCTTGGCGATGCGCGCCTTCGCGTCCGCCAGGTGCGAGCGCGTGTAGGCGTCGAGCTCCGTTCCCAGGCAGCTCGCGATCGTCTTCCCGAGGCTCTCCAGCGTCGCGCGCGCCAGGAGCGCGATCGAGCGCGTGGCGGGCGAGCTGGTCTTCTGCAGGGAGAGATCGATCATGCGCTGCAGGTGCTCGTGCTGCAGGTTGCGGCGCAAGCTCGAGATGGCCGGCGTGCGCACCGTGAAGGCCTTGACCTTGGCGAACGAAGCCTCGCGCGCCTCGCTGCCGTTGCCGCCGAAACCGAGCTCTTCCCAGGTCGCCTTGGAGACCGCGTCGAGCAGCTCCGGTAGGGTCAGCGCGTCGACCTCGGAGCTCTGCGCGAACTCGCTGTCGTACACGCGCCGCAGCGTGACCGGGTTGAGCAGCATGGTCATGACCGAGGCCTGCACGCCCGCGATGCGGTCGTGGACCTGATAGGTCGGCTCTTCCATCGCGCTGCCGTCCTCCCACCAGCGCTCGACCGACATGCGCGCCAGCAGCTCGGGGGAGAGGCCGAAGTCCGACTCGTGGAAGGAGTGCTCCAGCACCCAGGCGAGCGCGGCGCGCTGCTTTTCGGCCGGGACCCTCTCGATGGGTTTACGGTCGCCCGGGTCGCCCTTGTGGTCGCGGTTCACGAACGAGCCGCCCAGCCAGCCGGCCATCATGTTGAGGGCGCCCATCTGCGTGCTGAGCGTGACCAGGTAGCCCCAGCGCGCCTTGGCCCACGGCTCCCCGGCCTTGACGAACTTGTCGAGGATCTGGGTGCGGCTCTGCGCTACCAGCTTCATGCGGCTGTTGGCGAAGTCCAGCGGATCGCCGGCGAAGTCGTAGCGCCGCGCGAGCGGGTCGGGGCCGCTGGTGTCCTCGTCCGTGGCGTAGGCGAGCTCGGGCTCGGCCACGCGCGCCAGCACCTTGACCGGATCGTCGAAGGTGTAGCCGTACTCGATCGCCCACAGGTCGTAGGGGCCGATCCCGATCATGTCGATGTCGCCCTGGAGCTCGCCCTTGTCGTCGAGCACGACGTTGATGGGCAGGTAGTCCATGACCGAGCCGGCGAAGGGCTTCTTGCCCTTGACCTCGTCGCTGTTGATCTGCGCCAGCGAGTAGATGCTCGAGGACTTGAAGTTGTGGCGCAGGCCGAGCGTGTGGCCGACCTCGTGGCTGACGAGCTCGGTCAGCACCGGCCCGAGGAACCACTCGGGGATGCCGTCGATCGATTCGCCGCTGGCCTCCCCATCAGGCTTGACGTCCATCAGCCCGAAGACCTCCAGCGTCAGGCCGGCAAAGGCCATGCTCTGCGCCTTGGCCGCAGAGACCATGCACAGGTTTGCGGCCGAGGGCAGGCGCTTGGCCAGCTCGAACACCTCCGGATTGGAGAGGATTGCGCCGTCGCCGAAGGCCACGTCGTAGGCCACGGGCCCGAGCAGGGCGCGGCGTTGCGCTGCGAGCACCAGCTCATCGCGCTGCTCCGGCGCGGCCAGGCGCACGCGCGGATCCCAGTCCGGGTGCTGGTCCAGCCAGCGCAGCATCTCGCTCGACATGCCCTCCATCGCCGTCTGCGGCAGGAACTCGTTCGCCTGGTGCCAGAAGTGGCGGATCCAGCCGTCGGTGAGGACCACGTCGGCGTCCAGGATCTGACCCGTCTCGGGGTGCGCGCGCGACGGACCGATGGCGGTGCCGATGTCGTTCGACAGCCAGCGGATGAAGTTGTAGCGCACGTCCTCCGGATCCTTCTCCATGTGCGCGCCGGTGGTCTTGTCCTGGTACTGCACCACGATCGCGTCGGAGATGCCGACCTTCTCGAAGGCCTTGTTCCAGGCCAGCACGCCCTCCTTGACGAAGCGGCGGTAGCGCACCGGCACGGTGTGCTCGAGGAAGAAGGTGATCGGCTCCTTGGGCGGCGAGAGCTTCAGGTTCGGATCCGCCTTCTCGATGTGCCAGCGCGTGATGGAGCGCTGCCACACCTCGTCGTCGCGGAACTTGCCCAGGTCGCGCACGGCGGTGTTGAAGTAGCCCACGCGCCCGTCGGCCTTGCGCGGCTTGTAGCCGGGGTTCGAAGGCACCTCGCTGATCGAGTAGTGGAAGACCTGCAGCGTGCCGTCGCTCGAGGTCGGGACCTCGATGGCGACCTCGACGTTCTTCGGGAAGGCCTTGGCCTTCTTGATCGAGGCGAGGTTCTTGTTGACGCGGGTCTCCCCGTAGAAAGCCGCGAGGTTCCCGATCAGGAGCTCGTCCAAATCGATCACGGGCTGGCCGCCGGGGCCCATGCACACGATCGGCACGTCGACCAGCACGCGGTCGGTGAAGTGGTTCAGGAGCGAGTCCTTCGACTCCTGGTCGCCCGTCGAGCGCGCCTCCAGGTTGGGCTCGATCAGCGCCAGGCGCTTGTCGAAGCGCTTCCAGTAGACGTACTTCTCGCCGATCTGCAGTCCGGCGAAGAGCTCGCCGGTCGGCATGGTCAAGGCGAAGAACTGCTTCTGAGTGGCGAAGTTGGCGGGCAGCTCGGCCAGCAGCTGGCCGTCTTTCTTGCGCTGCCACAGTCCGTAGAAGCCCGTGCCCTCGGCGGTCGAGACGACCTTCTCGAAGTCCTTCGAGGTCTCCTCGAAGGTCGGGAAGTCGGGCTTCTTCTCCTTGTCCTTCTCCGCCTTGTCCTTCTCCGCCTTCTCCTCGGGCTTCTCCTGCGCCCAGGTGGGCACTGCGGACAGCAAGAGGACCAACCAGCTCAGCTTCATGCGCATGGGAAACTCCGACAGGCTGCGACCGGCTCCACGAGATTGGACTCCAGGCGCCGCGGACTCGATTTCGGGGGCGCGATTCTCCCCCGCAGCGCGAAAAGCGTCCACCTGAGGAACCGATCCCGAACATCCACCGCCGCACCCTCACCCGCCGGAAAGGAGGTCCGCCGGCAGGGTCGGGGCAAGGAATCAAGCCTTGACCGGCCGGCCCATTGGCAGTGACGAACGCCCGGGCTCAACCCGTCGAAACCTCCGCAAGCCCGGCCTCCAGTCTGTAACGCGAACCGAACCAAGGAACTTGCAAGCACTTACGCGCGCCGAAAGCCGCAATGCGCACTCTTACGTAGCGCCGCCCGTCTCCAATGCAAATAGCATCCGGGCGCTCGGATCGCGCCAGGTGCGAGCCGGATCGGGTCCGCAGGGCCCACGCGCCCCTGGCCGCGCCGGGCAGACCACCAGGCCACGAAAGGGTCACCATGATCGCTGGATACCGAACGGCGTTCCCGTTCCTCCTCACACTCCTTTCCTCGTCCGCGCTTGCTCAGCAGGCACCCACGACGATCACCACGCCGAACGACGCTCGCGCGCACGGGCTCGACTCGCTGTTCCTCAAATTGCGCCAGGAAGGCGTCCCGCTCTCGAGCCAGATCGGCAGCGTGGTGCGTGACCAGCCGATCGCGCTGCGCATGGGCAAGGCGCTCTTCTTCGAGATGGGCGTCGGCTCGGACGGCATGCAGGCCTGCGGCACCTGCCACTTCCATTCGGGCGCGGACAGCCGCGCGCGCAACCAGGCCAGCCCCGGGCTGCTGCGGATGCAAGGCGAGCGCAACGGCGACGTGCGCGGTTTCTCCGGGGCGTCTCCGGCCGGCGACGAGACCTTCGAAGTGCTCGGCCCGAACCAGACGCTGGTGCGCAACGACTTCCCGTTCGTGCGCGACATCGGCGACGGCGCCAACGTACTCTCGGTCGGAGGCGTGCTCGAGCCCGCGCCGGGCAACTCGAACGACGTGACCTCCTCGCAGGGCATCGAGCTGACCGACTTCGTGCGCGTGATTCCCGGCACGCTCGTCGACCAGGGCATCCCGCGCTTCGATCCCGTGTTCCATGCCGGCCCGCTGACCGTGCGACGCGTCGAGCCGCGCAACACGCCCACGATGGTCAACGCCGTGCTGAACCTGTTCAACTT
The DNA here is from genome assembly GCA_031413955.1 of Planctomycetota bacterium. Classification (GTDB taxonomy): domain Bacteria; phylum Planctomycetota; class UBA1135; order UBA1135; genus JABFRZ01. The sequence continues at coordinate 1,656 of JANOGB010000475.1, read as the reverse complement.
CTGGGATGGACGCGCCAATCCCTTCTTCAACGGCGTCAACCCGTTCGGCATCCAGGATCCCAACGCGCGGATCTTCGTCGCCACGGGCAACACCATCGCCCGGGAAGTCCTGGCGCTCGACCAGGCCAGCCTGGCCTCGCAGGCGGTCGGTCCGCCGCTCTCGCACTTCGAGATGTCCTTTGGCAACGGCGGCTCCAACGCGCGCACGTTCCCCGAGCTCGGGCGCAAGCTCCTGCCGCTGCAGGCGCTCTCCACTCAGGTCGTGGCGGTGGACGACAGCCAGCTCGCCGGCCTGCGCCACCCCTCCGGCAGGGGCCTGACCAGGAGCTACAGCGAGTTCGTGCAGGCCTCCTTCCATCCGCGCTACTGGAGCTCGAGCAAGCTGATCTACTTCCCGCCCACCGGCGGGCCGCGCGTGATCGACCCGAGCCAGGTCACGGATCCGGCGCGCACCTTCACGCTGATGGAGGCGAACTTCTCGCTCTTCTACGGCGTGGCGGTGATGCTCTACGAGCGCTCGCTGATCGCCGATCGCTCGCCCTTCGACCGCTGGATGGAGGGCAATGGCAACTTCGTGTCGCAGTTCGGTGCGCGTGAGCTCGCGGGTCTGAACGTGTTCGCCGGCAAGGGCCGCTGCGTCAACTGCCACGGCGGGCCAGAGCTCACCAACGCCTCCATTCGCAACACGCAGGCCGGCGCGAACGTGATCGAGCCCATGCTGATGGGCGATGGCCGTGCGGCCGTCTACGACAACGGCTTCTACAACATCGGCCTCACACCCACGCTCGACGACCTCGGGCGCGGCAGCGGGAATCCCTTCGGACAACCGCTGGCCTCGTCGCGCCAGTTCCTGTTCGAGGCCCTCGGCATCCAGGAGATCCCCTTCGACATCATCGGTGAGCCGATTCGTGAGCTCGTGCACGGTCAGGGCGACTTGCTCGGGTTCCTCGACGACCTCACGGGTGAGTTCCACGCGGTTTGCCACGACCTCGACGGCGACGGAAAATGCGGCACGGACGACGACGTCGTGCTGCGCCGGGTGGCCGTGGACGGCGCCTTCAAGACGCCGGGCCTGCGCAACGTCGCGCTGACGGGCCCCTACTTCCACAACGGCTCGATGGCGACGCTCATGGAAGTCGTCGAGTTCTACGACCGCGGCGGGAACTTCTGCCGCCTCAACCGCGCCGATCTGGATCCGGACATCCAGCCGATCGGCCTGTCGGTGGCCGAGAAGCAGGCGCTCGTGGCCTTCCTGATCGGGCTCACCGACCCGCGCGTCGCACGTGAGGCCGCGCCCTTCGACCGGCCCCAGTTGCGCGTGCCGAACGGCAGCTTCCCCGATGGCACCGACATCCTCATCGATCTCGCGGCCGTCGGCCGCGCGGGTCGTCCGGCGAACCAGGCGCTCCAGCCCTTCCTGAACGCCGATCCCTTCAGCCGCAATGCGGTGACGGGCCAGACCGACGAGTTCGGCGACGTGGCCTGCTCGCCGGGCTTCGACGAGTAGACGACGGCCTCCCCTGCCCCCCTCCGCGGCGGGGCCCCGCGGGCAAACGGGGCGGCGCGGGGATAGAGGGGGGCGGGGGGGGGGGCGGGGGGGGGTGACTTGGGGGGCCGCCCGCGGGGCGGCGGGGGGGGGGCGCGGCGGGGCGCCCC
>JANOGB010000474.1:0-4075 GCA_031413955.1 Planctomycetota bacterium | reverse complement strand
CTACCCAACCCGCGTATTCGCCACCCCTATCCAGAGCAACGCCTGTGCGTCACCACCTGCGGCAGGAGCCTAGTGCGGTAGTCCCGCTCGCTGGGATCTGTGCGGGGGGCGCTGGGCAACCAGCGTCCCTACCGCGATACTTCAGCCGATGCGCTCGGCGTGCAGCGTGCAAGCCCCGAGGTGATCCTCGACGCGTCCGCTGATCCGGAAGGGGCCACGGCCGATCAAACGCTGGCCGTCGCGCGCGTACACCGGCGGGAACACGACTACCTCGGCGATGCCGCTCTCGTCCTCGAGCGTGAGGAAGCGCATCCAGCTACCCGCGCTCGTGCGCACCGGACGCGAGGCCGCGAGCCAGCCGACCAGGCACACGCGCTCGCCGCGATGGCGCGCGAGCTCGCCGCAGGGCAGGACGGCCTCGCGTTCGTCGCGCGCCGCGCACGGGAACAGCGCGGTCGGGTGAGCGCACACGGTCAATCCGAGCAGCTCGAGCTCGAGTCGCCCGCGTTGCGCGAGATCGAAATCGGGTAACGCCGGCAACGCCAGCGCCGGTGTGGGTGGGGCGGGGAAGAGCGGCGCGCTCTCGCCGGGGGCCAGGCGCCGGGCGTCGAGGCCGAGCGACGAACGCGACCAGCCGCTGGCGCGCTCGCGCGTGGCGGGCGTTGCACGGCAGGCGGCCAGCGTGCGCGCGTCGAGGCCGGGCGGCGGCCTGCGTGCGGGCGTGGCCAGGAGGTGCAGGCGCAGGAGCATCTCGGGCCGGGTGCGGTCGAAGGCGTCGAAGGCGCCGGCGAGGATCAGGCGCTCGCATTCGTCGGCGCGCGCGCCGGAACGCTCCAGGAAGTCGGGCAGAGCGAGGTACGGGCCGCCGCGCGCGCGCTCGGCCAGGAGCGCACCGCGCGTCGTCTCGGACAGGCCCTTGACGCGCTCCAGGCCGACGCGGAGCGCGGAGCGGCCGTCGGCCACGCGCTCGAGCGCGAAACCTTCTCCGCTCCGGTTCACGTCCGGCGGGAGGATGGGCACGCCCAGGCGCCGCGCCTCCTCGACGTAGACGCGCGCGTCGTAGTAGCCGGTCTGGCTGTTCAGGAAGGCGCTCAGGAACTCGGCCGGGTGGTGCGCCTTGAGCCAGACCGTGCGGTAGGCGATGCGCCCGTAGGTGACCGCGTGGGCCTTGCAGAAGCCGAAGGCCGAGAAGTTCGCGATCAGCTCCCAGATGCGCGCCGCGTCGCGCGCCGCGATCTTCTCGCGCGCGCAGGCCGCCAGGAAGCGCTCGCGCAGCTCGGCCAGCTCGGCGCCGCGCTTCTTCGCCAGCGAGCGCCGCAGGAGATCGGCCTCGGACAGCTCGAAGCCCGCCAGCAGCACTACCGCCTGCATCACGTCCTCCTGGTAGAGCATCACCCCGCGCGTCTCGCGCAGGAGCTCGGTCAGGCGCGGGTGCGGCGCGTGCGGCTGCTCCAGGCCGCGGAAGCGGCGGACGTAGGCGTCCTTCATACCCGAGCCCGCCGGCCCGGGCCGGATCAGCGCCACGGCCTGGATCACGTCGTCCATGTTGCGCGCGCCGATCTGCTGCAGCAGGTTGCGCATGCCCGGCGACTCGACCTGGAAGCAGCCGAGCGTGCGCCCGTGCTCGAGCAGCTCGCGCGTACGCTCGTCGTCCTCGGGGATACGCGCGAGCTCCTCGTGGCTCAACCCGAGCGCGCGCAGGCAGTCGTCGATCACGGTCAGCGCGCGGTTGCCGAGCAGGTCCATCTTGACCAGCCCGATGGCCTCGACGCCGTTCTTGTCGAGCTGCGTCATGAGCACGCCCTTGGCCGCGCGCTGGCAGGCGACGAAGTCCGTGATCGGCCCCGGCGCCACCACCACGCCGCCCGGGTGCAGGCCGAGGTGGCGCGGGCAGTCGAGTAGCGAGCTGGCCATCTCCAGCACGAAGGCCCAGCGCGGATCCTCGAATGGAAAACCGCGGCACTCGGGCGTCTCCGCCAGCGTGCGCGCAATCGGGTTTTCTCCGTGAGACTCCGTGTCCTCTGCGCCTCTGTGGTCCTTCCGATCCAACCACGGAGGCGCAGAGGACACAGAGGAGCGCAGAGACGGAGGGAAGGTCTCTTCGATCTCGCCCTCGCCATCCGGCACCTCGCCCGTGCCCGCCTCGCTCGCGCCGAGCTCGGCGCCCATGCCCGGGAGTCTCCGCGACCAGCGGTTGACCTCGACCGGCGGCAGGCCCTCGGCCAGCGCGACCTCACGAAAGGCCGCGCGCAGCCCGAAGGTCGAGAGCGTCGCGATCATGGCCGTGCGCTCGACCCCGAAGGCCGCGCCCACCTGCGCCAGCACCTCGTCGCGCCGCCGCCAGCAGAAGTCGAGGTCGATGTCGGGCCGGTCCTTGCGCGCCGGATTGAGGAAGCGCTCGAAGGGCAGGCGGTAGCGCAGCGGATCGGCGTCGGTCAGCTCGAGGCAGTAGGCCACCAGGCTGTCGGCCGCGGACCCGCGTCCGACGCTGGGGATGTCCTGGGCGCGTGCGAAGTCGGCGATCTTCTTCACCAGCAGAAAATACGGCGCGAAGCCGAGACCCTCGATCGCCGCGAGCTCGTGGTCGAGACGCCGCACGATCTCCGGTCGCAGCGGCAGGTAGCGCTTGCGCGCTCCGTCGAAGGCGAGCGCACACAAGCGCGAGTAGGGCGTCTCGTGTCCGTCGAGTTCGATCGAGGGGAAAACCACGCCGCCGAGCGGGGGGACGTAGCGGCAGGCCTCGGCCAGCGCGAGTGTGCGTGCGAGCATCCCGTTCGCGGCACGCTGGCCGGAACGGCGCGCGCGGAACGGCCCACGACATTCCGGCAGGCTGGCGTAGAGCGTTTCCAGCTCCGCGGGCGCGAGGAGGTGTGCGGGTTCCTCGGCCAGCCACTCCGGCGCGAGAGCGCAGCGCAGCGCGTTGTGCTTGATCGCGGTGCGCACGCGGTGTGCCTCGTAGCCCTCGACGCGCGCGCAGTGGACGTCCGGCACGGCCAGCGTGGCGAGCTTCAGGAGGCGCGCGCATTCGGCGAGCTCCTGGGCCGACACCGCGCGCGCGGGCGGCGGCACCTTGGGCGCAGGCAGCATCGGCACGCGCTCGCCGTCGTCGAGCGGGCGCCGGCGCTGCGCGCGCAGGGACCGTGGCCGGCGCGCCAGCGCGGCGGGGGAGACGGCGACGAGCAGTCGTCGCGCGGGGACGCGTCCGGCGAGCGCGAAGGCGAGCCGCGGATGGTCGACCAGCAGGTAGAGGCCCGCCTGGAAACGCTCGGCCGCGGCCACGAGATCGAAGCGCTCGGGGCGCAGCTCGACGTCTTTCTCGCCCGGATCGTCGCCGAGCTGGCGCGCCGAGACGAGCTTGCACAGGTTGCGGTAGCCCTGCGCGTCCGCGGCCAGCGCGATCACGCGCCCCGGCCGCCCGCTCGGATCGCTGATCTCCGCCCCGAGGATCGGCCGCACGCTCGGGAGCTTCTCGGCCGCGCGCAGGAAGTCGACCGTGCCGCCCAGCGTGTCGACGTCGGTCAGCGCCAGGGCCGCGAGCTCGAGCTCGGCCGCGCGTTCGAGCAGCGCTCCCGGCGGATCGACGCCGGTGAGCAGCGAGTGCCAGCCGTGGTTGCGCAGGGGGACGTACATGAGGCGCTCGAAACGCCCCCCACGCTCCGTACCCTAACGGAAGCCGAATCTCCCGTCCAGGGCCCCCCGTGATGGACGCGGCGCGGCCAAGCCTCCAGAATGCCCGCCCTTCATTTCCCCCTGACGAACGAGCATCCATGGGCAGAGGCGACAAGAAAACCCGGCGCGGCAAGATTGCGCGTGGCACCTTCGGTAAGCGCCGCCCGCGCCTGCGCAACATCAAGCCCGCCGTCAAGCCTGCCGGTAAGCCGGCGGCCAAGCCGGCCGCCAAGTAGTCCCGCGCGGGCGGGCTCTCCGCTCGGACGGACTCAGAGCCTGAGCAAGAATCGGCCGACGCGGCGGTTGGCCCCGACCGGACCAGCTCAGGCAGGGTTTGGCGCGTCAGGAAGCTCCGGTAACGGCCTCGGCCGCGCGCAGGCCGAGTTCCTGTAGTTTGCGGACCAGG
>JANOGB010000473.1:0-2419 GCA_031413955.1 Planctomycetota bacterium | reverse complement strand
GTTCCTGCTCTGCTCTTCTTCCTCGGAAGAGGAAGAAGCAGAGCCAGGCTGGAGCCTGGCGTTCCCGGCTGATGCGCGCAGATTCGGGAAGAAGATCAGCGCACGCGGAAGCGCAGCATGTCGGCCTTGAGCTGGCCGCTCGCGCCCGCCTCGGTCGTGGTCAGGCGCAGGTAGAACGTGCCTTCTTCGTCGCGGTACAGATCCGGGTCGCCCGGCACCTCGACCGTCAGCGTCGAGAAGCCCGCGGTCGGCGCCGCGCCCGACGAGAGCGTGATCCAGGAACCGTAGGGGTAGCTGTAAGAGCTCCAGTCGTAGAGCTCGACGGTCTCGATCGGGCTGGCGTTCATGCCGTCGTAGTCGCGCCGGAACTCGAGCGTCAGCCGGTGGATGTCGCGCACGCGCACCTTGCGCACGGAGAACTCGCAGTAGATCAGGGAGCTCGCATCCTCGGTGCAGGTGAAGTGTATGCCGTCCTGGCGATAGAGCTCGGCCCAGCCGCCGAGGGACTGCGAGCCGCTCGTATCCTCGGTTCCGCCATCGGTCGCGGCGTAGAGCAGGCCGGGCCCGCTCTCCCAGGTCCAGCTTCCGACCAGTCCACCGTTGCGCTTGAGCTGGAAAGCCGGCGCGGGCCTGCCCGGCAGGGCCGCCTGCACGGAATGGCGTTCCTGTGTCAGGATCCCGAGCGAGTTCGTGCCGCTCAGCACCTGGATCGTGTTGGGCGTCTCGAGCCCCACGCCGCACACCTCGAGCGCGACGGCGTCACGGTTCCGGTTCTGGCCCAGCATCGCGGTGGCTATCCTGGGCCGCTCGCCGCCGCAGGGCGCGGCGAACAGCAGGCGCGCCGGCACCGAGCCGCTGGTGATCCCGAGGATGCGGTCGAGGGCCGCGTCCGCGTTCACGCGCCCGTAGTTGGTCCACTTGCCGTACGGGGCCTGGTCCAGGAGCACGGCCGAGTCCTCGATCGCCGCGCGCACCTCGGCGTTGGTCGCCGACGGATCGGCGCTGAAGAGCAGCGCGGCCAGCCCGGCCACGTGCGGCGTCGCCCCGGACGTGCCGCCGAAGCCGCTGGTGTAGCCAGCGGAGAGATAGGTCGTCCACAAGCTCAGGCCAGGCGCGGCCACGTTCACCCACGTGCCCCAGTCGGAGAAGTAGGCGCGCAGGTCGGTCATGGCGCCGGTCGCGCCCACCGAGAGCGACTGCGGGAAAGCCGCCGGATAGAAGGGCAGCACGCTGTTGTCGTTGCCCGCGGCCACGACCGGCAGGACGCCCTGCGCCCAGCAATAGGCGATGGCGTCGCGCTCGGCCGGCACGACCTCGTCCGAGAAGAAGCTCATCGACATGACCTGGAAGCCCATGTCGGCGCAGTACACGTAGGCCGGGACGTTGGCCGAGGCGTAGAAGAAGCCGCTGCTCAGCGCGGCCTTGATCGCCGCGACCTTGCAGCCCGGCGCGACGCCCGAGACGCCGGTCGAGTTGTCCTGCACCGCGGCGACGATCCCTGCGCAGGCCGTGCCGTGGCTGTTGTCGTCGCTCGGATCCGAGTCGAAGTAGGCGAAGTCGTAGCCGTTGACGTCGTCGACGTAGCCGTTGTTGTCGTCGTCGAGGAAGTTGCCCGCGATCTCGCCCGGGTTGGTCCACAGGTTCGCGGCCAGGTCCGGGTGCGTGAGCTCGATGCCGGTGTCGACCACCGCCACGACCACCGCGGGGTCGCCCTTCTCCGTGTCCCAGGCCAGGTCGGCCTGGATGTGCGGCATGTGCCACTGGCTCGCATAGAACGTGTCGTTGGGCGTGTACGCGAGCTCGCGGCGCGGGTCGAAGCACACCTCGAGCACGGCCGGATCCTGCTCGAGCCGCAGCTTGATCCCGTCGCGCTGGCCCGTCTCGACCTCGATCGCGCGCCAGCCGATCTGGGGCAGGTTCCACAGCTCGCGCACGCCGAGCTCGGGGCAGAGCGCGCTCAGCGGGACGCGCGCGAGGCTCGGATCGGTGCGCAGGAGCAGGCGGCGCGGGTGGAGGCGCGGCGCGCCCGCGACTCGGGCGTGCTGGAACGACGGCGCGAGGGCCAGGAGGCCGAGCAGGAAGAGCATGGGGGATCCAGGGCGCGGGGGGGGCGAGCGCGCGCAAGTATATCCCCCGCCGACGGGGGCAGGTGGCCCAGGGAGCAGCGGCTTGCTCGCCTCATGCCGGGTGCGCTCCAGGCGGGCTCGGTTTCTTTTCGGGGCTTCAGGAAATCGTGTGGGCGCAGGTTCCTGGAGTGGAGTGGGAGCATGGTGGATGTGTGGGTGTGTAGCTCGCTCGTCGGGGCCCCGCCTTCGCGCGGGAGCGAGGTGGCCGGCCCGTGGCGCCCGTGCAGTCGAGCTCGCAAGACGCCGCGCGGTCCGCGGCGCGCTTGCGCGCGCCTGGCTGCGCCGGACCGCGT
>JANOGB010000472.1:0-5908 GCA_031413955.1 Planctomycetota bacterium | reverse complement strand
CGAAGAGCTCGCGCACCACTCGGCCCTCGACGTCCGTCAGGCGGAAGTCGCGGCCGGCGTAGCGATAGGTCAGCTTCTCGTGATCGAGGCCCAGAGCCGCGAGAATCGTCGCGTGCAGGTCGTGGATGTGGACCTTGTCCTGGGCGGCGTAGAAACCGTAGTCGTCCGTCGCGCCGAAGGAGAGCCCGCCCTTCACGCCGCCGCCCGCCATCCAGATCGTGAAGCCGTGCGGGTTGTGGTCGCGGCCGGCGGCGGGGCCGAGCGCGCCCTGCACGGTCGGCGTGCGCCCGAACTCGCCGGCCCAGAGGACCAGCGTGTCCTCGAGCAATCCGCGCGCGGCGAGGTCGGTGAGCAGCCCCGCGATGGGCTTGTCGACCTCGCGCGCGTTCTTCTCGTGCAGCTCGCGGAGCTGCTCGTGCTGGTCCCACTTGTAGCTGTGGGTGCACTGCACGAAGCGCACGCCGGCCTCGGCGCAGCGGCGCGCGAGCAGGCACTGGCGGCCGAAGTTGTCGGTCACGGGGTCGTCGATGCCGTAGAGCTGCTTCGTCGCCTCGCTCTCGTGCGCGAGGTCGAGCACACCCGGGGCCTCGCTCTGCATGCGGAAGGCGAGTTCCCAGCTCGCGATGCGCGCCTCGAGCGCATCGTCGCCGGGACGCGCGGCGAGGTGCGGGGCGTTGAGCTCGGCCAGGAGGTCGAGCTGCGCGCGCTGGAACTCGCGCGGGAGCTCGGGATTCGAGAGATGGCCGAGGCGCGCGTCCTTGGCCGGCACGCTGGCGTTGCCGAGCGGCGTGCCCTGGTAGATGCCGGGCAGGAAGGCGCTCGACCAGTTGTTGACGCCGCCATGGCCGAGCGTCGGGCACAGCGTGAGGAAGCCCGGCAGGTTCTCGTTCTCGCTGCCGAGGCCGTAGACGACCCACGAGCCCAGCGAGGGGCGTACGAAGGTGGCCGAGCCGGTGTGCAGCGCCAGCAGGGCGCCGCCGTGGGCCTCGTTCGTGCCGTGCAGCGACTTCACGAAGCACAGCTTGTCCACTTGCTTGGCGACCTCGGGGAAGAGCTCGCTGACCCACGCGCCGCTCTCGCCGTGCTGCGCGAACTTCCACGGCGAGCGCAGCAGGTTGCCGGTCGCCGCGAACTGGATGCGCGGCTTCTCGAAGGGCAAGGGCTTCCCGTCGTCGCGCTCGAGCAGCGGCTTCCAGTCGAAGGTGTCGACCTGCGACGGTCCGCCGTGCATGAAGAGGAAGATCACGCGCTTCGCTTTTCCCGGGAAATGCCCCGGGCGCGGCGCGAGCGGATTCTCGCGCGCCCCCTGGGCCCGCGCCAGGCCGCTGAAGGCGAGCCAGCCGAAGCCCGCACCGAGCTGGTGCAGGAGGTCACGGCGCGTGCGCGGCAGGAAGAGGCTCATCAGTCGAGGTACAGGAACTCGTTGGAGAGGAAGAGCGCCTGCACGAGCCCGCGCCAGGCCAGGGTCGCAGCGCTCGGGTTCGTGCCAGCGCCTGCGCCGGCGGCATCGACCGCCCCGCTCGTGACCTCGGGCGCATTCACGCGCTCGACGAAGGCCAGCGCGAGGGCGTGTTCGCGCTCGGCCGGGGAACGGCCGAGCACGCGCTCGTAGAGCGCCCGGACGCGCGCCGGCGGCTCGCTCGCCGTCGCGCAGAGCTCGTCGGCGATGCGGCGGCTGGCCTCCAGCACGAGCGGCGAGTTCATCAGCCACAGGGCCTGGGCAGGTGCGGTCGTGGACGAGCGCTGCTCGATCGGCAGCGACGGGTCGCGGTAGTCGAAGGCCGCGAACAGGTCGTACAGCGAGTTACGCACGATCGGCAGGTACAGCGAGCGGCGCCTCGATTCGTAGCGGCCCTGGTCGCCCGACTGGTCGTTGGTGACGTAGTCGCCGTCCTTGGTCTCGAGCAAGGTCCCGCCGAGCGTGCGTTCGAGCGTGCCGGCGCACGCCAGCAGGGAATCGCGCACGGCCTCGGCCTCGAGCCGGCGGCGGGGCGCGCGCGTGAGCAGCAGGTTCTCGGGGTCGCGCGCGAGCGCCTCGGGCGCGGGCACGCTGCTCATGCGGTACGTCGCCGACGCGAGGATGCGCCGGTGCAGCGCCTTCCGGCTCCAGCCTTCGCGCACGAACGTGCGCGCCAGCCAGTCGAGCAGCTCCGGGTGCGTGGGCGGAGAGCCGCGCAGGCCGAAGTTCGAGGGCGAACGCACGAGCCCATGTCCGAAATGGCCCTGCCACACGCGGTTGACGGCGACGCGCGCGCTCAGCGGATGCGCGGGGTCGGTCAGCCAGCGCGCGAGCTCGAGGCGTCCGCTGGCTTCGGCCGGGATCGGGAGGGGCGGGAGCGCGGCCGTGAGCGCGGCCGGAAAACCGCGCGGGATCGGCTCGGGTCCGAGGCTCAGGTGGCTGCCGCGTACGTGGATCGGGAGCTCGACCTTGCGTTCGCTCTCGCGCACGCCGAGCGCGAGCTCGAAGGCCGGGCGCAGGTTCTTCTCGAGTTCGGCCAGACGCGCCCGCTCGGCCGCGAGCGCCGTCCGCGTTTCCTCGGCGAAGAGCGCTTCTGCGCGCGTCCGCGCGAGCGTGAAGGGCCCGGCCGCTCCGTACAGGACGAGCCGCAACTCTTCCTGCGCCGGGTCGTCGAGCCGGTCCTGCTCTTGCCCGGCCGGCGAGGCGCGCTGCGCGAGCCAGGCCTGATCGACGACCGCGAAGAGCGTCTGGTAGCGCAGCGCGAGCTCGCGTAACGAGGAGGGGGGCAGGCCATCGAGCAACGTGCGCGCGAGCGGATTGACCGCGAAGGAATCATCGGCACGCAGCTCGCCCCGCAGGCGCACGGCTTCCGGCTCGAATTCGGCCCGCGGCAGCGCAGCGAAGCGCGACCATAGCCCGAAGACCGGCTCGCCGGAGCGCGCGGCGCGCTCGAGTCGGCCGACCCAGCCGCGCACGAGCTCGGGGACGAGTCCCTCGGCCCATTCGCTCTCGATGAGCCAGCTCACGTCGGTGAGCGTTGCGGCCGGCACGAGCAGCAACTGGTCGAGGTGCGGCACGGCACCCTCGCGCTCGAAGCGCAGCACGTTGCGGCCCGCGCGTACGTCGAGCAGCGCCACGCTCGTCCAGCGCTGCTTGTCGTCCTTCCAGCCGCCGGTCGTCTCGGCCAGCGCGTTCTCGGCCATGGGCGTGCCGTCGAGCAGGACGCGCAGCGGGCGGCTCTCCTCGGCCGCGTAACGCAGCTCGAGCCGCAGGCGTTCCGGCGCGACGAAGGTCAGGTCGTATTCGACGAACTGTAGGCCGCTCCCGTCGCTGCGCACGATCGGCTCCGCCGCGGAGCCATAGGTCTCGCGGTCGACGATCAGGTTGCCGCGGCTGAACTCCTCGGCTTCCAGCAGGAGCGAGCTCCGCGCGGCGTCGTTCGCCGCCAGCAGGTAGCGCGCCAGGTCCGCGTGCCAGTGCCCGCGCTCGGCCGCGAGGGCTGCCTGGTAGAGCTCCTCGCCGTGCCGCTTCGCGCTGTCGACCTCGGCCAGTTGCGCGGTGCGTGCCTCGACCTCGGCGCGCGGAGCGAGCTCGACCTGGCGCCAGCGCGACACGAAATCGAGGTTCGCCATCGAGCTCGTGCTCTTGAAGATCCCCGCCAGGGCCGTGTAGTCGCGCTGCGTGATGGGGTCGAACTTGTGGTCGTGGCAGCGCGCGCAGCCCAGCGTCAATCCCAGGAAGGCTTGACCGGCGACGTCGAGCTGCTCGTCCACGACGTCGAGCTCGAGCTTCACCTTGTCCTGCTCGGCCAGCATCTTCGGGCCGAGCACGAGGAAGCCCGTGGCCGTGAGCTGATCGCGCAGCGCGGCCGTGGTTCCTGCTCCTTCCGGGGGCTCGGGCAGCAGGTCGCCGGCCAGTTGCAGCGTGACGAACTGGTCGTAGGGCAGATCGGCGTTGAACGCGCGCACGACCCAGTCGCGGTAGCGCCAGGCATTGGCCAGCGCCAGGTTCTCGTCGAGGCCGTTCGAGTCGGCGTAGCGCGCGAGGTCGAGCCACATCCGGCCCCAGCGCTCGCCGTAGTGCGGCGACGAGAGCAGACGCTCGATCTCGCGCTCCCAGGCGTCGGGCGCAGGGTCGTGCTCGAAGCGCTCGAGCTCCGCGCTGGTCGGCGGCAGGCCGAGCAGATCTTGGCTCGCGCGCCGCAGCAGCGTGCGCCGATCGGCCTCGGGCGCGGGCGCGAGGCCCTCGGCTTCGAGCCGCGCGAGAACGAAGCGGTCGATCTCGTTCCGCGGCCACGCTTCGTCGCGCACCGCCGGTGGCGCGGGATCCGTCATGGGCCGGAAGGACCAGAGCTCGGATGGCTTCGCGGGCGTGCTCGACGGAGCCGCTCCGGGCTCGGCCTCCGTGCGCGGAGCAGGTTCCGTGCGCGGATCCGGCGCGCCACGCCGCACCCACTCCTCGAGCACAGCGATCGCGCTGGCGGGCAGCTTCCCGTCGGGCGGCATCTCGAGCTCCGCATCCGTGTAGCGCACGGCGCGCACGAGGTGACTCGCCTCCGCGTCCCCCGGCACCAGTGCAGGTCCCGAGTCGCCGCCCTTGGTCCAGCCCGCGCGCGTGTCGAGCCTCAGGCCGCCCTTCGGGCGCGACTTCGCGGCGCAGTGGCACTCGTAGCAGTGCTCGACCAGCAGCGGCCGCACGCTCTTCTCGAAGAAGGCGAGCTCGTCCTCGGTCACGGGCTTGGTCACGCCCGTGGAAGCCGCGGCTTCCTGGGCGTGAGCGCGCCCCGGATCAGCAGGCGAGGAAATCGGGAAGAGCAGCAGGGCCGCCAGCACGCGTGCGCGATTCTACGCATTGGCGGTCGATCGCGGGCGGACGCGTGGAACGAGAACGGACAACTTTTCCGAACGCGGGTCCCGGCCGATGATCCTCCCTCTCCTGCTCGCCCGCCCGGGCAGTCGATCTTCCCGAACCTTGACGCTCGAACTCTCCCAGTCCCGCTCCGCGGAGCCCACGCCCACGCGCAGACCCCGTTCGCGCTTCCGGCGCGGGGTACAGCACGCGCTGGGTCGCCGGCTCGCGGCCGTGAACAACGCCTTCCTTCCGACGCCGCTCGGACGCTGGCTGCACGCACGGCTGTTCACCGGGCTCGAGATCGCGGTGGTCGAGCTCGAGCTCCCCGCGCCCTCCGCGCGCATCGAGTGGCCGACGATCGCCTTCCTCTCGGACATCCACGCCGGCCACTACATGAGCGCGCGGGACCTGGAGGGACTCGCCGGACTCGTGGCGGAGCTGCAGCCGGATCTCGTGTGTCTGGGCGGGGACCTGATCAACCACCACGTGCGGGAGATCGAGCTGCTCGAGCCCGCCCTCCGGCTCCTGGCTGCGCCGCTGGGAATCTTCGCGGTGCCCGGCAACCACGACTACGTCGAGGTCGCCGAGCTCGCCGAGTGGACCGCGCGCCTCGAGGCGCAGGGCGTGCACGTGCTGAAGAACCGCGGCGTGCGCCTGCGGCACGGCGATTCCGCGCTGTGGCTGTGGCTGTGCGGCGTCGACGACCTGACCGAGGGCGAGCCAGAGCTCACCGAGGCACTCGCGGGCCGCCGCACGGGCGAGGCCTCGCTCCTGCTCTCGCACCACCCCGACCTCTTCCGCGAGGCGAGCGCGCGCGGCGTCGACCTGCAACTCTCCGGCCACACCCACGGCGGCCAGATCCGCATCTTCGGCTGGAGCCCGCTGAACCACTCGCGCTTCGGCTGGGTGAACGGGCTCTATGCGAGCGGGAACTCACGCCTCTACGTCGGCCGCGGCGCCGGCGTCACGGCCCTGCCGATCCGCATCGGCACGCGCGCGGAGATCACGCTGCTGAAGCCGCGTGCGGTCGACTGCAATCCGGAAAACGGCGCGGACTGAAACCGCCGACCAGACCGGTTCTGTGAGAGGGAGGTTTCC
>JANOGB010000471.1:0-7804 GCA_031413955.1 Planctomycetota bacterium | reverse complement strand
GGCTCGCCGGGGTTTCTCGGCGCGGTCCACGGCGCCATCGCTTGCTTCCGAGCCAGGGCTCGCCGGGGCTTCAGCGCGCGGGAGAGACCCCTCGCCCTACGGGTCTCTCGGGCTCGAAGGCGTTGCGCGGCCGGGCGCTCGCGCGCCCGAAGGGCCTTGCCGGCCGCGCAGCGCCTTCGAGCTCGAGAGACCTGCGTTGCGCCACCGGGTCGATCGCTCCCGCACGTCTGCGGGGTCCCCGACGAGCCCGGGAGAGCCGGGGGAAGTGAGTGAGAGCAGCAGCAGAAGCAGCAGCAGCCGGAGCAGAAGTGCCGAGCAAACTACCGACGGCTCGCTACCCACACGAAAGCCCGAAGCCCCATACCTTCACGGCCCGTCAGCGCTCGTCGCGCAGCGGGCCGCGCAGCACGGTCTCGAGCTTGCCCTCGGCCGAGAGCACCAGGGTCGTGGGCAGGGAGAGGCGTTCGAGGTCGAGGATCGTCTCGATTGCGGCGCTGCCGGCGGGCGGAGCGAGACCGGGCTTCGGCAGGAAGAATGCCGGGAGCGCGGGCGCGTTGGCCTGCAGCAACCGGGACGCCGCTACGCGCTCCTCGGGCACGTCGAGGCTCAGCAGGACGACGGTCACCTTGCCCTCGGCGTGCTTCTTGGCGAGCAGGGGCAGTTCCGCCACGCAGGGCGCGCAGTAGCTCGCCCACAGGTTGAGCAGCACGGGTTTTCCGCGCCCGATGGCGCCGAGGTCGAGCACGCGCGGCGCGCCCGCGGCGTCCGCCAGCGCGAGCCTCGGCAGCGCAGCGCCCTCGTCCAGCAGCAACCCCTGCGGCAGCGGGTCCGGCAGCGGGCGCGGCCTTGCAGGCACGAGCTCGGCCTTGCCCGCGCCCTCCACGAGGCGCGCGCGCGTGCCGGCCGCGAGCTGGCCGAAGGACTCGCGCGCGCCGCCGGGCCACAGCACCTCGACCTCGGCATGCGCAGCGTCGCCCAGGCCGAAGACGAGCTCGCCCGCGCGGCACGAGACGAAGCCGTCGCCGCGCGAGAGGCTCTGCGCCACCGGTCCTAGCGGCCCGTGCACGGTCACGACCGCGCCGATGGCCTCGTGCTGTCCGCGCGTGGCCGCGAGGCGCAGTTTGAGAAAACCGTGCGTGCCGGGCGCGAGCGCATCGTTGCGGTACAGCGCGTGGCGCTCGCGCTGGAGGTTGTGCACGAACAGGTCCACGTCGCCGTCGTCGTCGAAGTCGGCCGCGAGGGCGGCGCGCGAATCGTTCGGCGTGTCCGCCCCGGACACGTCCGAGAGGTCGGCGAAGCGTCCGCCGGCGTTGATCCAGACCTTGTTGCGCTCGAAGCCGCTGAAAGAGAAGCCCTGCTCGAACATCTGCGCGCTGTGGAAGCCCCGATAGGACGAGGCGTTCACGGCCTGCTTCAGGACCACGCTCTGCTCGGCTCCCTCCGGGAGCGACGACGCCACGATGTGGCGCCAGTACGTGCTTCATGTGTCGGCGGCGGTGTCGCCGGTGACGAAGCCGCTGCAGCAGTACACGTCGAGCCGGCCGTCGAGGTCGAGGTCGAACAGCGCCGGCGCCCAGGCCCAGCTCGCGCCGATGCCGCCCTGCTTCGCCGGCAGGAGCTCGAAGCTCTTGCCGCGGTTCAGGAAGATCGAGTTGCCGGCGGCGAGCTTGGAGAGCTCCTTCCAGGTCCCGTCCTTCGCGAGCATGCGCTCGAGGATGCGCCGCCCGGCGGTCGAGGACATGTTGGACACGTACAAGTCGAGGCGCGCGTCGTTGTCGAGATCGCCCCACGCCGCGCCCATGCCGTTGCCGAGGTCCGAGACCCCCGCCGCGCCGGCCTGGTCCGTGAAGCGGCCGGTGCCGTCGTTCACCCACAGCGAGTTCACGCCGTAGTCGTTGGCGACGTACAGGTCGGTGTCGCCGTCCTGGTCGTAGTCGGCCGCAGCCGCGGCGTAGGACCAGCCCGCGTCGACCAGCCCGCGCTCGGCGGCCTCCTCGCGGAAGCCCTTGCCCGCGAGGTTCCGGTAGAAGCGGTCGGGCGTGCCGTTGGTCGCCTGGACCCAGGAATTGTTGGGTTCATTGTCCACGCGCCCGTAGCTGCAGACGTAGAGATCGAGGTACCCGTCGCGGTCGGCGTCGAGCGCGCACAGCGAATACGCATGCGTGAGGTCGCCGAAGCCGAGCGCGACCCCGCGCTCGTGGAACCGGCCGGCCTCGTTCACGCACAGGCGCAGCCGGTTGCCGCCCACGTCCGAGCCGTTGCTCCAGCCCACGTCGGCCAGCGCGAGGTCCTGGTCGTGGTCGTTGTCGAAGTCGAAGAAGACCGCGCCCGTGCCGCCCGCGGGCTGCGCCACGCCGCGCGCCTCCGCCTCGTCGGCGAAGCCCCCCTCGGGCCGCGCGCGGTACAGGAAGTTTCGCGGGCGACTCGGCACGAACAGGTCCTCGAGCCCATCGCCGTCCACGTCGCCGAGCGCCGCGCCGTTCCAGGCGAAGCTCTGGTTGCCCGGCCGACCGAAGCGAATCCCGGCGTGGGCGACGCCGGCGGACGTCGCCACGTCGCGGAAGAGCGGCGCGGCGCGCTCGGTCTCGTCCACGGACTCGAGCAAGAAGCGCGCGATCACCCAGCGGCCGGAAAGGCTCTCGACGCGCGTCTGGGCCCAGACCACGAGCGAGCGCGGCCCGCCGTGCTCGTCCGCGCCGATGAAGGTCCACTGCTGGCGCACCTTGCCCCAGGCCGGCAGGCCGCTCTGGAACTCGGCCGCCTTGACCTTGGGCGTCACGGCCTCGACCCGCGCCCAGGGGCCGATGCGCGCGCGCAGCGCGGCCAGGAAGCCGGCGCCGTCGACCACCGTCGGCTGGGCGACGTCGGCGCTGCGCTTCTTCGTCGCCAGCGGTAGCTCCTCTTCCTTGGCGAGCTTCAGCGGCGCGAGCGCGTGCCCGGCGAAGTGCGCCGCGAACCAGGCCTCGGCCGCGCGAAAATCACGGCGGCGCAGCTTGTCGGCCAGCTCGACCAGGGCGTTGGCGACGGCCTCCGAGGAATCCTCGACCGCGTCGAGGTTCACCACGGGCGCATCCGGCGCGGCGATCGCGAGCGTGGCCGGCAGCGTGGCGGCCGCCGCGCTCTCGGTCGGAGGAACGCCGGCCGCCCTGGATGTGCTGGGTGCACTCGCCGCGTCGGGCTCGGCGGGAGTGCACGCAGTCAGGAGCAGCAACAGGAACGAGCCCGCGAGCCAGCCGCTAGAAAGCCTCGGGTACATGCGTACAGTGTGCCTCAACTCGAGCCCGGTGCTCCGATCCACATGATCCAAACGACAGCCGACCGTGTGCGCCGGACCGCCGTCCTCAGCACGGCTCTGCTCGCCCTCCTCGCGGCCGGGTGCGGATCGGGAGCGGACTCGAGCCCGGTCTCACGCGAGGTGGTGCTCGCACGCGACCGCGCGGCCGACCTCGGAGCGCGCGCCCAGTGGCGCGAGGCGGCCGCGCTGCTCGAACCCCTCGTCAGCCGCAAGGATGCCGCGCTCGAGGACCTCCTGCGGGCCGCCAGCGCCCAGCTCGCGAACAAGGAAGCCAGCGACCGCGTGGAGAAAGCCATGCCACTGATCGAGCGCGCCGAAAAGCTAGCGCCCGGCGATCCGGTGGTCCTGTGGTGCCGCTACCGCCTGGCGGCCATCCAGTACGACACCCAGGCTTCCGTGGAAGTCCTGCGGCGCCTCCACGCGCTCCGGCCGGAAGACTACACCGTGGGCCTTGCGCTGGCGTCGGCCCTGGATGACGTGGACGAGCCGGCCACCGAGATCGAGGCCCAGGCCCTGTACCGCGCGTTGCTCGCCATCCCGTCCGAGCACTCCGGAAGCTGGCGCATGACCGTGCTCTACCGTCTGGCCCAGTCCCTGATCCGACAGGGAGACCCCGCGCAGGCCGACCCGCTCTTCGCGGAGATGACGCTGCTCGAGTCGCGCGGCCTCACGCGCCCGGGTGTGCCCGAGCACGAGCCGGACACCCTGGGCGCCGTTCCGCCGCACACGCCGGGCGTGTTCGAGCTTCCGGTCCCGCTCGCGCGCGAGACCCGCTTCGAGGTGCGCAAACTCGCCGGCCCGGGCGCTTTCGGGGGCGTACGCGTCGTCCAGCTCGCCATGGGCGCGGTGCAGGACGTGAGCACGAAGCACGGCGCTAGCCAGGAGGAGCTCTACAGCTTCGAGCCGCGCGCCGCGCTCGTGGCCTTCGGTGCGGGCGGTATCGCGCTCGCAGGCGCTCCGGAGGCGCCGCGGCCCCTACTCGCGCGCGCGGTGACGGGCCTGGCACCCTTCGACCGCATGAACCACGGTGCGGACAAGGGCACCGACTCCCCGAACACGAAGAAGAAGGGCGACCGCGACCTCGACCTCTTGTTCGCGGTCACGGTCGAAGGCGGGACGGAGCTGCGCCTGCTCGAAAACGTCGGCGGCGAATGGAGCGAGCACGCCGAGCCCCTCGCAAGACTGCCGGCCATCGAGGGCGACGGCCATCTGCCCGATGTCCTCCTGGATGTCGACTACGACCACGACGGCGACGTCGACCTGCTGGTCACGACCGCAGAGGGCCCGCGCCTGCTGCGCAACGACGGGCTGGACGGCACGGGCGGCTTCACGGACGCGACCAGCGAAGCCGGGCTCCCGGCGGGCGACTTCCGCGCCATCAGCGAGGACGTCGACCGCGACAACGACGTCGATTTCCTGTTGATCGAGCGCGCGAGCGGCAACCTGCGCCTCGCCAGCAACGAACGCGGCGGACGCTTCAGGGATGCGAGCGCGAGCCTGCCGCCCGGCCTGGCGGGCCGCTGGATCGTAGCGGCAGACTTCGACGCGGACTCCTGGGTCGATCTGGCGGTGTTCGGAGCCGACCTCGCGCTGTACACGCGCACCCAGCTCGGCGGCTGGCGCAGCGCGGTGAAGCACTTCCCCCTGGCCAGCGCCCCGACCGGCGAACCGCGGGCAGTGGACTGGGACCTCGACGGAACCTTCGACCTCCTCTGGCCGTGCGCCGAGACGCCGGCCGCGGGCCTGCTGGCGCCGGGCTTTTCTTCGGGTGGAGTCGCGCTCACATTGGGAGACCCTTTTTCCGCGCCCGCCACCGGCTCGGCCACTCTGGTGGTCGCCGACCTCGACGCGGACCGCGACCTCGACCTCCTGCGGCTCGACGAGACGGGCACGCGTACGTTCCTGGCCGAGGGTGCGGGGCAGGGCATCCTGCTCGCCTTCCAGGGGCACAAGGACAGTGCGCGCGGAGTCGGCGCAGTCGTCGAGCTGCGCGCGGGCCTGGTCTACCGGCGGATCTACTTCCGCGGGCAGCCGGAGCTGGTCGGCATGGGCGGAAAGCCGCTCGACGTGGTGCGCGTCACCTGGCCGAACGGCGTGGTGCAGGGCAATTTCGGGCTCGCGCCGGGCGCGGCCGTGTTGGTGGCGCAGCGTCTCGGCCAGATCGGCTCGTGCCCGTTCCTCTACACCTGGAACGGGACGACGTACGAGTTCATCAGCGACGTGCTCGGGATCACGCCGCTCGGACTGCCGATGGCGCCGGGCATGCCTGGTTCGCCACCCTTGATGGTCCCTCCAGACCACGACGAGTACGTGCTCGTGAAAGGCGAGCAGCTCGTGCCCAAGGACGGCGTCTACGAGATGCACTTCACCGAGGAGCTGCGCGAGGTCACGTATCTCGATCGCATCCGCCTCGACGTCGTCGACCACCCGGCGGACACGGAGATCTTCCCGAACGAGCGCTTCTCCTTCCCGCCCTTTCCCGAGGCGCACACGCACGCGGTGAAGGACCCGCTCGTGCCGCACAAGGCCAGCGACCAGAACGGCAAGGACTGGACGGCCGAGCTGGCGCGCGACGACCGCCGCTTCGCGCTCCCCTTCGAGGCCCTGAACGGGCCCTACCGCGGCCTCGCCACGCCCTACATTCTCGAGCTCGCCTTCAAGCCCGAGCGCGTGAAGCGCGCCGCCAAGCTGCGCCTCTTCCTGAACGGCTGGTTCTACTGGACCGACGCCTCGGTCAACGTGGCCGTCGCGCGCCACCCCGATTTCGAGTTCATTCCGCCCATCTTGTCGGTGCCCGACGGCAACGGCGGCTGGAGGGATTGCGGGCCGATCGGCTTCCCGGCGGGCAAGCTCAAGACCATGGTGGTCGACGTCAGCGAGCTCCTGAACCCGGACGATCCGCGTATCCGCCTCTTCTCGACGCTGCGGATCTACTGGGACTCGATCCGGCTCGCGACCGACGCCGACGACGCGCCGCGCGTGACGACCGCGCTCGAGCCGATCGCGGCGAACCTCTGGCAGCGCGGCTTCTCGCGCTCGTTCCCGCTGCTCGGCGAGCACGACTGCGAGTGGTTCACCTGGGACGAGCTGGAGGCGCAGCCGCGCTGGAACCAGCACCCGGGCCTGTACACGAAGCTCGGCGAGACCCTGCCGCTCCTCGGCGCGATCGACGACCAGTTCGTGATCCTGGGCGCCGGCGACGCGCTGACCGTGCGCTTCGACGCGACCAAGCTGCCGCCGCTGCCCGCCGGCTGGCGTCGCGACTACCTCGTGTTCCTCGACGGCTGGGCCAAGGACCGCGACCCGAACACGTTCGAGGCGCTGTACGTCGAGCCGCTACCCTTCCATGGCATGAGCGGCTACCCCTATCGAGCCGACGAGCGCTATCCCGACGACGAGGCCCACCGCGCCTACCGGCGCGAATGGAACACGCGTCCAGCGACGCGCTGGATCGAGCCGCTGGTCCCGGCCGCCGGACGCGCCAGCGCCACCAGCCCGATCCCGGCCAGCAGCAGCGCGCCCGCCAGCACGACCGGGAGCGTGATGCGCTCGTCGAGCCAGAGCACGCCCGCGCTGCCCGCCACCAACGGCTGAAGGAAGATGAACACCGCCACGGTCGAGGCCGGCACGCGCGCCAGGGCGAAGGCGTTGAGCAGGTAGGCGAAAAAGGTCCCGAAGACGAGCGTGTAGGCGAAGGACGCGAGCACGCGCGGCGCGGCCTCGGCCGGCCAGACGGGTCCTCCGAGGAAGAGCAGCGGGACGGCGGGCAGCGAGCACCAGAACACCCACGCGTTCACGACCAGCGCCGGGAAGCGCTGCAAGAGGCCGCGCGCGAGCACGAGGTAGAGCGCATAGCTGAGGCAGTTGGCGACGATCAGCAGGTTGCCGAGCAGGCTGCCGCCACTCGCACCCGCGCTCGTGCGCTCGAACACGATCACCAGCGCACCGGCCAGCGCCACCGCGATCCCGAGCACGCGCAGGCGCTCGGCGCGCTCGACTCGCGCCAGGCACGCCAGCGCATAGGTGAAGACCGGGATCTGCACCACGAGCAGCCCGGTGTGCAAGGCGCTCGTGCGCGAGACGCCCTCCATGTAGAGCCACATGTTGAGCGCGATACCGAGCAACGCGCACAGGAACAGGCGCGGCAGCTCTGCGCGCGGCGGCAGGACGGCGCGCCCGTGCTTCCAGGCTGCCAGTCCGCCGAGACAGGCCGCCCCGAACAAGATGCGCCAGCCGACGAGGGCCCGCGGCGTGAAGCCGAGCGCTGGCACCGCCACGTCTCGAACCAGGGTCCACTTGGCGAAGAGCGGCGAGAGACCGAAGCAGAGCTGGACTCCGAGCAGGGCCAGCAGGCCTTCGAGGCGCCGCTGCGCCGGGTTCACGGGGTGCGCGCCCATGGAGAGCGCGGGAGGATAGTCACCTGGGAGCGCCGGGCCACGACGAAACTGTGGCCGTCGCCAGCGAACTCCACGACCTGCTACGCCCGTACGTCTGAGCATCGGTAGGGCA
>JANOGB010000470.1:0-6677 GCA_031413955.1 Planctomycetota bacterium | reverse complement strand
AAGTGGCCCTCGGTGCCGATGGCGAGCTTCGTGCCGTGCGGGGCCTGCTCGACGGCGCTCCACAGGTAGTTCGTGCTGCCCGAGCCGTCGGCCGCGAGCACGGTCTCGAGCGGCGCCTCGGGGTGTACGAGCACGCGGTAGCCGCGCTCTTTCCAGTGCTGCACCATCGCAGGGGTGAAGATCGTGTGCACGCCGCAGGAGGAAC
Organism: Planctomycetota bacterium; assembly: GCA_031413955.1. Lineage (GTDB taxonomy): Bacteria > Planctomycetota > UBA1135 > UBA1135 > JABFRZ01. Next base: position 6,472 of record JANOGB010000470.1, on the reverse strand, counting down.
CCCACAGGATCATGTCGGCGCGGTCGAGACGTTCGAGGCCGACCGAGGCGAGGTCGATCTGGCCGCGGCGCGGATCGGGCAGGGCGACCACGCGCTCGGGCGCGATTCCGAGCTTGTGCGCGGTGTTGCGGCCGAGGTGCTCGTCGGGCACGAAGAAGATCTTCTTCCCTCGAGCCCGGCACCAGGCCACGACCTGGTGCGCGTTCGAGCTCGTGCAGGCCGCGCCGCCCGTGCGTCCGGCGAGGGCCTTCAGACGGCCGCTCGTGTTCATGTACGCGACCGTCGTCAGCGCGTCGCCGTAGCGCTCGAGGAGCTGGTCGGCGACCGGCAGCACCATGTAGTCCTTGGCCAGCATCTCCATCGTGCAGCCGGCTTTCGGGTTCGTGATCCACACGGACTGGTCTTCGTGCGCGAGGATCGCGATCGCCTCGGCCATGAAGTGCACGGCCGACTCGACGATGACCTTCTTCTCGGGGCGCTTGCGGGCCTGGAGCGCGAGCTGGTAGCTGTCCGCGACGCTGCCGCCATAGCGCTCGACGAGCTTCACGATCTCGCCGCCCATGTAGAAGTGCGCGAGGAGCAGCAGCGCGTCGCCGAAGTGCGCCTGGGCCGGCTTCACGTACGAGTCGAGCCAGCGGAAGAGCGTCTCGGGCAGGCGATCGGGGAGAGCGAGGTACTCCTCGGCGTAGGGCCGGAACTCCGCCTGGTACCAGTCGAGCGGCAGATCCGTCTGGCACACCGGCAGCTCGGGCTGCAGGAGGAAGCGCGGCGGGGGCGGAGGCGTGCGAACCGTCATGCTGCGAGCAGCCTTGCTTTCCTATTCCTTTCTCTGTGCTCCTCCGTGTCCTCTGTGCCTCTGTGGTCGGATCGAACCAACCACAGAGGCACAGAGGACACGGAGGAGCACAGAGCCTAACCCAAGAACGGATAGCGCCAATCCGTCGCCGGCACGAAGGTCTCCTTGATCGTGCGCGGCGAGACCCAGCGCATCAGGTTGAGGATCGAGCCCGCCTTGTCGTTCGTGCCGGAGGCGCGGCTGCCGCCGAAGGGCTGCTGGCCGACGACGGCGCCCGTGGGCTTGTCGTTGATGTAGAAGTTCCCGGCCGCGAAGCGCAGCGCCTCGAGCGCGGCGCGCACGGCTGCGCGGTCGTCCGCGAAGATGGCGCCGGTCAGGGCATACTCGGAGCGCGTGGCGCACTCCTGCAGCGTCTCGGCGTAGCGCGCGTCCTCGTAGACGTGGATCGTGAGCACGGGCCCGAACAGCTCGGTACACATCGTGTCGTAGGCCGGGTCCAAGGCCTCGATCACGGTCGGCTGGACGAAGAAACCCTGGCGGTCGTCGCATTCGCCGCCGATCAACACGCGGGCGCGCGCTCCGGCCGCGCGCGCAGCGGCGATGGCCTGCTTCTGCTTCGCGAACGAGGCTCCATCGATCACGGCGCCCATGAAGTTCTGGAAGTCGCGCACGTCGCCCATGCGGATCTGGCCGACCTCGGCGCGCAGACGCTCGGATACGTCGCCCCACAGGCTTTTGGGCACGTAGGCGCGGCTGGCGGCCGAGCACTTCTGGCCCTGGTACTCGAACGCGCCGCGCACGAGCGCGGTGACGAGCGCCGCGCGCTCGGCCGAGGCGTGTGCGAAGATGAAGTCCTTGCCGCCGGTCTCGCCCACCAGGCGCGGGTACTGGCCGTAGCGCGCGATGTTCGCGCCGATCTTGCCCCAGAGGTGGTTGAAGACGCCGGTCGAGCCCGTGAAGTGCACGCCCGCGAGGCGCCGATCGGCCACGGCGGGATCGCCGATGTCCGCGCCGCCGCCGGGCAGGTAGTTGATCACGCCCGCCGGCAGGCCCGCGGCCTGCAACAGGCGCATCAGCCAGTAGTTCGAGAGCACCGAGGTCGTGGCGGGCTTCCACAGGACCGTGTTGCCGAGCAGCGCCGGAGCGGTCGGCAGGTTGCCGCCGATGGAGGTGAAGTTGAAGGGCGTGATGGCGAGCACGTAGCCGTCGAGTGCGCGGTGCTCCAGCCGGTTCCAGCAGCCCGGCGCCGACTCGGGCTGCTCGGAGTACAGGCGCTCGGCGAAGTGCGCGTTGAAGCGCCAGAAGTCGATCAGCTCGCAGGCTGCGTCGATCTCGGCCTGGTGCGCGGTCTTCGACTGGCCGAGCATGGTCGCGGCGTTGATGCGCTCGCGCCACGGACCCGCCAGCAGCTCGGCCGCGCGCAGGAACACGGCCGCGCGCTCTTCCCACGAGAACGCCTGCCATTCGGCGCGCGCCTTCGTGGCCGCTTCGATCGCGAGCCCGACCTCGCGCGCTCCACCCAGGTGCACCTTGGCCAGGACGTGGCGCTTGTCATGCGGCATGACCACGTCCGCCGTGCGCTGCGTGCGCACGTCCTCTCCTCCGATCACGAGCGGGATCTCGACCACCTCGCTCGCCTGGCGTGCGAGCTCGGCCTCGAGGCGCTTGCGCTCGGGGCTGCCGGGCGCGTACGAGAGGACCGGTTCGTTGCGAGGGGGAGGCGTGCGGAAGAGGCCGAGGCTCATTGGGTGGGGCGGAGAGGGGGACCGCTGCGCGGAGAGCGGCGTGGTGGATGGCATCATGTTACGGTACCGATCCGTTCCACCCCTGCCGGAGCTCTCGTCCCATGTCGAGTGTGCGTACAAGCGGTCGTTCCCTCCCCTGGCTTTCCCTGCTCGCGTCGATCCTCGCCGGCGCCGGATGCGCGAGCTCCGGGGCCGCTCACGAGGGCGGCGGGAAGGAGGACGCGAAGGAGGAGAAGGACGAGGACGAGGAGGCCGAGCTGGCGAAGAAGATCGAGGTCGCCAAGCTCGAGCTGGAGCTCGCGCGCATGGAAGCCGAGCAGGAGATCGACAGCGCCGAGCGCGGGCTGGCCGAAGCACGCATCCAGGCCGAGAAGGCGCGCCTCGAGCGCGAAGCCTTCACCTCGCTGGGCAGGGCGCGCGAGCTCGACGAGGCCAAGCTCGGGCTGGACCGCTCGCGCGGCAGGGCCGAGGACGCCGCCGCCGAGCTGGCCGAGCTCGAGGCCATGTACTCGGCCGAGGAGTTCGCCACCAAGACGAAGGAGCTGGTCCTCACCCGCAGCCGGCGCGATCTCGAGCACGCCAAGCGCGGGCTCGACCTGGCCGAGCGCCAGCTCGAGGAGACCGAGGGCTTCGACCTCGTCACGAAGGAGCGCGAGCTCGAGAAGGCCAACCTCGGGGCCGAGAAGGGCCTGGTCGAAGCCGAGCAGGCCCTGGCCAAGCAGCGCCTCGAGAAGAAGATCGCCATCGCCAAGGCCGAGCAAGAGCTCGATGAGCTGATGCGCAAGGCCGAGAAGGCGGCGAAGAAGAAGGAGAAGGAGAAGGGCGAGAAGGAGAAGAAGGAAGGGCAGCCGTGAGGACGGCAATCTTCCTGGCCGCGTTGCTGGCCGCGCCCGCCGCAACGGCCCAGCACATCGACGTGCCGCGCACGCTCGGACCGGCGGAGGGTCGGGAGGCGCTCGGCCGTTCGCTCGACTGGCTGGTCACGAACCAGAACGAGGACGGCTCCTGGGCCTGCGGCGTGCTCGACGGGCTGCTCGAGCTCGGCTTCTCGATCGAGTCGTTCTACGCCTGGCAGGTCGCGTCCAACGCGCTCGCCTGCCTGGCGCTGCTGGATGCGCCCGAGACGCCCGCGCGCCGTGCGGCGCTCGAGCGCGGCCTGAAGTGGCTGGACGAGACGCGCTCGCCGAAGCGCGGCAGTGACTGGGACATCGACTACGTGTGGGGTGGTCTGTACGGCTTCGCCGCGGCCACCGAGATCGCCTCCGATCCGCGTTTTCAGCAGGGCGAGTGGAAGGCCCTGGTCGAGCGCGTCGGCCGGCGCTACCTCACGATCCTCGAGAAGAACCAGATTCCCGAGGGCGGCTGGGGCTACTACGACGACCCGATCTTCTCGGAGCGCCCCAAGTGGGCCACCAGCTTCTCGACCGCCACCGTCTTGCCTGCCCTGAAGCGCGGCGAGGAGCTGGGCTGGGTCGCGGACGCGAAGATCCGCGCACGAGCCACGGACTACGTCAGCCGCTGCGCGCTGCCGAACGGCGCCTACGCCTACGACGAGCGCGTCATTCCGTGGGTCGGCGGCGACAGCATCAACGACGTCAAGGGCAGCCTGTCGCGCATCCAGGTGTGCAACTGGGCGCTGCACTCGGTCGGCGAGAAGAAGGTCACGCTGGACCGCCTGCGCGCAGGGCTCGAGAACTTCTTCGAGCACCATCGCTTCCTGGACGTGGCCTTCATGGACCCCGTCCCGCACGAGGCCTACTACTACAACTCGGGCTACTTCTACCTCTTCGGGCACTACTACGCGGCCAAGGTGATCCAGCTCCTGCCCGAAGCCGAGCGCGAGGGCTGGCATGCGCGCCTGCGCCCGCACCTGGTGAAGGTGATGCGCGCGAGCGGCGCCAGCACGGACTTCCTCACCAGCTCCTACATGCAGGTCGCGGGCACGGCCTACTCGGCCCTGGGGCTCGAGCTCGGCCTGCCACCCGAGATGAAGAGCGTCGAGAAGGTGCCGGAGAAGCCCAAGCCCAAGAAATGACGCCGCTCGGTTTCCTGCGCGGAGTGCTCGCAGCGCGTCTCGCGCCGGAGGCCCTGCGCGGGCTCGATGCGAGCACGAGCGAGATCGGAAACGGGGCCTCTGTGGAGCGCTTCTGCGCGCTCTTCTCGCTGGCCTCGCGCCACGCCCGGCGCACGCCGCTCGCCCTCGCTGCGACCGAGCTGGAGGCGGCGGGGCGCATGCTCGAGGGCTGGAACCCCGAGCGCTGGAACCTGCTCGAGAGCGCGCGCGTGGTGCTGGTCCTGGCGCGCCCCGACCTCTCTGGCGACGGCGGCGTGCGTGCGCTTTCCGAGGTTTTCCGCTACGCCGACGAGGGCGAGCTGTGCGCCCTGCTGCGCGCGCTGGCGCTCCTGCCCGGCGCCGAGCGCTTCGTGTGGCGCGCCGGCGAGGGTTGCCGCTCCAACATGCGCAGCGTGTTCGAGGCCGCGGCGCTCGACACGCCCTATCCCGCACGCCATTTCGACGACCTCGCCTGGCGCCAGTGCGTGATCAAGTGTCTGTTCGTGGGCGCGCCCCTGTGGCGCCTGTGGGGCCTCGACGAGCGCCTGTCGCCCGAGCTCGCGCGCATGGCCCTGGATCTGGCCGATGAGCGCAGGAGCGCCAACCGTCCGGTGCCGCACGAGCTGTGGGCGTGCCTCGGACCCCACGCTGGCGCGCGCGGCCTCGCGGCACTCGAGCGCGAGCTCGCGCCCGCCAACCCGAACACGGCTGGACGCTGCGCCGCCCTGCTGGCCCTGGCGCGCGCTGGAGAGAAGCGACGCGTGGAACAGCTGGCCGCGATCGAGACCGCTGCCACCATGCTGGCGGCCCTGGCGCGCGCGCGCGCGGGCGAGGTCCGTGCGCCAGACTTCGCGTATCTGGAACAGGTGAGAGCATGACTTCGATGCGTTTTTTCGACCCGCACATCCACGTCACCAGCCGCACGACCGACGACCTCGAGCGCATGGCCGGAGCGGGCGTGCGCGCGATCATCGAGCCGGCCTTCTGGGTCGGCCAGCCGCGCACGACGGTGGGCACGTTCGTGGACTATTTTTCGAGCCTGCTGGGCTGGGAGCGCTTCCGCGCGGCCCAGTTCGGCATCGCGCACTACTGCGCCATCGGGCTCAATTCCAAGGAGGCCAACAACGAAGCCCTGGCGCGCGAGGTGCTCGAGCTCCTGCCGCGCTTCGCGCTCAAGGAAGGCGTGGTGGCGATCGGCGAGATCGGCTTCGACGAGATCACCGCGGCCGAGGAGCGTGCCTACGCCGCTCAGGTGCGTTTCGCGCACGCGAGCGACATGGTCGTCATGGTGCACTCGCCACACCGCGACAAGAAGCGCGGCATCGCGCGCTCGCTCGACGTCGCGCGCGAGATCGGCTTGCCGATGGAGAAGCTCGTGATCGACCACAACAACGAGGAGACGGTCGAGCTCACCCTCGCGGCCGGGGCCTGGGCCGCCTTCACGATCTACCCCCATACCAAGATGGGTTCCGAGCGCATGGTGGAGATCGTCAAGAAGTACGGTTCGGAGCGCATCATCGTGGACAGCTCGGCGGACTGGGGCGTCAGCGATCCGCTGAGCGTGCCGCGGACGGCAAAGCTGATGCTCGAGCGCGGTATCTCACCCTCCGACGTGGAGCGCGTCACCTGGCAGAACGCTCTCGACGCCTACGCCCAGTCGGGCCAGATCGACGTCGAGACGCTGCTGCAGAAGCCAGCCATCGACCAGCGCCAGCTCTTCGCCGACAACTCGGTGCTGCGTGGCCAGGACCCGCGCGTCGAGAGCGGCGTGCCGAACTGATTCGCTGGGAGCGCCGCGGGGGGGGTTAGGGTTGGGGGGGGGGGGGTGTTTGTGAAAGAACCCCCCGCCGCGCGGAGAGTGTGGGGGGGGGGGGGGGG
>JANOGB010000469.1:0-4096 GCA_031413955.1 Planctomycetota bacterium | reverse complement strand
CGAGCCAGCCGCCACGAGCGACGCGGGTGGTGTCGTCCGTTTTCTCTCGGCGAGCTCTCGTGCGAGTTACGCGCGCGCCGAGTATCCGGGCTACACGTCCGGCTACGTCTGGATCAGGTCGGGCCACGAGGAGCCTTCGGCCGCCTGGACCGTGCTCCTCTTCCGGCCGGCGACGCTCGAGGTGCTGGTGCGGGACACGCTCGGTGCGCCCCGACCCGGCCTGACGGCGCGTCTCACGAGCAGGACCGACGAGCGCGTCCAGGGCGTCGCGGGGAACCTGGGCTGGGCGAGCGAGCACCCGAGGAAAGGGCTCACGGATCCCGCCGGGCGCTGCGTCCTGGCCGGCTTGCCCGCGCGCGTGGCGGTGACGCTCGAGATCCTCGACGGATTCCAGCTCCTGCGGCGCGAGGAGCATCCCCTGCGACTCGAACCTGGCGAGCAGCGCGTGCTCGCCTGCACCGTCGGCAGCGGTTGCACCGTGCGAGGGTTCGCGCTCGCGGCGGACGGCCGGCCCGCGTCCAACGTCGTCGTCTGGCTCGCGCCCGATGACGGCTCCGGCTCCATGGACAGCGCGTGCGCACGGGAAGTCGTCGCCACCACGCACGGCGACGGCCGAGGGCGCTTCACTTTCGAGCGCGTGGCGGCGGGCGCGTGGCGCCTCGCGCCAGCGCCGAGGGGGCAGAAGGGCTCCGACGCGAGCGCGCACGTTGCGTGCAGGCTCGTGATCGAACCCGACCAGATCGAGGCCGAGGTCTGGCTGGAGAGCGAGGTGGTCGAGCGCTCGGCGCCGCGCTGATCAAGTCGCCGAAGATCTGCGCGGGCGGCACGCGCGCGTAGCGCCGGATCACCTCCGGCGCAGCCTGGGCTGGACGGTGACCGTGAACTGGCAGGTGGACTCGTTCCCTGCGGCGTCGGTGGCCGTGCAGGTGACGAGGGTGATCCCGCGCGGGAAGAAGCTCCCGGAGGGTGGCACGCAGACGAGGGCAGGCGCGGGGCCGCAATCGTCGCTGGCCACGACCGAGTAGAACACGGTCTCTCCCGGGGGGCTGGCGAAGGCATCCAGCGCCAGGATGAAAATGGGGCAATCGATCGTGGGGGGAGTCGTGTCGAGGGGTGCCTGGAAGCGCGCGACGTGGCTGTCGCGGGCGGCGCTGGTCGTGAAGCTTCCGCCCACGAAGAGCGCCGGCCCGGCGCCGCTCCCGTCGTCGAGCACGGTCAGCGTGGAGATGGACTCGTTCATCTCGCTGTCCAGGGCCGACCAGCTCGTGCCGTCCCAGCGCGCGATGGAGTCCGCGTCCGCGCCGCCCGCGCTCGTGAAGCTCCCGCCCGCGTAGAGCGCCGGCCCGGCGCCACTGCCGTCGTCGAACACGGCCAACGCGAAGACGCCGTCGTTCATCCCGCTCCCGAGCGCGGACCAGCTCACGCCGTCCCACCTCGCGATGCGGCTTGCCGCGATGCCCCCGGCGCTCGTGAAGGCGCCGCCGGCGTAGAGCGCCGGTCCGCTCCCGCTGCCGTCGTCGAACACGTTCAGATCGGCGACCCCCTCGAAGGGGTAGGGATCATTCTGGCCCGTCCCTCTGCCGAGCGGGGACCAGGTCGCGCCGTCCCATCTCGCGATGTTGTTCGCCGCCACGCCACCCGCGGAGCTGAAGTCCCCGCCGACGTAGAGCGCTGGTCCGCCGCCGTCGTCGAACACCGTCAAGGCCGAGACGACGCAGCACGTCGTCCCGCTGCCGAGGGCCGACCAACTCATCCCGTTCCACCTGGCGATGTAGTTCGCCGCCACGCCGCCCGCGCTCGTGAAGGCTCCGCCCGCGTAGAGCGCCGGGCCGCCGCCGCTCTGGTCGTCGAACACGGCCAAGGCGAGAACGTGGCTGTTCGCCCCGCTGCCGAGGGTTGACCAGCTCGTGCCGTCCCACCTCGCGATGCGGCTCGCCGCCACGCCACCCGCGCTGGTGAAGAACCCGCTCGCGTAGAGCGCCGGTCCGCCCCCGCTTCCGTCGTCGAACACGGCCATGCCCAAGACGTCGCTGTTCAACCCGCCGCCGAGGGCCGACCAGCTCGTGCCGTCCCATTTCGCGATGCGGTTCGCCGCCACGCCGCCTGCGCTCGTGAACTTCCCCCCGGCAAAGAGCGCCGGCCCACCGCCGCTCCCGTCATCGAACACTGCCAGCGCGAGGACATCGCCGTCGACGTGGTCGGCCCCGCCCCCGAAGGCCGACCAGTGCGTGCCGCTCCACTGCCCGATGTAGTTCACCTCGACGCCGCCCGCGGTCGCGAAGCTCCCGCCCGCGTAGAGCACCGGTCCGGCAGCGTTCCCGTCGTCGAACGCCGCCAGAGTCGAGACGGGCGCGCTCGTCCCGCTCTCCAGGGCCGACCAACCCGTGCCGTTCCACCGGACGACGTGGTTCGCCGGGACGCCGCTCCCGACCGTGAAGGTTCCGCCTGCGTAGAGCGCCGAGCCAGCGCCGCTCTCGTCGTCGAAGGTCGCCAGGGCCTGCACCGCACCGATGCCGATCCCGTTTCCGAGGCCCGACCAGCTCGTGCCGTCCCATCTCGCGATGCGCTTGGCTGCTACAGCTCCCGCAGTGGAGAACTTCCCGCCCGCATAGAGCGCCGGTCCAGCGCCGCTCTGGTCGTCGAACACGGTCAAGGCGAGGACGTGGTTGCTCAGCCAGGTGCGGAGGGCCAACCAGCTCGTCCCATTCCATCTCGCGATGTTGTTCACCGTCACTCCATCCATGCTGAAGAAGTTCCCCCCCGCGTAGAGCGCCGGTCCGCTGCCGTCGTCGTACACCTCCAGTGCATGGACGTTGGCAACACCCGCTCCGCTCAGCCCGCTACCCAGGAGCGACCAGCTCGAGCCGTTCCACCTCGCGATCAAGAACTCATTGCCGCCCGCGTTCTGGAAGTGCCCACCTGCATAGAGCGCCGGTCCGCCGCCGCTCGCGTCGTCGTACACCGTCAGGGCGTGGAGACTACCGAACACGCCGCTCCCGACGGCCGACCAGCTCGCGCCGTCCCACTTCGCGAGGCCGCCAGTCCCGCCCGCATAGAGCGCCGGTCCGTCGCCGTCGTCGAAAACGGCCATGCAAGAGACATCGCCTTCCAATCCGCTCCCGAGGGTCGACCAGCGCGTGCCATCCCACTTCGCGATGTGGTTCGCCGCAACGCCGCCCGCGACCGTGAACTCCCCGCCCACGTAGAGCGCGGGTCCATCGCCGTTCCCGTCGTCGTACACCGCCTGTGCGAGGACGGGACTGTTGACACCGGGAGGGGCTCCGAATGCCGGGAGCCAGCTCGGTGAGCAGAGGTCGGGCGGAGTCTGGGCGGGCAGGGCTCCGGCGGTGGAGAGCAGCACGGACGTGGCGAGAGCGAAGCTGGCGGGGAGCCTCATGGGGGATGTGTGGGTCGCGGTCGGGACCGGACGTACCTGAGGCCAGCGTAGATGCCTTTCACCCTGCCGCCGTTGGGGGAATCCGGCCGGAGTTCGAGGCCATGGCCGGATCCCGGTGCGGCAAGATGGCCCGCCTGCCGCGCTGATCACTCGCCCACGAACTGCTCGATCTCGCCCGCGCGCTCGGCGGCGTCCTGCTCGCCGAGCTCCAGCAGGCGCTCGAGATAGTCGTGCTGGAACATGACCAGCGAGATCATGTCGTTGGAGCGCGTCTGCTGCGTGCCGAGGCCGCGTGTCAGGAAGCGGAACGTCCTCGGTAGGCGCGCAGCATCGCGTGCGGACCGCAGGCGAGCAGGCGCACCTCGGGCGGCAGCTCGCCCGCGCTCCACAGGCGCTCGAGGAGCTGCAGCACGTTGCCGGAGGATAGGACATCGAAGCGCATGAACCTGCGGCCCGGCAGCCCTGGGCCGCGCTCTCGGGGGGCCCGTCGGGCCGCCTACTACGGCGCGCCGCCGGGCTGGATCGGGCGCGAAGTGCGCGTGCAGTGGGATGACCTCCGCGTGCGCCTGATCGATCCGAAGACCGGCACACTCCTACGCGAACTCGCCAAGAAGCCGCGCGGCTGGCGCGAGGTCCACCCCGACGATCTGCCCGCACGCGCGCCGGCGGGCACGCTGCAGCTCCTCTCCAGAGCGCGGA
>JANOGB010000468.1:0-7079 GCA_031413955.1 Planctomycetota bacterium | reverse complement strand
GGGTCGAGGGCGTGGCGGGAGCGGGGGGCGCCCCGCGGGGTCGGCGGCGGGGTGAGGGCGGGGAGGGGGGTGGGGGCGGGCGTCCAGGTCGGCTGGGCCGCGGCGGCCGCCTCGCCGAGCGTCTCCCGCAGCTCGCCGAGGGCCTGGTCGAGGTCCCGGTCGAGCGTGGCGTCGGCGGCCGGCTCGGCCGGGCGGGCCGCGGGCGTCGGACGACGGCTGGACGACGCAGGAGACGGCCGGAGCCGATCCCGGCGACCTGCTCGACGAGTTCATGAGCGCGTGGGGCGGGAACTGGCCTGCAACCGCCGACCTCGCGCACTTCCTCTCGGGTGACTCGCTGGGCGGCGGCGTCGCGTACGTGAACGTCCTCTGCAACCAGAATTTTGGCTTCGGCGTCAGCGCCAATCTCAACGGGAACATCAACTGGCCCACGTGGACCGGAGCCCCTGGCAATTTCACCTGGGACTTCGTGGTCGTGACCCACGAGCTCGGCCACAACTTTGGCTCGCAGCACACGCATGACTACTGCCCGCCCCTCGATCGCTGCTATGCGAGCTGTTCCGGGTCGACCGTGTGCTCCCGTGGCACGATCATGAGCTACTGCCACGTGAGCTGCGGCGGCCTCGCCAACATCGACCTCTACTTCCACCCGGTGAACGCAGACATCATGCGCGAGAGGGTCAATGCGAGCTGCCTCGACGACGCGGCGCTGCTCGGGGGCGACTTCGTGCAGTATCGAGTGCGCTTCAATCCCCTGATCAATCCCCTGATCGATCCCCAGATAACGGGAGTGCGCAGCGCGACGCTGCAGTTCACGCACAACGCGAGCAACGTGTTGCAGCCCTTCCGGGTGCAACTCTCGGGCACGGCGAACTGAGCTTTCAACCGGGAGCGCCGGGCTCCAGCCCGGCTCCGTTTTCCTTGTTCTCCCTTGCGCCAGAGGAACGGAAACAAGCCAAGAGGAAGAGCCGGGCTGGAGCCCGGCGCTCCCAGGTGAGTGAGGAGCCGGTCAGCGCGTCGTGGTGCCGCGGCGCGCGATCGTCTCCGCGATGGCGCGCGCGACCTCGTGGCAGCCCTGGTCGCTGTAGTGGCCCCAGTCCACGTAAGCGCGCGCGACTTCCCGCAACGCTTCGACGGCGGAGTCGAGGCCCGCGGGCAGGTCGCCGAGGAGCGCGTCGTAGAAGCTGACGGGGGGAGGACGGTCTCCTGCCGGTATGCCGGACGCGTAGAAGGTCACGGGCTGGAGGAGGTGAACGATGTCGACGCCGAACTCCTTGCCCGCCGCCAGGATCGCGCGGTGATTGAAGCGATAACGCTCGACCGCCCAGGCGATCGGATCCGCGGGCGTCTCCTGGTAGCGGGGCGAGACCTCGAAGCCCGCTCCCGGCTCCGGTCCCGCCTGAAGACGCTCGATCAGACGGAAGAGCGGCAGGCTGCGGTTGAAAGTGACCCAGGGCAGGTCTCCGGCGGCGGCGAGCTGGCGCTCGCGCTCGCGCTCCCAGCCGGAGTGGAGCACGTCGGAGAAGAACGGCGCGTCGTGGCCAAGCGTCAGGTAGAGCGCGTCGTTGAGGCCGTCCAGGATCACGGCGATGTGCGGGCGCTCCCCCGCGCGCAGGAGGCGCAGAAAATCGCTCAGCTCCATCGAGCTGTAGAAGTAGGAATGCCCGTGGTTCGTGACCTCGACGTGCCGCTCAGAAAACGTCGCCTGCAGCAGCCCCTGCAGGTGGGAGGGAATCGTCTGCGCGTCCGGCATGGCCCAGCCGAACACCGTGGAGCCACCCAGGACCCAGACCCGCAGCGGTTCCGCGTTGGTGTGCGGCAAGTTCGAGCGCGCCGGATCGGGCGCGAGCGTGCGGCGGATCCCGCCTTCGTCGACATTGAGCAACGTGCCGTGATAGACGCGCTCGCGGAACATCGTCCACGGGTCGAACTCGTAGGAGCTCTGCTCCCCCATCCGATCGAACTCGAGGCCGACCGCCAGCGCGTCCTCGGGCGAGGTGCGCACGTAGGACGCGAGGTCGAAGCCCTGGGAGTAGATCGGCCCGGGCTGGCGCACCGGCACGAAGAGGCGGAGCCCGAGCAGGAGCACGAAGAGCAGCACGACCGCGTTGAGGAAGAGGATCGCCGCAACCCGGTACCACTTCCTCATCGTCTCGAGCATGAAGGATCCTTGCGCCAGTGCGGGGGACGCCAGGCGCGAACTCGCGCTCAGCCGTTCAACAGCTTCTTCCAGCGCTCCCAGGCCTGTTCCAGCGCGCGCTGGTCCTCCGGCTTCGCGTCGCTCGCCTCACCCGAGCGCAAGAAGCCGTGCCCGGCTCCGGGATAGACCACGGGCTCGAAAACCTTCGCGGCCTTCTTCATCGCGGCAGCCGTGGCCTCGAGCCCGGCCGTGATGCGCGCGTCGTTCTCGCCGTAGAAGCCGTAGACGGGACAAGCGATGCCGGCGAGCGCGGCCTCGTCCTTGGGCGGGCTGCCGTAGAAGACGTAGGCGGCCACGAGATCCTGCGCATGCGTGGCGAACTCGAAGGACTTCGCGCCGCCCCAGCAGAAGCCGGCCACGCTGAGCTTGCCGTTGCAGGCGGGCAGCGCGCGCGCCACCGCCACCACGGCGTCGAGATCCGCCAGCACCTGGGCCGGATCGAGGGTCGAGAGCGCCTTGGTGGCCGCGTCCGTGCTCGCGAAAGTGCTGGTGTCGCCGCCGTCCGGGCCGAGACCCGAGAGCAGGTCGGGCGCGAGCGCCACGTACCCCGCCTCGGCCAGCCGATCGGCGACCGAACGCGCCCAGTCGTTGAGGCCCTTGTTCTCGTGGATCACGAGCACCGCCTGCACCTTGGACTTCACCTCGGGGAAGACGGCGAAGGTGCGCACGGTGCGCGGGCCGCTCTTCACCTCGAGCCACTCGTGATGGCGACGCGAGCTCTCGAGCCGCGCCTTGGCCGGAGCCTGGCTCGCATCCTGGGTCGGCAGGAGCGGCACGAGCAGCGCGAGCGCGAACAGTGCGTTCATGAGGCGTCCTTTCCTGCTTGAGGCAGGAACTCGAGCGCACCCTGCGGCAACAGATAGACGATCAGCATCGTCCCGCCCGCGACCGTGGGCACGTGCCGCGACTCGGGCGGGAACACGACCCAGCCGGGCGGTTGCCCATCGAAGGTCGGCTCACCGTCGAGCGCGACGCAGTAGTTCACCTCGCCGTTCGGATGCCGATGCAGCGGCCCGGCGCCGTTCATGTGCACCACGTCGATCGAAAAGCCGAGCGTCGGCTCTCCGGCCTTGGCCACGCGCCCGTACTTGACGGGCAACGCGCCGCGCTCGGCGATCCGCCCCTCGTCGAGCAGCGTCTTCAGGGCCAGGTTCAGCACGTGCGCGTCCGGCCCCAGCGGATCGAAGCGGCGCGCGAGCTCGGCGCGTGCGGCCGCCGGGGAAGCCAGATCGATGCCCTGGGCGGCGCGCAAGAGCGGCAAGAAGGTCGCGATCATGGCTGACAGGATAACGGCTGGTCCCATGACTAGACTGGGTCGAGGTCCAAGTCATCCGGGTGGATGGCCTGTCCAGCCGGCTCCGGAGGGGCCAGCGCTCTTCGAGACTCCGACAAGGAAATCATCCCCATGAAGCGCAAGACACTCGCATTCTTCCTGGCCGCGGCGTCCCTCGCCGGTGTCGCCTGGGCCGTGACCGGCGGCGAGAGCGGCGCGCCCACGCCGAACACGCCGAACGCCGACTGGCACATGAACGCATCGATCATCGAGGCCTGTAGCTGCCCGATGTTCTGCCAGTGCTACTTCAGCACGATGCCTGCCGGCCACCCGGGCTGCTGTCCGCCGGGGGAGGATCCAAAGTCCCCGCCCCGCTACTGCAAGTTCAACAACGTCTTCCAGGTCAACAAGGGAACCTTCGGCGCCGTGAAGCTCGACGGCGCGAAGTTCTGGGTCGCCGGCGATCTGGGCGGCGACTTCTCCAAGGGCCAGATGGACTCTGCAACGGTGCACTTCGATCCGGCGGTGACGAAGGAGCAGCGCGACGGCATCGTCGCGGTCCTCGGTTCCCTCTATCCGGTCAAGTGGAACTCGTTCGAGGTGAAGGGCGACTTCCCGATCGAGTGGAAGGGCGGCAAGGACCGCGCGGTCGCCAAGCTCGACGGCGGCAAGGCCGGCGAGGTCGTGCTCGTCAGGAATCAGGGCATGACCGACGAGCCGATCGTGATCAAGAACCTCAAGTACTGGGGCGCGCCGCGCAACGACGGCTTCGTGCTCATGGCCAACGAGGTCGAGGCCTACCGCACGGGCGCCAAGCCCTTCGAGTTCAAGGGCACGAACGGCTTCATGATCACCCTCGACATCGCCTCCAGCGACGTCCAGACGAAGGCCGCCGACGGCAAGAAGGGCTACTGAAATCCGCGCGGCTGGCGCGGGAGAGCCGGCGACGACGCCACTCGCTCCGCGCCTCGCCGCGCTCGGTCCGCACCCTATTTCCCGACGACCGAGGCATAGGGCTTGGTCCAGGCCTTCCAGAGCTCCTCGAGCGACTCGACCTTGGCGCCGCCGAAGGCGTCGTCGAAGGCCGAGCTCGAGTGCGCCTTGGGCGTACCGTACACCTCGCGGAAGTAGTACCAGAGTCCCTCGCGCCCGCGGCCGAGCTCCTTCTTGCCCTTCTTGACCGGCGGGTTCACCTCGATGAGGAACGACACGAAGCTCGCGCAGCGGGCCTTGTACAGGTGGAGGTTCGTGCTGGTGTCGTAGAAGTCCTCGTAGTGGAGCCCGATCAGGTTCGTCAGCTCGTTGCGCGCATGGGTCAGCGGCCCGCCGTTGACCGGCTCGAGCGTCCAGCGCGCCGTGTCGAAGTCGAGCGCGAAGGTCCCATCCAGGGGTGGCTCGAGCTCGGGGTACCCGGGTTGCCCGCCGCAGTGCCGCCCGACCCAGTAGCCGAGGCCGATCTCGACCCAGATCGCGCTGCGCTTGAAGTCGAGACCGGGTTCGACGCCCTTCGTCTTGCCCAGCAGGAGCGTGCTGTAGATCAGGCTTTGGGTCCCGAGCTGGAACAGCCCCTCCGGTCGCTGCGCGTCCGGCAGGTAGAACGTCCGCGCGACGTTGATGCCGCCCTTGCTCGTCGTCAACTGTCCGGAGGGGTCGTAGTAGGGTTCCTTGCCGGAGATGGGCTGGAAGCTTTCCAGGTTCTTGTGGACCAGGAAGGTGATCTTCTCCGAGCGCGGATCGTCGACGTCTTCCGTCGCATGGAGTGCCGGCCCGAGGTTCGCCATCCACCACAGGTAGAGGCCCTCGAGGTCGAACAGGATCTCGACTGCGCGCTTCAACCCGCAGTCCGTCTCCAGCACGAAGTGCTCGCTCTCGAGCACCAGCCGGCTGTTCCACTCGCGGCTCAGCTCGTGGAACTTCTTCTCGGAGACGCTCTTGTCGTCGATGACCCAGTTCCAGCCGCTGCCCGAGCGCCTGTGCCCGAGGAACTCGTGCGCCCCTGTGTGCTCGGGTTCGAGCAGGAGGATGTTGTAGGCCTGGACCCGAGCCATGTGCGGGAGCCCGCGCCTCGCCCCCTGGAGGAGCTGCCACTCCACGTCGGCAGAGAGGCCGGCCTTGTGCTTGCTCATGAAGCTCTCCAGCCGGTCGCGCAGCTTGTCGACACGCTCGACCTCCGCCAGCGGGAACTCTTCGCGCTTGCCCCCGTCCAGCAGCAGCACGATCTGCTCGGGATCGCAGGCCTCGATCACGACCCCGCGCTCCTCCTTGCCGTTCTTGAGGACGACGGCGTCGCGCTGCCAGTCGAACTCGTCTTCGCGCCAGGAGGCGAGGGCGAGGGCCGCGAGGTGGAGGGTTCTCTTCTTCATCTCGTGCTACCGATCTTCGCGGTCATCGAGCGTGGACGCCAGGCCGGCCTGGGTTCCGCCACGGAATGCGCCGGAGGGCATCGCGCCGGCCCCCGCAGTCCTCAGTCGAGCTGCTTCTTGAAGCGCAACAGGCTGATCAGGATCAACGCCAGCGCGCAGGCCGTCAGCCCGAAGATCGAGCCCGACAGGTCGAGCGCGTCCGCGCCGCGCAGCACGATGCCGCGCAGGATCTCGACGAAGTAGGTGACCGGCAGACAGTAGGAGAGCGCGCGGATCGGCACGGGCATCTGTGCGCGCGGGAACAGGAAGCCGGAGAGCAGCACCGAGGGCAGCATGATCACGAAGGCGAACTGCATGGCCTGGAGCTGCGACTTCGCCAGAGTCGAGACGAACAGGCCGAGCGCGAGGCCGCAGGACACGAACAGCCCGGTCAGCGCGAACAGGAGTCCGAGGTCGCCGCGGATCGGCACGCCGAACAGGAACACCATCACCGAGTACACCAGCACGGCCTCGATCGCGCCCAGCAGGGCGTAGGGCACCAGCTTCCCGAACATCAGGCCGCCGCGGCCCACGGGCGTGACGAAGAGCTGCTCGAGCGTGCCCGACTCGCGCTCGCGCGCCAGCGTGAAGGCCGTCAGGAAGAGCGTCACGAGCTGCAAGATGATCGCCACCAGTCCGGGCACGAAGAAGTGCGCGCTGTCGAGGTCGGGGTTGAAGAGCAGCCGCGTGCGCGCGTCGATCGCGAGCTGGGTCGCTCCGCCGGGGGCGAGCTCGAGCGAGCGCGTGAGGGTCAGCAGCTTGGTCGCCTGCAGCGTCTGCGTGGCCAGGTTCGAGTCGCTGCCGTCGACCAGAACCTGCACGCTGGCGCTGTGTCCGGCCAGGAGCTCGTCGGAATACTCAGCGGGGATGCGCACACCGACCTTGGCGCGCCCCGAGCGCAGGGCGCGCTCGAACGACTCCTGATCGTGCACGCGTTCGGTCACGTCCAGCACACGCGTGTTCTCGAGCGCCTCGACCAGCTCCTGCGCGCTCGTGCGCCCGTCCAGATCGAACAGCACCGTGGGCACGTGCTCGACCTCGGTGCGGATGGCGTAGCCGAACAGCACCGTCTGCAGCACCGGGATGACGAACAGGAAAAACAGCGTCGAGCGCTCGCGGCGCACGTGCACGAGCTCCTTCAGGAACACCGCCAGCAACCCGGTGAAGGGACGCGGGCGTACGCGCGGCGCAGATGGGCGCGGCG